>QXZH01000079.1:0-7278 GCA_009886465.1 Opitutaceae bacterium
GGCGACTAATTGTATAGTGTGCCATTTGCCAGGTGTTATCAGGTAGTCTGGATTAACATCTTTGTCATTCAACGCGACATGAGGGATATTTTCGCCACCTGCGCAGCGTGGATAGCGACGAAAGCGGGTGGTTTGATTGCCTATGCCGCCGCCGCCACCAGTAATCGCGTAGTAACAAGCATTTCATGGTAGCTAGAGAAATTACCTTTGTAGCGCGTTTCGCTATCACGCAGCAGCGCGTCAAATTCGAAGGGGTCTGAGCAATGCCAGAAATTGTTGATGTCGCGTGCTTGAATGCTAGTGCCGTTAATCGTCTCTATTGGGCACCTGACCTGATAAACAATAGTAATTGCGCCAGTGAGCTTTTTATTCAGCCATGCGGTACATCCTTTTGCGGGCATATAAAGGTCAAGAACTCCGGCTGAATAGGAAATTCTCTCCTCGGAGGGCAAGTTTTCCGATGCCTCAATTTGAATAATCCAATTCGCATGATCACTGAAATCGCTGGCATAGATTATTGAACCAATTTCAAACACCTCGTTGCCGTAACCCGCGACCGCTGGGGTGGTTTGCTTAGAATCGTTCGTGCCCTTACTTGTATTTGCAAGTATTGTGAACAATATGACGGTAGTAGTGAGGCTTAGTCGCATTTTCTTCTTAAGATTTAATCTTGGTCAAGAAAGGTATTTTGTAACAACTCTTTTATGGATCGTACGTATGTATGGATTCAATGAAAACCCTTCTAGAATTATTTCACTTTGATCGAGCGGCCCGCCGTGGCTTTCGAGAAATTGGACGTAAGGAAATTGGCATTTTTGATCTCCTACAGCTATAAACTGGGGTCCTACACGAATTTCCCCGTTTTTGTGTCGCATGGGGGGCTGGGATTTGTAACATCAAATGTTTTCCCAATTTCAAACTATCATGGAAAACATACCAAATGTCTTAGCCACTCGTTACGCATCGGATTCGATGAAGGCTGTCTGGAGCGCGGAAGGTCGTATCACCCTAGAGCGTGAATACTGGATCGCCGTGCTTCGCGCGCAAAAAGATCTCGGGCTCGATATCCCGCAAGAAGCTATCGACGCCTACGAGCGCGTTAAGGGCACGATCAACCTCGATTCGATCAACGAGCGTGAAGCCATCACTCGGCACGACGTTAAAGCACGAATTGAAGAGTTCTGCGAACTTGCGGGGCACGAACACATCCACAAAGGCCTTACTAGCCGTGATCTTACGGAAAACGTCGAGCAGCTGCAGATCATCCAAGCGCTCGAAGTCGTCCGCACTAAGGCCATTGCTGCTCTACTCAAAGTGGCTGAACGCGCCGAGCAATGGAAGGATCTCGTCATAACCGCCCGCACGCACAACGTGCCAGCCCAACCCACTACTTTTGGCAAACGCCTCGCCATGTTCGGGGAAGACCTGCTCTGCGCCGTCCACGAGCTAGACCGCATTATTGATAACTATCCCGTGCGCGGCTTGAAAGGCCCTGTCGGCACGCAGATGGATCTGCTCACGCTTTTCGGCGGCGATGCCGAGAAAGTTGCCTCCCTCGAAGACCGTATTCTCGACCACCTCGGCGTAGGCGCGTCACTCGACACTGTGGGGCAAGTTTACCCTCGCGGTCTCGACTTCGAAGTTGTCTCCGTTTTTGTACGCCTTGCATCGGGACCGTCCAGCTTTGCTAAGACTCTACGCATCATGGCCGGTCACGAACTAGCCAGCGAAGGTTTTGCCAAAGGCCAAGTCGGCTCCTCTGCCATGCCGCACAAGATGAATAGCCGTAGTTGCGAGCGACTCAACGGCTTTGCCGTCATCTTAAAGGGCTACCTTACCATGGCGGGCGAGCTGGCGGGCGATCAATGGAACGAGGGGGACGTCTCTTGCTCCGTCGTGCGCCGTGTCTTCTTGCCAGATAGTTTTTTCGCCGTCGACGGTTTGATCGACACCTTCCTCACGATTCTGAATCAGATGGAAGTCTATCCCGCCATGATTGGTCAGGAAAACCAGCGCTACGGCCCCTTCCTCGCGACCACTACCGTCCTGATGGAAGCAGTCAAAGCAGGTGCTGGGCGTGAAGAAGCCCACGAAGCGATCAAGGAGCACGCCGTGCAGACCGTTCGCGATCTTCGCGCCGGTGACATTACAGTTAACAACCTGGTCGAGCGTCTTGCTGGCGACAGCCGCCTTGGTCTCTCGCTGGAGCAGCTCACCGGAATGATGAACCGCGCGCAAGCTATGACGGGTCTCGCTGCCACTCAGGTCGACAAGTTCTGCACTGCCGTTGGCGAAGAAGCCCAAAATTTTCCCGCCGCAACCAACTACACGCCTGGTGCGATTCTCTGAGAAATCTCTCAAAATTCTTTAAAGATTGCTTTCAGAAAGCACCCACATACACACAATCACACACCTGAATTTTAACACCTAATAGATTATGTCTGAAGAACTCGAAGGAAACTGTCTCATCGCCCAATCCGGCGGTCCCACATCCGTGATCAACGCCAGCCTCTCGGGCGCCGTTGCCGAAGCGCTCAATCACGAGTGCATCGAAGAAATATACGGCGGCCTCAATGGTGTGCTCGGCATTCTTAACGAGCAACTGATCGACCTCGCCGCTGAGTCGCAGCAAAACATCCGGGGTCTTCGCCACACACCTGGCGCCGCCCTTGGCACCTGCCGCTACAAGCTCAAGAAACAAGCTGACTTCGATCGCGTGCTCGAAGTCTTCGAAGCGCACAATATACGCTACTTTTTTTACGCTGGTGGCAATGACTCGCAAGACACCGCGGACAAGATTTCCAAGCTCGCTCAAGAGCGCGGTTACGCACTTCGTGTCATTGGCATCCCGAAGACCATTGATAACGACCTTGTCACTACCGACCACACCCCTGGCTATGGTTCTGTGATCAAATACATCGCGGCTTCGGTCAAAGAGATCGCCGCAGACAATGCAGGCATGGGTCAACACGACCTCGTGCAAGTCATCGAAGTGATGGGCCGTAGCGCTGGATGGATCGCAGCTGGTGCCGCACTTGCCAAACGCCGCGACGATCCCAGTGCCGCACCGCACCTTATTTATCTTCCCGAGGTCGCCTTCTCGGCGGATAAGTTCATTGCCGACGTGCAGCATGTTTTACAGAAGCATAAATACTGCGTCGTCGTCGTGGGCGAAGGTCTCGTCGATGCTGACGGTAATTACGTTTCCACTGACAGCGCGAGTGCCGATGCTTTTGGGCACTCCCAGCTCGGTGGTGCTGGCGAATACCTTCGCGGACTCGCTGAAGAGGGTCTTCAAGTCAAAGCCCGTTCTGTCAAACTCGGCATGGCCCAACGCGCCGCGGTTCATTGCTCCTCGCAGGCCGACAACGACGAAGCCTACATGGCTGGCCAAGCCGCCGTCATTGCTGCGGTCGAAGGTAAGACCGATAAAATGGTCACTCTGGTCCGCGGGGAAGGCGAGACCTACACCTGCGAAACCGGCCTAGCTGACCTCTCTGAGATTGCCAACGGCGTGAAAAAGCTCCCCGAGAGCTGGATTAATGAAGATGGCGTCAGCATGAATTTCAACTTCTACAAATATGCGCTTCCCCTCATCCAAGGCGAAGTGCAAGTGCCCTACGAAAACGGTGTGCCTGACCTAGTTCAATTGAACATGGAAAAGGTCGGCCGCAAGCTAGGCGCTTATAACTTCGAGTAAGCAGCTTCGATAAAAACGATTTCTAAAGCCCCGTCCGCCCGAAAAGCGACGGGGCTTTTTTTGTATCCAATTAATTCCTAACTCATGAGCTTGCTCCGATCAGAATACGAATGAGCAAAGCTAGGCGCTACAGACTAGCCAGTCACTACTCTCGACCAGTGAGACCCTTTGTGTCGCT
This sequence comes from Opitutaceae bacterium, assembly GCA_009886465.1. GTDB lineage: Bacteria > Verrucomicrobiota > Verrucomicrobiia > Opitutales > Coraliomargaritaceae > Thalassobacterium. The sequence goes on from QXZH01000079.1 coordinate 3,879, forward strand.
CAGTCGCCGGTATTACATTCGCTGCCGCACCGCCTCATAGAGGCAGACCCCTGCGGACACAGAAACGTTCAAGCAATCCACTGAGCGCGCCATCGGGATATTGACTAAGTGATCGCAGTGATCGCCCGTTACCTTGCGCAGTCCCCAGCCCTCGCTGCCTAGGACAAGCGCGGTTGGCCCTGTGAAATCGACATCGTAGAGTGAGTCGTTGCCCCGATCTGAGGTGCCGACTATCTTAATTTCTCGGTCCTGGAATTTACGCAGTAGCATGCCGATATTCTTAATTCTTAGGAAGGGTACATCATCCGCGCCACCGCAAGAGATGTCGCGTACGGTCGGCGTAATGCCGCAAGCGCCTTTCACAGGTGCGAGCACCGCAGTGACGTCCGCGCCGGAGGCCGTGCGTAAGCATGCGCCAAGATTGTGCGGGTCTTGCACGCCCTCTAGTATGAGAATCAGAGGATTTTTCGTGCGCTCGATGAGGTCAAAGAGATCGTCCTCGTTTTCGATGTAAATAACAGTCGGCCCTGTCGAGTGGCGAGGCGGACGTTTGATTTTGTGTATAGAATTGCGACCCATGGTAGACGTGCGCGGAAGTGAAGGTGAAGAGACCTAGTAAAGTAACAATGTAGCGGCTTTCGGCAGCTAGGTAAAGTGGCAAGTGCGCCTGTGCGGTGGCGCCGCAAATTCGTAGGATATGTTAGTCGCTAGCGAATATCTTAAAGTAATTCCGCCTGTCCGCCGCCTTCTTTATTCGGTTCTAAGCCGATCACACGCCAACCCTTTTCGGCTAGCACACGACCTTGGGCGGTGCGTTGGAGGTAACCTTCTTGAATGAGAAAAGGTTCGTGGACTTCTTCAAGAGTATGGGCTTCTTCACCTACGGCGACGGCCACAGTGCCGAGGCCGACGGGGCCACCGCGATAATTTTCCGCCATGACGCGCATCATCTGCTTGTCCATTTCGTCGAGGCCGCGCGCATCGATCTCTAATAGCTCAAGCGCGGCCGCAGCGGAGTCCTTGGTGATCGTGCCGTTGCCGCGTTGCTGCGCGAAGTCACGACAGAAGTTGACCAGATTATTCGCGATCCGCGGTGTGCCGCGTGCGCGACGAGCGATCTCGGACGCGCCAGCTGTTTCAAATTTTACATTTAGAATCCCACAAGTGCGTTCCACAATGCCTTGCAGTGTCGCGTGATCATAATAACTAAGGCGCGATTGCAGCGTAAATCGGCTACGTAGCGGCGCAGTCAGTAAGCCCATGCGGGTGGTTGCGCCGAGAAGGGTGAAGCGGGGCAAGTTGAGTCGCACGCTGCGGGCGTTGGGGCCTTGGTCGATCATGATATCGATACGAAAGTCTTCCATCGCAGAATAGAGATACTCCTCCACGTTTTTTGGGATGCGGTGGATCTCATCGATAAAGAGAATGTCGCCTTCCTGCAGATTGGTCAAAAGCCCGGCCAGATCGGCCGGTTTGTCAATAACGGGGCCCGAAGTGATATTCACTTTCGTCCCCATCTCATTACCAAGGATGAGGGAGAGTGTGGTCTTGCCCAAGCCAGGGGGGCCGCTCAGTAAAATGTGGTTGAGTGGTTCTTCACGATCTCGCGCCGCGCCGACCATTACCTTGAGGCGCTCCAGCGTTTTATCCTGCCCCGCAAAGTCCCCAAATGAGAGCGGACGCAACTTCGACTCTTCGGCATTCTCAGGCGCGGAGAGTGTCTGCTCAATAAATTCTGCGCCGGTAGGCGGATCTTCAGGAGAAAAAGACATGTGGAGAAGTTAATGGAAGCTAGGTGAATCGGTATGAAGCCCGATCTTCTTGGCCTTGCGGATCAAATCATTATCAAAGCTCACAAATGGTGAGATATATTTCGGGCTGCAACAGATGTGTATCGCATCTGCACTATCAAAACCATCCATGGCGTATTAACACCAGTCAAAAAGACTTCATAGAGAGTGAGGGTCCCGCAAATTAAGAATTTGTTTACCTCGCTCGGTCTTCCACGCAGGCACTTGGAGTAGGAAGTTCGGGTAAACAGCCTCTTCTTTGTAACTTCGATGGAAGACTGAGGTCGCAGACCCTGAGATCGGCGGAACGATCCAACTCCATTCTGCGCTCGCCTCGCGTCCCGCTTTCGCTTCCTGCTTACAGAACTTCAAGAATTCGTCAGAAACCCCATGGTGGTCCGCGATTCGAACGCCCTCCTTGTCGAAAGAAGATAAGACAGCTTCATTCAGAACGACGAGTGCGTGGTCTTTCCACAGACTTCGCGGCGTTGTCATGTCGAGGCCGAGCTTAGTTGCGATTTCAGGCAGTAAATTATATCGATTTGAGTCTGCCAAATTTCGGGCTCCGATCTCTGTCCCGAGATAGTGCCCGCTAAAAGGCGCGCAAGGGTGAAGCGATGAGCCGGTCGCAAAAATCATATCTGAAACGACGGGTACAGCATACCACCGCAAGTCCATTTGCTCCAGGAAGGGGTATTTCGGGTGCCTAATCTGTACCTCAAGTACTTCATCCTTTGGAACTTCATAGTAGCGTAATTTTTCCCCTACCTGAATGATGATCGGCAAGAGGTCAAAACGACTTCGCTCGGCGGGAGGGCACCAACCTAGAGCGATCGCCAAGTTTGTAAGTTCCACGTTCATTGGGTCCCCGAGGACCTCCTGATTGGGAGCCTCATAGCCTGCGTATCGGAGTAGCTGGTGATTCCAAATCCGGATTTCAGGTTGATCGGGATGCCATTCTTGGAAGACAGTCATTACGGGAACAATTTTCCCTCCGTTCGTCGCCTTTCTTAGATGAGTAATGAGAGCTTCAAATATTTCGTCCGGGTCAGTTAGGGATCTAGCGTCGATTACATTCAGCCCAGCCCATAGTCGTCTTCCTATGCAGCGAACTGAATTTCGCCACGCTTCCTTTGCGCTTTTATCAAGACTACTTATTTCTTCGCTTGGATTCGGGCTGAGGAGCTCAGCATGCTTCGCAAGATCCCATCGCAGGTCATGGCCTTCGAGAGGCGGCGAAGCATTCGTTTTGCCGCCATGGAAGGGGCACTGAGAAGATGAGTCACTTTTCATTTTGACACATATCTAGCAGTAATCAGAGCGTTTGCAAACACCTACTGGGTTTACAAGCCCCGCAATCCATGCTACACAAAACAATCATTCTATAGATCCCGCATGAGCCCTCGTTTTTTAATCCCCGCCCTCCTCGGGATACTCGCGCTCTCCACCCAGGCTCAGCAAGTAGAACAACTTCAGGAAGATGGTAGTGCCGCCGCTTACACTGATAGTCTCACCGGCAAAATAATTACCCCGACGATCGAGGTGAAAAACGGTAAGCGCTATTATAATTGGCCGATGTGGAATAAATTTAAGAACCGCAAGATGCAGGT
>QXZH01000079.1:7378-9024 GCA_009886465.1 Opitutaceae bacterium
CATGACGGTTATGCCCTCTGGGATTCTGATTATGCTTTGATGGGAGTCCGTCAATCCCTCGGTGGTAAATGCCTCATCGCCCCCTTTGTTGAGGCCTGCCATAAAAATGACGTGAAGGTTGGTTTCTACTATTCGGGAATGGATTGGTATTACGATCGCCACTACATGAACTACGCCATCGGAGGTGATACAATCATCGATTTCGAGGGAAAGGAGCGGGACAAACTTCCCCCGAAACCGGCAAGCCATGTGGCGGCATTTCAGCAATTCAACCAAAACCAAGTCGAAGAACTGATCACCCGATTCAAACCTGATATCTGGTGGGGCGACGGTGGTCACGGCGCAAGTCTTGAGCGTATCCGCGAACTGCATCCACCCATCGTTATCAATAACCGAGGCCTGGAGAGCGGCGACCACGCTACTCCCGAAGGTTTCCAAATGGCAGATCCCCGCTTTATCCGTAAACCCGTTCTAGATAATGGGTGGTGGTGGGAACTTTGCACAATCATTCAAGGCGGGTCCTGGCACTACGATATCGCTAAAGGTGAAAAGATTAACAAGACTGACGCAGTCTTAAGAGCCCTTGCCGAAGTCCGTTGCCTGGGCGGTAATCTCCTCGCCAATATCGGTCCACGCCCCGACGGCACTTTCCCCGATGAAGTCTGGCGCCTCTTTGATGAAATGGGGGAATGGATGGAAACCAACGAAGCCTCGGTCTTCGATATCAATGGAGGAGGGCCGTGGCCAGAAAAGTGCAATGTCCCCATCACTACCAAGGACCGAACTTGGTATTTCCACGCGAAGCAAGACCATGCTACCGCAACTAACCCCGTGGTCCTTAGGGATTGTCCTACGCAACCCATCCGCGTCACCCTGATGCGCACAGGAGATTCAATCGAATATACCTACCGCGACCGACAGCTTCGTTTTTCAATACCACAGTCACTTAAGGCTATCAAAGTCACAGATGTGGTTAAAGTAGAATTTGGTTCGGATTTCGACCCCGAACCTTATCGTTTCAAACATTGGTAGCAGGGCTTCAGTAAATCCGTTAAGCCATTGATGTGGGGCTTGGTCCGCCGTTTCAAATGCAGCTTCGGCGTTGCATTTACGCAAATATTCCGTTTATTTATGATAGTCATTTAAATGAGTTCCATACCCCAATCCACAACCCGAAATCCCATGCGGAAAAGCCCCTTACGCCTCATCATTCTTTTACTTCCCTTAGTCTTTTTCGGCTGTGTGAGTGTCGACGAACGAATGCAGGGTTACCTCGGGCAACACTACTCTAGGGTAGTTGCTATCTGGGGTGCTCCAGAAACTGAAGTCGATGATGGGGAGGGGGGTAAGCTCATGACCTGGCGTTTCGAAACTACCTACACCACGCCCGCTACGGTTCGCACTACGACCAGCCATGATAACGATACCTATTCCCAAGGTAATGGCCATACCCACGGCAACGGCCACGGGCACAGTCACGATCAACATGGCGGACATCATGCCATACCGCACCATGGCTCTACCTACCACGGCAATGCTCAAGGAAATCAGGTATCCACTACTGTTTACACCCCCGAGTCCACGACTACGAATACTTACACCCGCTCCTTCTACACCAATGCTGATGGCTACATTTATGACTACGC
>QXZH01000008.1:0-2011 GCA_009886465.1 Opitutaceae bacterium
AATACACTTGCCACGCCTCACTCTCCACGCCCCACTCGACCGATGATTTCATCGATTGTCACGCATCCTGGCGGTGCCCATAAAGACGACTTCCTCGCTTGCGCAGTACTACTCACACAAGCGCCTGTCGCCATCCAGCGTCGCGACCCTACCGAAGCCGATCTAAATGACACCTCCGTCGCCGTGCTCGACATTGGTCACCAACATGATGCTTCCCTTCACAACTTCGATCACCATCAGCTCCCTCGCGACCATGTGCCCACTTGCGCACTTTCTCTCGTTCTTCAGCATCTCGGTATCTACGAAGACAGCCGCGAATTTTGCAGCTGGCTTGAAGTGGCTGAATGGTTCGACTGCAGAGGTCCGGTGGATACAGCAAAATGGCTGGAGATGGATCGCGAAACGCTAGGCAGACTGAACTCACCGCTCGACATCACCATCCTTCGCCGCTTCGGCAGTCAGACAGTACACAACCCGGGCGAACCGATCTGGGAGATTATGCGCATGATTGGTCAAGACTTGGTCGATTACGTGACCAATCTACGCACCCGTCTCGACTTTGTCGCCCAGCACGCGGAAGTCTGGACATTCGATGGCTTCAAAGCCCTCTTCATGCCGCGCACAGATCCCATGCCTGAGGAGGCTTCCTCCGGGCTCGGCTATCACGTAGGAAAGCTCGAGCTAGAAAACGAAATCCTCGCTCTCGTTTATCCCGACAGTCGTGGCACTGGCTACGGCATGCGCCGATTCAATGACGACCTGCGCATGGAATTCACACGATTAGAAGAAGAAACTGACGTCCACTTCACCCACGCCCGTGGCTTCATCGCGAAGACCTCTTCCGCCAAAATCGAGCGACTCAAGCAGCTCGTCTCATTAGCTTACAAAGAAGTTTGATACAGTTTTTGAGTTATCAACCAGCTCTATCAACTCTACCTTTCGACTACTTATCCGTTTTCCAGCCTTGCTGGATTGCGAGATCATTAACAAACATCCTTATCGGATAATCGTTCGGGATGAGCCTATGGCGATGCATGTATTGGAGCGCTTTATCTAAGGACAAAACTTGGTTCTTTTCGTCCTCCATCTCAAGCGGCGCTATTTTTTTAAGCTTAGCTACATACAATACGATTAGATTATTGGCCTCTGCGCGAGCATCTGCGTCCTCCTCATATTTGAGCGACTCCAGCAATCGGAGGGCTTTTGGCTGGCCTTCTAAGGTTCGCGCATGCTGACGTAATTCAGCCGCGATTTGACTACGCTTAGTAAGCGTCGACTCCCCAGAGAGTCGGCCATCAGTGCAACCATCAAGCGCCCTTGGACGTAGCGGCCGATACCATATATTGCGAAAACGAACTGGGTTACCGTGATCTTGAAGCATTAAAGCACCCAGCTCCGGAAAAATCCGGTCTAGCGGCTTACGCTTCTTATGCCCACTTCCACCTTCCAAGGGTGTATTATCTTGTACGACGACTCCGTTCAATAAAACCGTCAGTGATCCATGATCTAAAATTACTCCGTCACGAGCAATTGGGCGGCGAAATATGATGTCATAGTTTTGCCACTCCCCGCTTGGGCGTAAGGCATTGACTGCAGGTGGCATAAGACCATAAACCGCCCCTGCACTGCCATCGGCATAGGTAGGGTTTTTATAGTTATCGAGTATCTGAACTTCGACCATACCGTCCATGAAAAAGACGCCGCTATTACCTCGCCCTTGGCCTTGTCCAACGATCTCGGTCGGTGCACGCCATTCAATATGCAACTGGCAATCGCCTAGTTCAGCTAAACTTGAGAGCTTACCCGCACCACGCATGCTCTGAAGTGCGCCCTCAACAACGATCCAGTTTTGTTCACGTTCGTCTGCGGGTCGATTGTGCCGCCAGTTTTCATGAAAAGATGCCTCGGTGCCATCAAACAAGACAATGGCGTCGGAGGGTGGCTGAGCAATGTTCGCAGCGGGTGTGACGACAGGAGGCATTGGCCGATTCTGGTCATGCACCGCCCAAGG
>QXZH01000008.1:2111-3535 GCA_009886465.1 Opitutaceae bacterium
GACCCACACTCGGCGAGGTCACCTTTGATCGCAGCCACCCACTCGGCAAAAGGCCCCTTTTGCTTTATACGAGAATACTTTTCATCGATAGTGGCATTTTCTTTAAATTCTTTAAAAACCTCTCTGCTCGTTAGGCGAGGGTTATTGGATCGATTATCTAAATAAGCATTTTGTTTCTCACCATACCAGAAAGAACCACTGTCGGGTATCTTACCCAAATCCCACTCTGGCGGTGATTTAATGGGGCTGCCCCCATTGCAAGCCCCATCATACCAATACATTGAACATGCGGCCTTATCGCCGCGAGCGGGAAAGTCATAGCGCACGATGCTGTAATCGGGAATCATACCTTCGAGCGCGGGCCCTCGCTCTATACATTCGACCACAATCGGGTCGTAAAGATCTAATATCCAGACTGGGCCGTCACCTATGTGGCAAAACCAATCACCAAATTGTCCCGTGCCGAAATCATTAAAACCGCGCCATGTGAGAGGATGGTAGATGTCATTGTAAGCCGTCTCTCGGGTCGGACCTAACCAAAGATCCCAGTCGACCCCATCGGGGATGGGCTGACTCTCAAGAGGCATTTGCTCTGGTTTCTTAAAATACTTACTCTCCCATTTTGGCCCATTGAAGCCTAAATGCACCTCAGAAATCTGACCAAAAACATCGGCTTCATACCACTCACGCATTATGCGTATCCCATCGCCAGTATGACCTTGATTAGCCATATTAGTGACAACGCCATATTCATCCTTCGCCTTACGTAAGGTGCGCGCTTCCCAAATATTATGAGTGAGAGGCTTTTGCGTGCAAACGTGCTTGCCTCTCTGCATCGAATCTAGCGTAGCTGCAAAATGCGTGTGGTCAGGTGTATTAATACAGACAGCATCAATCTCGTTTCCCATTTTATCGAGCATCACACGAAAATCAGAATAGGTGGGCGTGCCTTTCCCTGCTGCCCATTCTGGAAAGTGGTGGCGATCAATATCGCAAAGTGCGACAATGTTCTCGCCCTCACACCCCTCGTAGGCAAGACGTGCAATTCCTCCAGCACCAATCATCGCAATGTTAATCTTACTATTGGCCGATGGACCCGCCTTTCCAATCGAGAACCGTGGTAAAATAAAGGCCCCCGCAGTCGTCGCTGCAGTCGTTTTGAGAAAAGTGCGACGGTTAATAGTCGTTTTCATGTTTTGCATATTAACGTAAATTTTATTTTCCGAGAGATGCACTCGGGCTGGTATCTGCCTCGATGTCGCCAGTGGCAAATTGGATGCCAGCAAGAAAGTGCTTAAGCATCAGTGGATCGGTATAAATATGGTGATTGTGCCCAAGGCTGGTATAGAAAACACGACCTTCACCGATGCTCTGGACCCAACTAATTGCATAATCGCCGCAGGTTCTGCGTAATGGCGACTTTG
>QXZH01000080.1 GCA_009886465.1 Opitutaceae bacterium
GCATCATAGTCGGAGTTGGCGTAGTATGAGAGGTTGAAGTTGGGGCGCTCTTCTGTGCGAAAAAGCCCAGTCAACCAATCTGAAGGCGTGGCGTAGGTCGGCCACCACGTCATAGAAATCGCATTGGGCGCGGAAGCAGGATTCTTTGCGGCATCCCAAATCGTTCCCCACGGGCCAGGCTTGAGTTCGGCCTCGACCCCGATCTCCGCCAGATTGCTTTGAAAAAGTTCGGCTGCACTTTGATAGGCCTCCGAAGCTGCAATGTAGGCGATGGATATCCGCCGTTCACTGTCGGGTACGGATGATTGCTCTAAATACTGGCGGGCTTTTTCCAGATCGAAGACAGGCGCCTCTAGCGCCGCATCGTGTCCCCAGAGACTTTCGGGAATGATACCACGCGAGACCTCGGCACTACCCGCATAGACTTGATCGACGACGCTTGAGTAGTCCCAGGCATGGACGAGCGCTTTGCGAAAGTTAACATCATTGGTCGGCGCCCTCTGTGTATTGAGCAGAAACTGGGAATTTTTCCACGAAGGAATATATGCCACGCGGATTTCTGGGTTGCGTTCAAAGGCCGTGACTAGATCCACGGAGATGAGTGACAAGAAATCGGCTTCACCCGCGAGGAGAAGCTGCACCTGAGTAGCACTCTCTCGCACAACCTTAAAGATGACTCGCGTCATTTGTCCCGCATCCCAGCCGTCCCAATAGTCGTCGAACTTTTCTAAGACGATCTGTTGATTGCGATCCCACTGACGCAAGCGATACGGACCAGTACCAGCAGCGCGACCTTGGTTGAACCAGTCCGAACTTTGCTTCGCCGCAGCAGGCGAATAGATGTAGGCCGCGTATTGAGAGGATGCGATCAAATCGATTGGCGCGGGGTAGCAGGTCTCAATTTCTAAAGTCAGCGCATCGACGGCGCGGATTTCATTGACTGCTTCCCAGATATAAAAGCCGCCCTTTTTCAATGCGATGGTGCGGTCGAGCGATTGCTTGGCGGCGGCGGCGGTCAATCGCTCACCATCGTGAAAGCGCACGTCGGGGCGGAGTTTAAAAGTCCAGACCAGCCCGTCTTCGCTGACCGACCAGCTTTCCGCCAATGCGGGGCGGAGCACTTGATCGCCCCCGTCGCGACCATCGTAGTAAACAAGTGGCTCATAGATATTAGCCAGCACCATGACCTCTAACGAAAATGCGACTGCTGGATCCCAATCTTTGATGTCGCCATAGGTGGCATAGACGATGGTGTGGGGATTGCGGACGCGGTCGGTCGAGAAAAAAATCGAACCTATAACAATTAGGGAAAAGAATGTTCCCATGATCCAATAGATCTGAAAGACAGACCGCATCTAATGATCGAATATACTCAAGGCAGCGTCCCACGCAAGCTCGGAAGCGACGATACCGAGCGCGGTCACGCCGATGTCATCGTTTCCCACTTCGTTAGTCGAGACGGCGTAGGTGATATCGCCATCGTCGATCGCGGCGAGCGGCTGGATGACGCGCCCCATCGAGGCATTGACCTGGCGCGCTAGGGAGCGGAGCTCTTTTTCGCTCAATTTCTGGTTTGTTACAATGAGTGTCAAGGTGGTGCGCCCCGAAGCGGTCTTTAAGTTTGCCCCTTCTTTGATTCGGCGATCTACATCATCGGCGATATTGAATGTCTCTTTAGTCTGACGGTCTCGGTTGCCAGCGACGACTTGGCCATCGCGCCCATGCACAGCACCGAGTGCGTTGCAGACGATAAAGACAGCCACCTTGGTCTTACCGATTTGCCGAAAGGCACCACCCTGCCCGCCCCATTCGGCATACTTAGCATCGAAACCTACGCCGACGGAGGCATGTGCCCCTGCGCCAACTCGGCCGAGGTAAAACTGATTGGGGCGCGCATGCTCAAAAGCGGCCTGACCGAGAGCGACATCGGGATAGATCAAATTAGTACGTGGAAGAAAATCGTAGATAATAGCACCACGCACCACGGGTATCTCAAACCAAGACACACTCTCGCGCCGTTCAAAGAGCCCCTCGGCCACACCCGCAGAGGCTTCGATACCCATAAGTGAACCACCGGCATAGCAGATGGCATCGACATAGCCATCGCCCATCAGATAAGTGCCGGAAAAGCCGCCGCGCTGATCGACAGCGGCGATGGCGCCTTTAGGAAAATAAAACACGATGCAACCAGTAGGGCCTCCCTTATACTCGGCCGTACCAATGCGCAGGCTACTGAAGTTCATCTCCAGTTTACGCGCATCTGGGAAGTCGGTTGTGAGCCCCCAGTCTTCGGCTGCAAGTGCGTTGCCACAGAGGGTAACAAGCAGAAGCGTGAGTAAGCTTTTTTTCATGACAGGAATTTTATTTAATCGATCTCTATGGAAAGTGCAGTTACCTCGACATCATTATCGAAGATTTGCATATTCTCAGAGTAGCCATAAACATAGACGAGTAATTTTTCAGTATTTTTCATCCGCCAGCGTGCGTTACCATCTGCTCCGCCATTGCCGTTGATCCCGAAGGAACCGACAGATTCCCACTCTGTCGCTTCGCTCCCGTCGCGAACGTAGAAGACAGAAAAGACCTTTTTCCCTGAATCGAAGCTCAATTTAAACGTCGTCTCGATCGGCACTCTCAGGTCACTAGAATACGTACTATCGACTGGCTCACTGCCCTCGACGACTTGGGCAAAAACCGTTCTTGAGAAAAAACCTTTGAGCCGAGCCACACTTAAAGTAGCTGCCATACGGTTGCGTAGGTCGGTGGCTTGATAGACTTCGATACCGATGCTCGCCAGTTCCTTAGAAGATTCGGGTATGGCATCGTTCTTAAAGGTGCCCGTGATGGTAAAATCTTGGCTGGCACGTAACCGCGCGGGCTGGAAGAGTAGGTATTGAAAATCTTTTTCGGTCGGGTCTTCAACGTTGTAGCTCAGGCTACCTTCTTTGATTACCAGCGTGCCGTCGCCACTTTCGAAGGACGGCTTGAACGCTTTTCTCGAGGCATTGACATCGGCAAGATGAGCGACCTGCGCGGACAAGGCAGAGAACGAGCCGATACATAGAGCCGTCGCCAGCAAGATGAGGGAGTTATTGGGTGAAAATTTTATAAAAGACTGAATCATGGCTAGGTGAAGTTGAATCGAGGACGCGAATGTCGTTTCCCGTGCCAGTAACGGCGCCTTCTCCCTCGGCGAGCGGCACGGCCTCGTAAGTGTCGCCGCTACCCACTAACCCGACGGCGGTAAAAGCGGGGGTTGCGGAAAGATCATAACTCTTAAATACAGAATAACTCTTACCCAGCTCTGTCGTAAACACAATCGCGGCACTACTTTCTACCTCGGCAGGGGGGTCGGTAGCCGTGCCTTCGATGAGCTGAAAATCATCTAAGAGCAGCTCGCCGGAGTCAGCGTCGAGATTGTCCGTGCGTGCATAAACATAAACATCGAACTGGCTACCTGCGCTCATGCCGAAGTCAGTATTGTTAGCGCCGTTGGCATCAGCGCTTACGCCGAAGGTTGAAAGCTGCGTCCACTGAACGCCGTCCGTCGGGTTGGCATCGTAAAAAACAGTAAACACTTTGTCCGTGGCATCATACAAGAGCCGCATAGCAGCCGCTTTAGGAAAAATAGTGGCAGGCTGCACGGCAAGGTTCGGGATCAAAATGCTGCTGACAAAAAAATTGGCCAGCACGTCCCTAGAGGGACCAAAGGTCGCTACGTAGTAAGAGCCGAGCCGAACATTGAGTCGAGTGGTCGTCGATCCAGTAGGATAGATTTCGACGCCAATTCCGGCAAACTCCTCTGATGACTCGGGAAAAGTGGTATTGCCCGCACGGAAGACGATTTCGAAGTCTTCGTCATATTTAGCATCCGCCCACGCGTAGTACTGTAACTCCGTGCCAGATCCCGTGGAATTAAAATGCAAATTGCCGCCACTTTCTACGAGAGAGCCACTGCCAGTGGGCGCTATCACAGTCCACTTGAGCGGATCGACTGCATTATCCTCAAAATCATCGACGCCTCCGTATTGCGCCAGTGCAATCGCTGGCGCTAGGATAAATGAGAAAAACGGTAAACAAATTTTAATGACGGGGAGAATCGATAACAAACAGCCCCGCCCTATTAAAAGTAGGGCTGCAAAAAGTCAGGGAGTTGCCATTCTTTAACGACGGCGGCGCAAGATCACCGCAGCCATCGTAAAAACACCAAGCAGCGCCGCGAAGGCGGAGGGTTCAGGTACGACGTTGAGGGAAAAATTATCTGCGTTCATATAACCAAAGCCAGCTGAGGCATCCACGATTGCGACATTGGACCCTGCGTAAATATTAATATCAAATGAGGTTCCAGAAGCCATATCCCAGTCTTCCACAAAATTGTTGCCTGATGTTGTCCCCGTGCCGTTGATGTTGAGCGTGGCAAAGGACTGAAAAGAGGCATTCGCAGGAGTGGCGAAACTAAAGGTGAAAGTTTGCGTAGCTGCCGAAAACTGAGTCAGCAAAGTCGCTGCTGAAGAGAAATTGAACGCCTGAGAAAAATTTGTATTATCATAGAAAATGATATCCGAGGAGGCAGCGCCATTAAAAGAATACGCGCCGTTGTACAGTTTGAAGGTATCAGCGAAGTCCGCATCATAGATGCTTAAGCCAATCTGCGCCATAGAATTAGCTGCAGCAGTCAAACCACCCGACACTGCGTAATTGGACACATCGAGCGAAACCGAAAAATCCTGCGAGTTGTTTGGCGTGGTAGGAGACGAACCCCTGTAGTTCAGAAACACTTGCTCGAAGCCTGTGGGTGCCACGCCTGCTGTATGATAATTGAGGAATTCTTGCCCACCATAACTGTCGGGGTTCTTAAGAACGAAACTAGTCCCGGAGGTGTTGACTTCGGAAAAAGCGTCGTCGACGTAGCCGCCTGTAAAGTCAGCTGTGTAGGGTTGACCGTAAACTGAGTGTGCAAGCCCCAGGAAGATGTAGAGGGTAATTAATTTGTAGTTCATAAACTTAGTTTTTGTATTTATGGCAAGTCATCCGCGAATTGCAATACTTTGTTTATAATACTAAACAAAGTATTTGTAAAATAAACAAGTAATAAATGTGCCATCTTATAATATTAAAAAATTCTACCGGATGTTTGATATTTCAAACCTATTGGATACTTATTATTTTTACTTTAAAGACATTCTAGTTTACCAATAGACAAATTCCTTTATCGCTAGATAGCATGCTCATCGGATCAAAACTGAAGGTATTTCGCAAAAATAAGGGACTCTCATTACGAGCGCTCGCCGAACTGTCGGATGTAACCGTAGGCACGCTCTCTCAGATCGAGAATGACAACACATCTCCTTCCGTGGGAACTCTCAAGCGTGTGCTCAAAGCACTCGGCCTCTCTATGGGCGAGTTTTTTGATAGCGTCGAAGCCAACGAAGCAGGGGAAAAGGTATGCTTTCACCCAGCGGAGCAGGTGGAGGTTTCACCTCTCGAAGGCCTCAGCCTACTAGGGTTGCCACGCTCCGCACAATCGCAGCAGATCCAGATACTCTCTGAAACTTACCAACCAGGTGCCAGTACAGGAAAGGACTACTACTCGCATGAGGGCGAAGAGTGCGGCGTCTGCGTTGAAGGAGAGGTAGAGTTACGTATGGACGGAAAGATCTATCGACTAGGCCCCGGCGACATCTACTACTTCGACTCCCAGAAACAGCACCGTTTTACTAATGTGGGCAAAACCGTCGCCAAGATCATCTCCGCCTGCACGCCGTCGAGCTTCTAGGCGAGTGCCCTGCTAGAAACTTACATTCTCGTGCATCGCACTTGCCTAGCGAATAAACAGTGCCAATCTGTGCCTATATGAAAACAATTACGGCAATTAAAGAGCGTCGCTCAGTCAAACACTATGACCCCGCTCATGAAATGGGTGAGGGCGAGATTAACGCCCTCCTTGAAATGGCAC
>QXZH01000081.1:0-4012 GCA_009886465.1 Opitutaceae bacterium
TACTGAACAACGCCGCTCGCCGCGCTCTCGATAAGCCTGAAAAAGCCGAAGCAGTAGAGACATCTACACCGCCCACCGGGGACGGTAAAGTTCCACCAAGTCAAAACAAAGCTAGCGAACTAGCCCCTTCCGAGGAAAAAGAAAAATCGAAAGAGGAAGCACTTCGCGACGAGATCGAAATTGGGCTAGAGCTACTCAATTCGATATTTGGGTAAATACAGGTAGGACGAAGCTTTCGATTCTTCCTGTGACTAACAGATGTTCCTTTTGCGCAGTCTCAAAGCTACACTAATCAGATCTCAGGCCTTCGGCAATGGCATCTTCTTGTAATAGATTGATTTCAGCGACCCCTTTAGCCCCAAGCCCCAGTAAAGTACCGAGGTCTTCATGACTGAAGGTAGCCTCTTCGCCTGAGCTTTGGACCTCTACAAACTTACCAGACCCAGTCATTACGAGGTTGGCGTCGACGGTCGCGTTCTTGTCTTCAATGTAGTTGAGGTCGAGCACGGGAGTGCCTTCAAACACCCCAGCTGAAACTGCAGCCACCGAATCAGTGAAAGGGTTTTCGGCTAGTTTGCCTGCTGCGATCAATTTCTGTATAGCGATCTGCGCGGCTACGTATGCGCCAGTGATTGAAGCGGTACGCGTGCCGCCGTCGGCCTGTAGGACATCGCAGTCGATCCAAATGGTTTTACCAGTGAGCTTCTTGAGATCAAAAACGGCACGAAGTGAACGGCCGATTAGGCGCTGAATTTCAATTGTGCGACCATCGGCTTTGCCCCGGCTTATGTCACGCTGCTTACGGTCGTGTGTACTGTAGGGTAGCATGGAATACTCTGCTGTCATCCAACCACCTTCGACTTTTTGTGCGCGCATCCAGCCGGGCACGCGCTCGTCTATGGAGGCAGCGCAGATCACGCGCGTTTTTTCAAAGCTTACAAGCACGGAACCAAGCGCATGGGGCGCAATGCCCGTCTCAAAAGTGATCGGGCGGAGTTGATCGATGGCGCGTCCATCAGGTCGCGTAAAGGGTTTTTGGGTATCAGACATAGTTTCTGTTTGTTGAGGTTTTAATCTTACTCATATTCGTAATTTTAATCCCTAGCGGTGACGATGCGTTTTCGCGAAGGCGAGAGGTGAGGGGGCCTGTTACTAGCCAGAAATGTCTCAGAGCCAAGCTGTCTTTGGAATAAGTGCAATCTCGCATTTGGCTTAGAGCACTTCATTTGGGAGGATGCAGTCTTCAAATCCAACTTTTTAAAATTCATTTTAAGGCACAAAAAGTCCCCGCCCTTTTGGGACGGGGACCTTGTTAAGATCCGATTTCTGGAGTCTGGAAAGAATTACTTCTTCTTCTCTTCTTCACGTTCCTTAGCTTCCTTGATAACGATTTCGGATACGTTATTTGGGCAAGCCGCGTAGTGAGAGAATTCCATAGAGAACTGACCGCGACCAGATGTCATGGTGCGGAGTGCACCAATATAACCGAACATTTCGGAGAGTGGTGCGTCTGCTTTAATACGGACACCGCCGTTGTTGGTCGGCTCTTGGGTTTTGATCATACCACGTCGGCGATTTAAGTCACCGATCACGTCGCCCATCTTGTCGTCGGTACAAAAGACATCGAGTTTCATGACCGGCTCAAGGATCTGAGCACCCGCTTGGGGTAGGGACTGGCGATAGGCTGCCTTGGCTGCAGTCTCGAAAGCGACCGCCGAGGAATCCACTGCGTGGAAGGCACCATCAGTGAGTGTGACCTTGAAGTCCAAGCAAGGGTAGCCCGCGAGGACACCTTTTTCCTTAGATAGCTTGAAGCCTTTTTCGACTGCTGGCCAGAATTCACGAGGAACGTTACCACCGACAACCTTGGATTCGAATTGGAAGCCTTCGCCTGGCTCGAGTGGTTCTAGTGTATACTGGATCTTCGCAAATTGACCCGAACCACCAGATTGTTTCTTGTGGGTGTAGCTGTCTTCGAGTGTCTTGGTAATACTCTCGCGGTAGGCTACTTGTGGTTTACCAATCAATGCTTCGACTCCGTAGGTGCGCTTTAGGATGTCGACTTTAATATCGAGGTGAAGCTCACCCATTCCCTTGAGGATGGTCTCGCCGGAATCTTCGTCTGTTTCAACGATGAATGTCGGATCTTCTGCCACCATCTTGCCGATCGCGACACCCATCTTTTCCGCGTTACCTTGATCCTTTGGCTTAATCGCGATAGAAATAACGGGTTCTGGGAATACCATGGGTTCAAGCGTGGCAGGGTGTGCAGGATCGCAAAGTGTGTGACCTGTTTGCACGGACTTCATGCCAAGCAGGGCGACGATGTCTCCCGCTTGCGCAGAATCGACTTCGTTACGCTCGTCAGCATGCATCTCGATAATACGACCGATCCGTTCAGTCTTACCCGTAAAAGTGTTGAGGACGTTGGTGCCCTTAGATATTTTACCAGAGTAAATGCGTGTGAAAGTGAGCGCTCCGTATTTGTCATCCATGATCTTGAAAGCAAGCGCACGGAGTGGCTTTTCTACCTCGACTACGGCAAATTCGCCAGTCTCTTCACCTTCAGCATTCACCTCAGGTTGTGGCTTAACTTCGGTTGGGCAAGGAAGGTAATCGACGACGCCGTCGAGTACGTTTTGTACCCCCTTATTCTTGAAAGAAGAGCCGCAATAAGTGGGGAAGAAGTCGAGGTTGATAGTGCCCTTCCGGATGCACTTTTTGAGCGTGTCGAGGTCAGGCTCGTTACCCTCGAGGTAGGCTTCCATCGCATCGTCATCTTGTTCGACGGCTGTTTCGATCAGCATGGCGCGGTATTCTTCGACCTTGTCGACCAAGTCAGCAGGGACTTCCTTTTTCTCGTAGGCAAGTGGATCGCCAGTTTCATCCCATACCCACGCGGTGCGGGTGAGAAGGTCAACGACACCCTTGAGTTCACTTTCGGTGCCAATAGGAAGCACCATGACGAGTGGGTTCGCACCCAAAATATCTTTGACTTGCTTGACGACTTTGTAGAAGTCGGCACCGATACGATCTAGTTTGTTGACATAAATCAAACGAGCGACTCCGGAGTCATTGGCGTAGCGCCAGTTGGTTTCGGACTGAGGCTCGACACCTCCCGAACCACAGAATACACCGACACCACCATCAAGTACTTTAAGCGAACGGTAAACTTCAACGGTGAAGTCTACGTGACCAGGTGTGTCGATTATGTTAAAGCGGTAAGGCGCATTTGCTTCCTGCTGCTCGGAGCCTGGCCAAAAACAAGTTGTGGCCGCTGATTGAATCGTGATACCCCGCTCTTGCTCTTGCTCCATGAAGTCAGTAGTCGCGGCGCCATCGTGCACTTCACCCAACTTGTGAATTTTACCAGTGAGCTTTAAGATACGCTCGGTTGTAGTTGTTTTGCCAGCGTCAACGTGGGCGAAGATACCAATATTTCTGTATTTTGATAGGTCGGTCATGATCGTATCGTGTATGTTTTAGAGTCTGTTTATGCTTTATTTACTAGGGCTTCGTCAGTCGCTGTATGCGACTTGAAGGTCCAAAAAAGAGGCGGAGATTAGGGCGGATTACTCAGACTGCAAGGCAAGAAAACAGGTGTTTTAATATAGCCCTAGGTTTCTCAAATGTATTATTGGGTATGCAGAAATTCACTCACTTTTGGCATACAACCGACTAGAAATCGGCCAGAATGCTACGCAACTCCTTTGCGGGGTCATCATGGTGTTGTTCGACGGCTAGTCGTAGTGCGGCCTCTAGAATTGGTTTCGCGTTGCCGTCTTGGCCATCGGCGAGCATTGCTTTGCCAAGCAGGATGCGTGGCAGCATCCAATCTTCGCGGGAGTCAGCGCATTTTTTCAGATGTGGAATCGCGACCGTGGTCTCGCCCTCGTCATAGAGGGCTTGGCCGAGGCTGAAGCGAAAGAGCATATTGTCTGGATTGGCTGCGACTTTTGGCAAAAAGATTTCGGACTTTTTCATTAGCTCCTACAATATTTGAATGTCGATG
>QXZH01000081.1:4112-8322 GCA_009886465.1 Opitutaceae bacterium
CGGAATTTAACGAGAGCGTCGGGGACCGTCATTTCAGAGAAGGGATTTCCTCCGCGTGCTCGGATGTATTCACTACGAGCTTCGTTTACGGGGTGACCGGGACTGTCGAAAGGGAGTCGTGCGATAATGACTTGCGAGAGTGCAGCGCCAGGTATGTCGACTCCTGTCCAGAAGCTGTCAGTTCCAAAGAGCACACCGTTGCCTGCAGCGGCGAATTGCTTCGTTATCTCGCTGCGCGCCATCTGGTGACCCTGGGTGAAGAGGGGGCGTTTGATCTTATCAAAGAATCCTTGAGTGCGCTCGCGCACTTGGCGCAGGTCAAAGTGACTAGTAAAGAGAACCAGCGTACCGCCGTCGACGTGACGGGCGCACCAGCAAATCATATTGGCGAGGTAGTCGAGGTCGAGACGCCCTTGCCCCGGTTCAGGCTGCGGGGCGTCGCTGGCAATGTAGATGCGGCAGTTCTTCTTGTAGTTAAAAGGCGAATAAACGATTTCTTTTTCTGCTGCTTGCCCGCCGACGGTTTCTTGGAACGCCTCCATATTTTTTCCGTCGGAGAGGGTGGCACTAGTTAATACCGCTGAGGTGCCGCGCTGGAAAACGTATTTTCGCAAATAAGGTGCTACGTCCAGTGGGGCGCTACGAAGTGTTACGATTTGACCCTTCTTGCCACCGCGTTCAAGCCACTGCACATGGTCTTCATCGGCGAAAGTGATGAAACCGTTGATCGCATCGCGGTAGCCGAGGATACGGCGACGATGGTCTCGTAGCTCGTCTTGGGCGCGCTCATCGTCGCTCTTTTGAATGAGGGCACCTAGGCGCTCCGTCACTTCTTTGAGCGGCCCTGTCAGTATGTTGTCGCAGAAGTCGGGTTTGTGGATGCGCTGAATCGGGTTTTTGGTAAGATAGGTGTCGCCTAGATAGTTGAAAAATTCGTGGGCGGCATCCAGCGCATTGGCAACAGCATCTTGGTCCCAGGCTTGACCCTCACGCTTGAGGATACCGCGATTGGTGCGGGGATTGTAGATGCGTTTGAGTGCCCTATCCACAGCAAAGGAACTGACGTGAGTACCAAAGTGGTCAGTAGCTATCGCAGGTAGGCGGTGGGCTTCGTCGAGCACGACAAAGTCGTCGGCCAAAAGAATGCCTTTGGCATCACCTTCAGGTTGCATGCCTGCGTTGATTAAAGAGAAAAGGAGACTGTGATTGACGATTACACAGTTAGCCGAAAGTAACTGTTTGCGGGCACGTTGGTAGAAACAGATATTTGAATCGCAATTCTTTCGAGAGCAAGTGGAGCTGTCGGCATTGACTGCATCCCATACCTCGGGTAGCGGTGGAGGAGAAATTTCTTGGATGACACCGTTCTTCGCTACGGCCGACCACGTGGCGATACGGACGAGGTCGGCGCGTTCATCGCTTTTAAACATCTCGGTCTGCTTGGCCGATTTGGCATCTTTGAGTGCGTTATTAAGGCGCGTGCTACAGCAATAGTTCCCCTTTCCTACCATTAGGGCAGTCTTGAACGCACCGTAGCGGCGCAGTTTGGGAACTTTGGTGAAAAGGTTGCGGCAAATTTTAAGATCCTTCTCTCGGATTTGTTCCTGAAGGCTGATCGTGTGGCTAGAGACGATGAATGGGCGTTCGCTATCGACGGAGTGGATGATGCCAGGAATTAAATAGGCGAGACTCTTACCGACGCCTGTGCCAGCTTCAAAGAGAAGCGGTTGGTCGGACTCCAGCGAGGTGGCGACCGATACTGCCATGGCCGCTTGTTCCGCGCGGTGATCAAGCTGCATTTCGGTTTGTAAGTAACCGCCTTCTTTAAAGATGCTCTCGACGAGAGCGAAGAGATAGCCTTTTGGCATATGGGGTGATTTCTTTTCACCGCCACCTGTATTTTCGATGAGGCCGATCATGGACTGAGTTTGGGCTCCACTTCTGAAGGCGAAGTCGTTGTGGGTTCTGGGGCTTGATGGTCTTGCCTGGTGTAGCCCCTACTTTCTGCTGCGGCCTCCGCGCAACGCATGCCATCAAGTGCAGCGCTGACGATGCCGCCAGCAAAGCCAGCACCTTCGCCACAGGGGTAGAGGCCGCTAATTTCTGAGTGTTGCAATGTGCGTTCATCGCGCGGGATGCGCACGGGTGAGCTTGTTCGAGTTTCGAAGCCGATTAGATTACATTCCTCGGTTATGTAGCCCCGCATTTGTTTGCCGAATATATTAAGTCCGCGACGCAGACGGCTTGTGATCCACTCAGGTAGAATCTGGTCAATCCGTGATGGAATTATGCCAGGAAAGTAACTGGTTTTCGGAAGATCGGCGGAGTCTTTGCACATGAGAAAATCGGTGACCCGTTGCCCTGGAGCGACTTGACCGCCGCCTCCGTGCTGCTTGGCGGCGCGTTCAAGCGATTTTTGAAAGGCGATACCTGCTAGGACGCCATGTTCCGAGACGAATGGAGCGGTATCTTCCGGCTCTACCGTGACGACCATACCACTATTGGCAAAAGGGGAGTCACGTCGAGCGAGGCTCATGCCGTTAACGACCACCTCGTCGTTCTCCGTGGCAGCCGGCACGATAAAGCCACCCGGACACATACAGAAAGAGTGGACTCCGCGGTTGTCTATCTTCGTGGCTAGTCGATAGCTAGCTGCAGGCAATAGCGCGGAGCGCTTCTGACCTTGCGGCGTGTGGTATTGAAGACTGTCGATCTGTGCTTGCGGGTGTTCTATCCGTACGCCGACTGCGAACGGTGTTTGCTCTAGTTGCACCTTTTGTGCGTGTAGTTGCTCGTAAATGTCGCGCGCTGAATGACCAGTAGCGAGAATGACTTGGCCACTTAAAAACTCACGATCATCGGTGGTGCGCACGCCAGCCATTTTTCTCTCATGGATGATGAATGATTCTACCTTTGTGCCGAAATACACTTCGCCGCCCGCGCTAAGGATCGATTCGCGCATCGCCATGACGACCTTTGGTAAGAGGTTTGAGCCGATGTGGGGGTGTGCATCGATAAGGATGCGTTCGGGTGCACCGTGGGCGACGAGCGTTTCATAGATTGTCCGGACAGGACCACGCTTCGTAGCACGGGTGTAGAGCTTGCCGTCAGAAAAAGTACCCGCGCCACCTTCGCCGAAGCAATAGTTGGAGTCTTCGATTACCCGACCTTCTTTCAAGATGGGTCCTAGATCAAATCGACGGGCGGACGCGTCTTTACCGCGTTCGAGGATTATTGGCTTCAACCCAAGCTCCAGACAGCGCAAAGCGGCAAACATCCCCGCGGGACCACAACCGACGATGATAATGTTCTTTGCGTCGGATGATGCCCTTGGGTATTTTTGGTGCGGTTCAGGTTCTGGTGCGAGTGACTCGCCGACCCCAACTTCAAAGCGCAACTGTACCTTAATCGTCCGCTGGCGTGCGTCGATAGAGTGTTTGCGCAGGCGCAGTTCGACTATCTGCGAGATCTTTGTATTTAGTTTTGCGGCAACGGCAGCTTTTTGCGCCTCAGTATCCTCAGATTGCTCAAGTGGCAATATGATATCGACGAGTGTCGGTTTGGTAAGATCTGAAGAGGCGTCTGGCATGTGCGAACAGATATGACTGCGCTTAAAAAGCACTGAGACAAGGCTCTAATGCACTTGCAACTATCGGGATTCTATAAAATTTTGTTTATTATGGATAATCGTGTTTTTCAGATGAACTGCTGGTTTGAAGGCCATGTGCAAGGCGTAGGTTTTCGTTACCAGACTGTGGGCGTGGCTAAGGGCTTTGATGTGACAGGCTATGTCCAGAACGTGGCTGACGGCCGGGTGCATCTTTACGCAGAGGGAGAAGAGTCTGAAGTGGTCGCCTTTCAGACCGAAGTGGAGTCTGAATTGAAAAACTACATCAAAGAGAGTGAAATCAAAATAGACAACGGCGACCGCACTTGCCAAAATTTCCGCATTGAATAATTATCATCTCAATGGCTACCCCCGCAATTTGCATCCAGAATTTAACTAAAGACTTCGCTGTCGGTATGCGTGGTATGAAGTTGCGCGCCGTCGATGATCTCTGTCTTGAAGTGGGCGATAACGAGATTTTCGGACTGCTCGGACCTAATGGCTCCGGCAAAAGCACGACGATTAAAATAGTTTTGGGTCTACTTGAAGCATCGACGGGCACTTGCGAGATTTATGGCAGGCCAAGCAAATTAGTCGATGCCC
>QXZH01000081.1:8332-27307 GCA_009886465.1 Opitutaceae bacterium
CCGCCGTAGTGTCGGCTTCTTGCCCGAAGCACCTTACTTTTATCGCTACCTTACAGGGCGTGAACTCGTGCGCTACTACGCACGTATTTGTATGGTGTCGCGTTCAGAAATTGATGCGGCGGTTGATTCAGCGATACAACTCGTCTGTATGACTGAAGCCGCTGACCGTCGGGTTGGCACCTACTCGAAAGGTATGCTCCAGCGCATTGGACTCGCTCAATCCTTGGTGCATGATCCTCAACTTGTTATACTGGATGAACCCACTGCAGGAGTCGACCCACTTGGTTCGGCGGCAATCGCAGAGATAGTCCGCGAGCTTAAACGTCGAGGTAAAACTATCTTACTTTCATCTCATTTGCTCGCGCAAATTGAAGGGCTTTGCGACCGCGTAGCGATTCTCCATCGTGGAAAGCTCGTGCGTGAGGGACGGGTCGACGATCTCGTCGAAGAAAAAGATGCAGAGTCGCTCGTCGTGCAAGGGCTCAGCGCAGACGGTCGTGCTGCAGTTGAAGCAGAGATCAAGGCGCAAGGTGGCCGTCTAACCCGAGTTGAGAAGCCAAGGTTGAGCTTAGATGCTTATTTCTTAAAGGAAGTTCATGAACGAGAGAATGAACATGCGACCCAGCAGGAAGGAGACAAAGAATGATGAAGATCACCGATTCATTTACACGCATCCGCTTGATCGCAGGCACGACCTTCTTAGAGGCCGTGAGACAGAAATTCTTCAACTCCTTGTTGCTGATCTCAATTGCTCTGGTGGGCAGTTCGACATTTTTTCAACAGTTCGATTTCGGCACCGGGGAGCTAAAATTTATTACGGATTTTGGTTTCGGAGCGCTCTTCTTCTTTGGTTCGATTCTTTCGATCACAGCGACTACGCAGCTCTTTTTTAATGAGATGGAAAACCGTACTGCACTGACTATTTTAGCCAAGCCTGTCTATAAGTTGGAGTTCTTGGCGGGTAAGTTCCTAGGTGCGCACTTGTTAATGCTCTGCTTTACCTTGGTCATTACGCTGGTGCTGAGCGGGATTTTATATTGGCGCGAGATGGCCCTACTTGACCGCCTCGGCAATGAGCTTATTTCGAGTGGATCGCTGATTCGCTATGGCGATGTTTTCCTCTTCGGCTTTCTGCAATGGTTGAAGTTTGGAATACTTACAGCAATCACACTCTTTGTTGCGAGTTTCTCCAATACGAATCTCTACACAATCGTGGTCTCCTTTTTTATGTTGGTCATTTGCCAACTTCAATACATCGCGCGCGAGGCCTACACAGGTATGGAAGCTGGATGGGAACGTTTTCTTGTTTTAGTGCTCGGCCTTGTTTTTCCGAATTTACAGCTTTTCAACGTTGGTGATCAACTCGTCTTCGATGTGGAAAAGGCGCCTGCGGTAAGTAATGTTCTCCAGATTACAGGCTATGGTTTAATCTACACTGTAGCCTTCATCCTACTCGCTCAGGTAAATTTCCGCCGCCGGGAGATTTAGGAGATGCGTAAAAGAAAGAAAACATTCGCAGTGGCTTTACTTTTGGGGTCCGTCCTGGCGTGTCTCTTGTTCGCCGCAGGTTTCACAACTTAAGCCCGTAGTACTTATATTTAATCGTGAAGTTTCTGCTAAATCCATTGCTCATACGCTTGGTCCGAATCGTTTCGATTCTGTTCATCCTCGTATTGCTTGGCTTACTAATGCGCCCGATTGAAGCACCTGCTTGGCAATCGGTCAAAGCGGGTCAGTCCGAAATGAATCTTGAAGCGCTTGAGGGTGCACTAGGACAAGGCTTGGTCATTGGTGTGCTCGGCGGCTTTCGTGCAATCCTTGCGGATTTCCTTTGGATACGAACCAATACGATCTGGGAACGCAAAGACCGCGCGAAGCTTGACTCCATGGTGCGACTGGTGACTACGCTTGACCCCAGACCAGACTTTTTCTGGATCAACGGCAGCCGTATGATCGCCTACGACGTACCCAATTGGCGGATACGTGAGGAGGGTGGCTATTCAGACGTCCCAGAGGAGCGTCAACAGGCGATTGATCTGGAGCAATCTGCGCAAGCTTTTGATCTGATTGATCAAGCGCTCGAGTTTCACCCTGATAATGCCAAGCTTTATTTGGAAAAAGCTCAGATTTATCTTAACCGCCTTAAGGACGATGCCAATGCGGCTAAGTGGTTCCTTCAGGCATCGCAGCAAGCTGATGCGCCTTATTTTGCGGCGCGCATTCATGCGGAGCTTTTGCGTAAGCAGGGTCTTGATGAAGAGGCTTATGATTTTCTTAAGAATCTGCATATTCAACTTCCGAATACACCCTTCGCCCAAAAAGGTATTATCCTAGAGCGTATTTTAGACTTGGAAAAAACACTAGAAATTCCCTTTTGGGAGCGCTTTATACCGACTGAGTAGCTCTTAGCTCAGTAGCTTCTTTATGATCAATATGGCTGATTTACACGAACAGAATGATTGTTTAGATCGCGCGGGGTCTTGCGCCTTATTGGATTTATCTTTTCTGCTGTCAGAGATATGAACCGCCAAGCCAAAGCTCAATACGAAGCTCAGATGCGCCACCGAATCAATGCGGGACGAGTGGCTGTTCGTGATCAGGTGGCGTTTTTCGGGCGTCAGTTTGGCGATGTTTCCAGCGAGTGGAAAGAGGACGATACGCGGGTGACTTTTGCCGACTTCGCGATTTCGGAGAAAATTTTTGTAGAGCTGCGGCAGGACTTCCCTGAGGATGATTATTGTAGCGAAGAGGCTAGCCCACTCGACGAGGTTCTGGATTTGGAAGCTCGCTTTGCTTGGGTGGTCGATCCGATCGATGGCACCAATAATTACGCCTTGGGCTGCTCTTTCTGCGCGATCTCGCTTGCGCTCTTGCTAGATGGGGTGCCGGTGTATGGCTTTATCTATGACCACAGCACAGAGGATCTGCTGGAGGGGGGTGTGGGCTATGGTTTATTTAGAAACCAGAAGAAAATCGACCGCGACGCAACGGTGGCGGACGCGCAGACGATGGTGGGCTTACACTTTCCGATGATGCCCGAGCAGCTGAAAAAGTTGTCTCCGCTGCTGGCGAAGTATCGAGTCCGCTGCATCGGGAGTGGTGCGCTAACCGCGGCTTACGTGGCGACGGGCTATTTGACGGGTGTGATCGACTACCGCGTAAAAGTCTGGGACATCGCAGCGGCTTACGCGCTGTGCGAATCGGTCGGCCTAAAATGGGTTTTTACTGAAAATTCACCTTTCCCTTTAAAGCAATTTCACCCACGAATGGATTTTTCGCCTTACTTCGCAGGCACTGAGTCATTTTTCCATGAGATCAGGCATCCGTAGAGGGTGAGCTTGTTCTCGGCAATGAAGCCGTTCAGCAGATATGGGCATGATTAAGCTCCTCCCTGCAATCTAGCCGCACGCTAAGAAAGAGATATTCCTAGACCACCCCCATCGTTTTAAGTAGCGACGAGATGTAGGGGATTAATTGCTTCTTGCGACTGACGATACCAGAGAGTTCGTAGATGTTGCTCTGCCCGCGTTGTGGGTAGTTGATCGAGGCCTTTAATTCATCGTTACCCGCGACAACGAGCAGGGAATCATGCGAATTAATATCGGTGACGAGTAGAAAGCTAAAGAATAACTCTTCCTTTACGCGGTAGGCTTCCAGGGCTTTACCGAGCGCGTCTTCGTTTTCCCAGAACTTGTCGAAACCGAGCTCTTCGATCTGCGAGACGGAAAAGCGTAGTTCGCCCTCGTCGTAGATTTTACAATCTGAGCTGATGACTTCTTTAGGTTTGCTATTAATGACGACCGATCCCGCAGTAAACATGATGTCTGCTAACGCTTCCGGCTCAATGCCAGCTATGGGCGAGAGCCAGTCTAGCAGTTCACCTTCGAGAGGCGTTGCAGTCGGGCTATTGAGCAGTAAAGTGTCGGAGATGATACCAGCCATCATAATGCCAGCTATGTTTGCTTCGGGCGTCAGCTTATGAGTTTTAAAGAGATCGGCTACAATCGAGCAGGTCGAACCGACGGGCCGATTGATAAATAGAATTGGTTGCTCGGTCGGTATATTACCGAGTCGGTGGTGATCGAGAATCTCGGTAATCTGCACTTCGCTGGCACCGTTGACGGCTTGGCCGAGTTCGTTATGGTCAACCAGTGCGATACGGGTGCGGCTGGGGCGAAGGATATCGCTCTTGGAGAAGACTCCTATTAATTGTTTCTCGTCGTTGACAACGAGATAAAGCGGATCGTTGCTGTTAGCGATCCGACGCTTGACCGACGAGATATGGTCTTCGGCGCTAAAGCAACTGACTTTTGTGTCGAAAAGACCATCAATGTGGGTCGCTGTGCGGATGATCCATGAGGTTGTTGCCGAGTCGTAAGGGCTAACGATGAGCGAGATATTAGATTCGCGAGCTCGTTGGATCACTTCTTCATCAACTTCAAGCGCGCCTGTGATGACGAGGAGTCTTACGCCGAGCTCAAGGCAGCGCTCTTGGATGTCCCGGCGATCGCCGACAACGATGATGCTACGATCAGAGGTGAGCCCGGTTTCCTTGTGGTGACTACCAAAGGAGCGAATATCCATTGCGCCGATACGGACAAAGAGTTCTTCGATTTCGTCAATATTGTCCGCGTGGAGCACCTTGGCATTGAGCGAGTCGATGATTGATTGCACGCAGGTTTTGACTCGGCGCATGGCGCGAGGCTCGTGTGGCTTCGGGATAAAAAATTCCCCGAGTTGGAAGATCGAGACCAAGCCTTCGATCTGTCCAGCGTCGTCGACCACTGGTAGCGCGCGAACGTCGTATTGGTCGATCAACTCAAGTGCGCCCGCGCAGGTGTTCTGTTTTGTCACCGTGCGCACCATACTTTGCATGATGTTACCCACGCGTGGGGTCACATCCCCAATGAAGCGGGGTAGTGGGGTCTTAAAGCGCTCTAGAATCGCATCGATGCGGGCATTGGAATTGCCGCAACGCGCCGCCACGTATTCAGTTTGCCCGATGGCATGTTTATAAGCTTCGTAGGCCAGTGCGGAACAAATGGCGTCGGCATCGGGGTTTTTGTGGCCAAAAATATAGATGGGTTCAGGCATGGTGGGTGTTTAATTTGCGATTATCTGGGTGTTAAACAATCCCGAAATTTCAAAGATAAAAAAAGAACACTCCAATTATGTGAGAATTCTAGCAGTCATAGGAGTGATTGGTTTTACTGAATCAACTAATAGACCAAACAAGAACCATTTATTTTTTGTGAGTTTGAGTAATATCGCATCAGGGGATGCATCTGGATAAAGAAAAAGCCAGCTTCCTGCGAAGCTGGCTTTCAATATGCAAAAAACTAAGATGCTTTATTGGCTGAATGTCGGCGCTTCCATAATGTTTGCTAATTCGTGCACGTCTTGGATGTTAACTGTTTGTCGGCCAGTTGTTGGGTCGACTAGTTGACCATCCTCTTCGCCCAGTTCTTGGTAGAAGGATACGTGGCCGTCTAAGTAAGTGATGTGGCCACCTAAGCCCCAGGGCGAATCTTTGCCCCATGTGCCAGAGGTTGTGAGCGCACGTGTCCAAAGTAGTGGTGTGGTCGATGTCGGAGCATTACCACTGACGCCAATAGCGAAGTCATATCCGACAGGTACATCAGCGGTCCATTCTTGGGAAGTTTGGAAAGCGTTATCGGTATCACGGTAACCAACAATTGCTGGAAGAAGTGCTGTATAAGCTGCGACCGCAGGGTCGGAACCTATGATCCAGATTGATGCATCAGTGAGTTCGGACTGTTTTGCTAGGAATTGGGCAACGCCAGCAACATCTGAAAGGCTGACATCGTCGTCGGCCGCCATTTTTGCTTCGGTCAATGTGCGTACGCGTCCGCCTGAAGTGGAGTAAGTCGCGTAGGACACTGCGATCGAACGCATGTTCGAAGAAGACTTAGATTTATTTGCAACCTCTCGAACCTTACCGACTGCAGGAATGAGGATAGCAGCCAGAATGCCGATAATCGCAATAACAGTGAGGAGCTCAATAAGAGTGAAGCCTGATCGTGGGGTGGTTTTATTTTTCATGTAAAAAAATTTAGTTTTTAAGGGGATTAAGATGCTTCTATAACAACTCAATTAATAAGAATTTTCAATAATAGGCATTTCTCAGTTCAAGTCCAATCATTTTTTGCGAGATCTCGGATTTCTAATCTCGGATAAAATCAAATTGTAGCTTGCATGAAATAGGGGGCAAAGTAAGTTGCGTGAGTTTTGAGGGTTTGCCAGTTCCAACCATCAATTTAACATGCAAAACACAAACGTAGCTTACGATAGCAAAGTGGAGGGTGAAATTATTGTCACTCAAGCGGATGCTGTCATTAATTGGATTCGTAAGCACTCGGTCTGGCCGATGCCGATGGGTCTTGCGTGCTGCGCCATCGAACTGATGGCTGCGGGGGCTTCGCGCTTTGATATTTCCCGTTTCGGGATGGAAGTGATGCGATTCTCGCCCCGTCAGGCCGATTGTATGATCGTATCTGGCACCGTGACTTACAAAATGGCTGAGGTCATTCGTCGTATTTATGAGCAGATGGCGGAGCCCAAATGGGTCGTCGCCATGGGTGCGTGTGCCAGCACGGGCGGTATGTATCGTTCTTATGCTACTTTACAGGGGGTAGATCGTATTATCCCCGTCGATGTTTATGTCAGTGGTTGCCCTCCTCGTCCGGAGGCATTGCTGGATGCGATGATTAAATTGCAGGACAAGATTGGCCGGGAACGTTCGGTCAAGAACTTGACCGCCCGAAATGCCAAGCCCGCGAAAGCGGACAACCTTGCCTTGGCTGGAGCCGGAATGGAAAGCTAAACCATGGCCGAGAGCGAGTTTGCTCAGTTGAAAGAGCGTTTTGATTATTTGTCGGAGCGCCAATCTGCCGACCATTTGGCTGTGAACTGTCCCGCGGAAAAGCTCGTGGCGCTTTGTATTGCTTTGCGTGACGACTTAGGCTTCGATCTATTGGTCGATGTCACTGCGGTAGACTGGGATGCGCAAAGCCCACGTTTTACTGGGATTTACCACCTGCTTTCGACCACCAAGCACGAGTATTTGCGAATCGCTGTGGACTGCGCGGACGACATCAAGCCTAGTTTGCCATCGCTCTGTGAGGTCTTCGCGGCGGCTAATTGGCATGAGCGCGAGACTTATGATTTGATGGGTATTCATTACGATGGGCACCCTGATCTGCGCCGCATCCTGATGTGGGACGAATATCCCTACCACCCGTTGCGTAAGGACTTCCCACTTGCTGGAATCGAAGTGCCGCTACCAGCGGACGATGTGGCCGAAGCGACAGGCGCGACCGTCTTGCCTGCGCCCATGATGGGTGGCCCCTTCGTCTCATCTGCCGATGGCCCTATGAGTCAAACAGAGCCTAGCGCTCGCGACGAAAGCTGGACAGAGCAAGATGAGAAACCAACGGACTAATTTTTAGATATGGCGACGACCACAAAAGAAATCTCGATTGGCGATCTCGGTGCTCGCAGCAGTGAGCATGAGACTGAACTCCAAGGTGAAACCATGGCGCTCAACGTCGGGCCTTCGCACCCGACGACACATGGTGTGCTTCGACTTAAGATGCACCTAGATGGCGACGTCGTCAAAAGCTGTGACCCCGTGCTCGGCTATCTCCATCGTGGAGATGAGAAGATCGCCGAGAATATGACTTACAATCAATTCGTGCCTTACACGGATCGACTGGACTACCTGGCTCCGCTAGCTAACAACGTCGCTTATGCGATGGCCGTTGAAAAACTCGCCAACCTGGAAGTGCCGGAGCGTTGTGAAGCGATCCGTGTGCTCTGCTGTGAACTGGCACGGGTTTCCTCGCACCTGCTTGGCGTCGGCGTTTACGGTATGGATGCGGGTGCATGGACAGTCTTCATGTATACTTTTACGGAGCGTGAGAAACTGTACACGCTTTTTGAGGAACTGACCGGTGCGCGTTTCACTACCAGTTATACACGTATTGGTGGTGTCGCGCGTGACATACCAGACGGTTGGTTAGGCCGAGTGCTTGAGTTCTGTAAGGGCGTTCTGCCTGTGCTTGATCAAGTCGACAAACTGCTGACGCGTAACCGTATCTTTATGGATCGCACTGTCGGTATTGGTGCGATCTCGAAAGAGGACGCCATCGCTTACGGTTTGACGGGGCCTAACCTTCGGGCCTGTGGCATTGATCTCGATCTGCGCAAGGACAAGCCTTATCTTGGTTATGAGAAGTTCGATTTTGAAGTGCCCGTTGGCACCACTGGTGACTGTTACGATCGTTACCTTATGCGTGCTGAAGAGATTCGCCAGAGCGTAAGCATTATCCGACAGTGTATCGATCAATTCCCAGAAGGTAGCTACTATGCTGAGGATGCGAAGAAGATCTTCGCACCACAAAAAGCTAAAGTGCTCACGAGTATGGAAGAGTTGATCCAAAACTTCATGATCGTGACCGAGGGACCACAAATTGCCGCTGGAGAGGTCTACTTCGAAGCGGAGAACCCCAAGGGTGCCCTAGGCTTCTTTATTGTATCCAAGGGTGGCGGTGTTCCTTACCGCCTAAAGATTCGAGGTCCGTCTTTCTGTAACCTAAGTATTCTTGATAAACTAATCCCCGGGCACTATCTGACTGACATTACGGTGATCCTTGGCTCGCTCGACTTTGTGATGGGAGAATGTGACAGGTAGGAAAAGCTGACCTGCTAAAATTTGAAACTCTGAAATGATAAGTTTAAAACCAGAAACAATCGAGAAGATCGACAAGCTCGTGCCTCGCTACCCGACCGTTCGAAGTGCCGCACTGCCGCTTTGCCATTTAGTGCAAGAAGATCTCGGTTACCTTTCAAACGAGTCAATTGAATGGATCGCTGAGCGCCTTGAGCTTCAGCCAATTAATATCCAAGAGCTCGTCACCTTTTACCCAATGCTCCGGACCGAGGCTACTGGCGAGTATCATGTTCGCGTTTGCCGGACCTTACCATGCGCCCTGGCGGGGGCTTATCAAACCTGCAGAAGCTTCGAAAAAGAGTTTGATTGTAAAGTCGGCCATACCAGCGAGGACGGCAAAGTCACACTAGAATTTGTGGAGTGTCACGCCGACTGTGGCAAAGGTCCTGTCGTCATGGTGGGCGAAGACGAATACACTGATATCGATCCCTTAAAAGCCATGGAAATGGCTGCCAAAATGAAGAGTGGTGAGCTCTCCAACGGGCTGTAAATACACACAATTATTAATCTTAATTTCCTAATATGCCACATCAAGAAACCAGGCTAATTTTCAAACATATCGATGAAGAGGGTTACACCAACGACATCGATTGTTACGTGAAAAACGGCGGCTACAATCAACTTAAGAAAGCTGTAACTATGCAACCAGAAGACATCTGCGCCGAAGTGCTCACTTCTGGAGTACGTGGTCGGGGTGGTGCCGGTTTCCCTGCTGGGATGAAGTGGAAGTTCCTCGATCGTAAGTCGGGCAAGCCGATCTACCTAATTTGTAATGCTGACGAGTCCGAACCTGGTACGTTTAAAGACCGCCAGATCATCCACCAAGATCCGCATCAGTTGATCGAGGGCATGATTTGCGCTGCTTTTGCGATTCAAGCCAAGCTTGCCTTCATCTACATTCGTGGTGAGTTTTTTGAGGGTTACAAAATCCTCGAACGCGCGATCGAAGAAGCCCGCGAAAAGAATTTTCTCGGAGATAACATTCTCGGCTCAGGTTATTCATGCGACATCATCGTGCACCGCGGTGCAGGCGCTTACATTTGTGGTGAAGAAACTGGTCTGATCGAATCACTTGAAGGTTTCCGCGCGAATCCACGTATCAAACCGCCATACTTCCCGGCAGCACTTGGCGCCTATCAATGCCCTACGATTGTGAACAACGTGGAGACGCTTTGTGATGTGAAACACATCATTGAAATGGGCGGCGAAGGCTTTGCCAAAATCGGCACACCAGGCAACACAGGAACTCGCATCTGGTGCGTATCTGGCCACGTGCAAAAGCCTGGCTATTATGAGTTCGCTTGCGCGGACATAACACTTGGGCAACTCATCTACGATGTATGCGGTGGACTCAAACCAGGACGCAAGCTCAAGGCCGTTATACCTGGAGGCTCTTCTTCTAAGATTCTCCGCGCTGACGAACGCTTTACTGGAAAACTTAAAGATGGCACCGAGTATGACTGGGGAATTGAGGATATCCCGATGGACTTTGATAGTCTAATGGCCGTTGGTTCGATGTCCGGATCGGGTGGGGTTATCGTGATGGATGACACCACAGACATGGTCGAAGCACTCGCTAACATTAATTATTTTTACGCTCATGAAAGCTGTGGTCAATGCACTCCATGCCGCGAAGGCGTCCCCTGGATGCGTAAAGTTACCCAGCGCATGGTCGACGGCGAAGCTCGCGAAGAAGATGCAGACTTGCTTAAATCCATAGCTGACCAAATAGCTGGTCGTACGATTTGTGCTTTTGGTGAGGCTGCTTCATGGCCTGTGCAAAGTTTCATCGCCAAGTTCAAAGACGAATTCGTCGAAAAGGCCCAAGAGCAAGCCGCTCGCCGTAAAGAGGGTAAAGAAACCGCCGAAGCGACGACACTTATTTAGAGCATGAAGATCGAGAGCATAGTCGAAAACGTGACCATCAATATTGATGGCCAAGATGTCGAAGTTCCCAAAGGGATCAACATCATCGAAGCCGTGAAGATGGTCGGCAAAGGCAAGGAGGTACCTCACTACTGTTACCACCCGAAGCTCACGATCGCGGGAAATTGCCGCATGTGCATGGTCGAGATGGGCATGCCAATGCGCGACCGCGCAACTGGAGAAGCTGTGCTAGAAGAGGATGGTACGCAAAAAATTGCTTGGATGCCGAAGCCGACGATCGGTTGTGCGACGAACGCATCACCAGGCATGCATATCCTAACAGGGTCGGAGATGGTTAAGGAGTCGCGCAATGGTGTGACGGAATTTCTTCTGATCAATCACCCGCTCGACTGCCCAATCTGTGACCAAGCCGGTGAGTGCCGCCTACAGGAATTTTCAGCTGAGCATGGTCGTGGCTACAGTCGTTTCATCGAAGATAAAAATGTTAAGCCCAAGCGCACCCGCCTAGGCCCCAATGTCACACTCGATGATGAACGTTGCATTCTTTGCTCACGTTGCGTCCGTTTCAGTAAGGAAGTGGCGGATGACGACGTACTCGGATTTGTCGATCGCGGCACTTACTCGACCTTGACCTGCTTTCCTGGAAAAGAACTTTCGCACAACTATTCGCTCAACACGGTAGACATCTGTCCGGTAGGCGCGTTGACGAGCACAGATTTTCGCTTCAAAATGCGTGTTTGGTTTCTGAAACGGACACACAGTATTTGCACCGAAAGTAGTGTCGGCGCGAATACCGAGATATGGAGTCGAGAAGGTAAAATTTACCGGATCACACCGCGCCGTAATGATGAGGTGAACGACACATGGATGACCGATACGGGTCGCGCACTCTACAAAGATGTCGAATCTGAAGATCGCCTGATTCATTACACCATCGAGGGTGTGCACAAAGCTTCTGACGAGGCTGCAGTCGCTGCAGCTGAGCTGTTGAAATCAGGTAATATTGCAATGGTCGGCTCCGCAAATAGTTCAGTCGAAGAACAGTTTTTCTACAAGGCGATCGCCGAGCGAAGTGGAGCCAAGGTTTCCCTTGTTAGTCATCACGGCGACGGCGATGGACTCTTGCAGTCTGAAGATCGTACACCAAATTTACGCGGAGCACTTGTCACGGGTCTGATCAGTGAGTTGCCATCTGAAAATCTCGAAGCACTCGCACGGGATATTAACTCTGGTGCGGTCAAGACCATCCTTGCCGTGAACGAAGACCTTACAGAGCTGGGCATCAGCAGAGATGTCTTGGCTAAAGCCAAAGTCATTTACGTCGGAAGCCACGCCAACCGAACTAGTGAGGTCGCCAACATTGTATTGCCATCACTCATGGTTTTTGAAAAAGACGGCTCTTTCATCAATCAAAGCTTCCGTATCCAACGCTTTAAAGCTGCAATACCAGGGCCTAGTGGCGTCCAGTCCGACTTCACAATACTTGAAAAGATCGCCGCGGCACTAGCGGAAGAGAAGGCTACAGCGATGACAATCGACTCAGTCTGGGAGCGCATGGTGGCGACAATTGATCAGCTTAGTGACTCCCTTCGTTGGCGCACATTACCCGAAAAAGGTGTCACTCTCGATGCCACAGCCTTCCTTGATCTCGGCTTCGTCGAAACTAAGAATCTTAAATACGATCCAGCCGCATTTAAGGAAGCGCATGTAGCCCAAGTTGAGGTCTAAGAGACTGGAATTTTTCTAATATGGAACTTTTAGACGCATCTCTGCCTTACCTACTACCGATAGTATATGCGCTTGCCATGATTTCGGTTTTCATGGGGCTTTGCAGTTATTCCGTCCTCGCGGAGCGTAAGGTATCCAGTTGGATTCAGGGTCGTGTCGGTCCCAATCGCACCCGCTTACCACTTTTGGGGCATATCCCGATTCTTGGAAACCTTCTGACCGGGCTCGGTATTTTCCAGCCAGCCGCTGACGGCCTTAAGTTTTTGTTTAAAGAGGAAATCGTCCCTGGGCATGTGAATAAATTCTATTATATGCTGGCGCCGGTCGTCGCGCTGGCACCTGCACTGACTACGATGGTTGTTCTGCCTTTTGGTCGTTACATCGATGTCGATGGCGTCACCCAGCCGCTCGTCCTAGCTGATGTAGACCTTGGCATGTTGATCATTCTGGGCATCTCTTCGCTTGGTGTCTACGGCATCGTTCTAGCAGGCTGGGCATCCAACAGTAAATATCCCTTCCTCGGTGGCATCCGTGCTTCCGCTCAAATGATCTCCTATGAGCTCGCGATGGGCTTGGCGCTTTTGCCTGTCTTTATGTGGGCAGCAACTCCAGGTTCGGAATACGGTATGAGCCTCTTTGGAGCCGTCCAATCGCAACAGACGCTTTGGCTCTTTATCTGGCAGCCACTTTCGGCGCTCATCTTTCTCGTGGCACTCTTTGCAGAAACAAATCGACTGCCCTTTGATATGGCCGAGTCCGAGACCGACCTAGTCGGCGGCTTCCACACTGAATATGGCTGTTTTAAATTCGGCCTCTTCTTCGTTGCAGAATACGCGCACGTTATTATGGGTTCAGCGCTCTTCGTATTGCTTTTCCTCGGAGGTTGGAACTTTCTTCCTGGGCTAGCAGATCCATGGGGGGGCGGTTT
Source organism: Opitutaceae bacterium (assembly GCA_009886465.1). Lineage (GTDB taxonomy): Bacteria > Verrucomicrobiota > Verrucomicrobiia > Opitutales > Coraliomargaritaceae > Thalassobacterium. The sequence goes on from QXZH01000081.1 coordinate 21,628, forward strand.
GATTGGCACCTTAATGTCTGTTGGGTGGTTCACAGCTAAGGTCTTCGCCATGATCTTCTTTTTTATCTGGATGCGCTGGACGCTTCCACGCTTCCGTTATGACCAAGTCATGTCGCTTGGCTGGAAGATTCTCCTTCCACTCGCAGTTGGTAATCTGGTGTTTAACACCATCATCATCGCACTCTACGACACCTTCACTCGATAATCACTATGGCTAAGACTAAAGTTCTCGAACGTAAGCCGCTGACCTTCGCGGAAAAGACTTTCCTCCCGCAGATTATTTCGGGTCTAAAGACGACTTTCGGCACAATGCTGCAAAAGGGAGTGACCCTACAGTATCCAGAGGAGCGTCCAAACATACCCGATAATTATCGTGGTGTGCCGACCTTGGTCAAAGACCCCAACGGCCGCGAAAAATGTGTTTCCTGCCAGCTCTGCGAGTTCGTTTGCCCGCCCAAAGCGATTCGTATCACACCTGGCGAGATTGACGCTGAAGCTGATCCAGACCGCGCTCATGTCGAAAAAGCTCCTCAAGAATTCGATATCAACATGCTCCGTTGTATCTATTGTGGCCTCTGCCAAGAAGTCTGCCCCGAAGAGGCGATCTTTCTGCAGGATGTTTTCTCACTCTCTGGTTACAGTCGTGAGGAGATGATTAACAATAAAGAAAAACTCTACGAACTCGGTGGCACGCTTCCCGACCAACATGGCAAGTGGGACAAAAAGAAAGCTGCTGAACAATCGGGCAACGCGCATTAATTTTCATTCCATGACCGACATCCTCTTTTACATATTTGCAGCGATCACACTGATCTCGGCTCTACTCATGGTGGTGAGTCCGAACGCCGTGAACGGGGCCATTTGTATGATCATCTGTTTCGTGACGACGGCAGCGCTCTTTGTGTTACTTGAGGCTTACTTCCTCGCAGTTATTCAAGTCTTAGTCTATGCGGGCGCGGTTATGGTGCTTTTTCTTTTCATCATCATGTTGCTCGATGTAAATAAAGACACCAGCGACCTTTTGAAGGATAAGATGACCCTAGGCGCATCCATTACCGGTTTTACTCTCTTAGTCATCCTGATTGGTTCTGCCTTTGCAGGAGGCCAGCATCTTCCCGAAACTGCGCTACTACCAGTCATTGAAAACCCAACCGGTGAGGGCGCCGGCATCCCATTCACTACCTCAGCTAAATCTTTTGGTTACAGTTTATTTACCAAGTATATGCTGCCTTTCCAAGTGACTGGCTTTCTTCTGCTCGCCGCCATGATCGGCGTCATCGTAGTTTCGAAAAAACACTCTGAAAATTCCTAATTCTCCATGACTGTAGGTTTAAATGCTTTTATATTACTTGCCGGACTTTTGTTCGCGATCGGCATGTTTGGGGTGATTCTTCGCAAGAATACGCTGGTTATCTATATGTCCTTAGAGCTCATGCTCAACGGGGTGATTCTGGCGCTCGTCGCGTTTTCCCGTTACAATGGAACGATGGATGGCAACCTCTTCGTCTTTTTCATAATTACTGTGGCGGCTGCCGAAGTTGCACTCGGCCTCGCTATCATAGTCGCGCTCTTTCGATTGCGCCAATCTGTAATGGTGGATCAACTTACCTCCTTGAGTCGCTAGACATATGACTCCCACGCAATCACTTCTCGTCGTAATCTTTGCGCCCTTACTCTCTGCAGTAATAATCGCCTTTTTCTGCCGCCAACGTCACGGCCTTGCCGCAGCAATTTCCGTCACCGCCGCAGGTGCGATCTTTGTCTTCGGTCTCTTAGCCATCTTAGCTACGGGTACAGATGTGGTTCACGCCAGTTCTGCTTGGCTACATTTTGGTGACTTTGAGGTCAACAAAGGCTTTTTGTTCGATGACGTCGCCAAGACGATGCTCATCATGGTGGCCTTTGTAGGCTTCTTGATCCATATTTTTAGCCTCGGCTACATGGCAGACGATCCTGCGCGGGGACGTTATTTTGGAGGTCTTTCGATTTTCATGTTTTCCATGCTCGGTATCGTGCTGGCAGACAATTTGGTCATGATTTTTGTCTTTTGGGAGCTAGTCGGCTTCAGTTCCTACATGCTGATAGGTCATTACTTAAATAGCGATGAGGCTGCGGCTGCATCGAAGAAGGCATTTATCGTTAACCGTATCGGTGATCTCGGCTTCCTCGTTGGTATTGTTTATGCCTACTGGCATTTCGGCACCACTAACCTAAGCGAGATGGGTGGCTACGTTGCGGGCAATCCTGATTTGGTTAAAATCTCGATCGCGGCACTCCTTATGTGCGGTTTCATTGGCAAGTCCGCGCAGTTCCCTTTGCATGTTTGGTTGCCGGATGCGATGGCGGGCCCCACGCCAGTCTCCGCTCTGATTCACGCTGCTACCATGGTCGCAGCTGGTGTTTACTTCCTTATCCGGATCGATTTCCTCTTCCCGCAGGAAGTGCTGACTCTAATTGCATGGCTGGGTGCTTCGGTTGCAGTTTACGCCGGCTTCTGCGCCTACGGGCAGAATGATATCAAGAAAATCCTCGCCTATTCGACGCTGTCGCAGCTTGGCTACATGGCGGCGGCATTTGGTCTTGGCTTCCCTGGCGTGGCGCTCTTCCATTTGATTACACATGCCTTCTTTAAGGCGCTCCTCTTCCTTAGTGCGGGTTCCGTTATTCACGGCTGCCACCATGAGCAGGATATTTTCAAGATGGGTGGTCTTTTAAAGAAGATGCCAATTACGGCGATCACTTTCTTGATCGGAACATTAGCGCTTTGTGGTGTTTATGGACTCTCCGGGTTCTTCTCCAAGGACGCTATCTTGATTGCGGGTGGTCTTAGCAATACGCCAATATTCTATTTGTTGACATTGGGTGCCTTTATGACGGCTGGCTACATGGGTAGGCTATTCTGGATCGCCTTTCTTGGTCAGCCCAAGTCTGAGGATGCATCGCACGCCAAAGAGAGTCCACTCACTATGCTGGTGCCTCTCATCGTGCTGGCAGTGCTTTCTGTCGCTGGCGGTTGGATGGGCTATTGGCCTGATTTCCTCGGCGGGCTAATCAAGGATAACCTAGACCACTTGCACCATATGGATCATTACGATGCCATGCATAAGAAGGTGCTGATATTCGGTTCTGCCGCATGGATTGTTGGTCTAGTAGTTTCCTTCTTCTTCTACGGTGCGGGTGCCAAGGAAGATCGCCTCGAAAAGAAGGCAGCTCCTATTTATGGGTTCCTGCGCTCACGCCTTTGGTTTGATGAAGTATATAACTTTTATGTTGAAAAGATCCAGCAACGCTTCGCGCTCTTACTCAACTTCATCGATGTCTTTGTGATCAAAGGCATCTTCGTTCGAGGCAGCGCGGGCATCGTCGGCCTCGTTGGCATGTGCTCACGCTCGCTCCATGATGGTAATCTTCATACCTACGTTTATTGGTTTCTCGCAGGTCTCATCCTACTCTGGGCAGTCGCTTCAGGACTTCTATAGTTTAAAATTTAGTTCGTAATGGGTAACCTAGAAACAACTTCACTCTTTCTCCTCGTCGCGATACTTGCGCCGATTTTCACAGGCCTTGTGTTGCTTTGCGGTTCACGCTTTAGCGTGAATTCGATGCGTGCTCTGAGCGTCTTCGGTTTCGGTTTGCCATTGGTGATCGGGATCATGCTTTACGGTCTCTTTGATCCGTCACTGGCGGGTGAGTATAACTTCGAGCTACGTTTACCGACCGGGCTGGAAAGCATCGGGATCTACTTACACCTAGGTTTGAACGGTATTTCGATGCCGCTCTTTCTACTTGCAGGTATGGTCGGTCTCGCGGCTGGGCTTTACGCCATGAATTCTAAAGCTGAGCGACTGCATCTCTATCTTGCACTGCTCCTGTTCATGCTTGGCGGCCTCATGGGCACCTTTGCTTCGATCGATGTTTTCTTCTTTTACTTCTTCCACGAGTTTGCTCTCATCCCGACTTTCTTGATGATCGGCATTTGGGGGGGCGCGGGTCGTCGTGTTGCGGCCATTGAGATGACGATTTATCTTACGCTCGGTGCGTTACTTTCACTACTTGGACTAATCGCGCTCTATGTGCAGAGTGGAGTGGATTCATTCTCTTTATTGGAGCTTCGTAATTACCTCTCCGCCCAAGCACTTACTGAAACGGTGCAGAATAATATCTTTGCGCTACTGCTCTTTGGTTTCGGCATCTTGGTTTCGCTTTTCCCATTCCACAGCTGGGCACCGAAGGGCTACGCTGTCGCACCGACGGGTGCGGCCATGCTCCATGCTGGAGTGTTGAAAAAGTTTGGTCTTTACGGCCTCTTACAAATTGCTGCGCCCTTGCTCCCTTCAGGTGCCGAACATTGGTTCTCTTGGATCGTTTGGCTGGCGCTGGGTAACATCATTCTGATCGGGCTCGTCACAATGGCACAAAAGGACCTTAAGATGATGCTCGGTTACAGCTCGGTCATGCACATGGGCTACGCCTTCCTCGGAATTGCTTGTTTTTCTGTAGTCGGAGTGGGTGGGGCGCTTCTTATGATGGTGGCGCACGGATTGTCTGTAGCGCTGCTCTTCATGCTATCGACCTGTGTTTACCATCGCAGCCAGACTTTTGATCTTTCCTCGATGGGCGGCCTCGCGACTAAGGCTCCCGTGCTGGCGGGCTTTTTCGTGGCCGCCACGATGGCCAGCATTGGCTTGCCTGGTTTCGGTAATTTTTGGGGTGAGTTCACCATCTTCGTGGCGCTCGCTGAAACAGACATGACTAAGTGGATCGTGGCACCTGCTGCTATCGGTATCGTCATCTCCGCGATCTACGGCCTGCGTGCTGTTTCCAATATTTTCTTTGGCCAAGCTAAAGAATCTTTCAAAGAGCGCTTAGAAAGCGGCCAGATCACCGATCTGCAGCCCTTCGAGAAATTACCGGCATGCATCTTAATTGGCGGCCTCTTGCTAACGGGTATCTTTCCCCGCATAATTTCAGATGATGCCAACCGCGAGTTGGCGGTGCTTTACCCGCAAGAACAAAGTAATCTACCTATCATCGAATCGGTAATCTTGCCCGCCGAGGCGGACGCTCCTAAGGAGGTGACACACTAATGAACGAACTTCTTATCGAATTTCTTGGTGCTTTCACCAAGACCAATCAATGGTCAGCCATCCTTCCCGAGATCATGCTCGGGGTTCTTGCGCTCGCTCTGCTCGGCGCAGAGATGGCCTTGCCCAAAAATAAACAGATGCTCATTCCTCGTCTTGCGATTTGGGGGCAAGTCATTGTCTTGCTCGTCGTCATCGGATACATCGGTTGGTGCAATGTCGGAGAGAGCGAGTATTTCAGCGGTCTGATTATTCAGAACGACATGACACAGATCATGCGTGCTTTCTTCCTAGTCAGTTCGATCGTGGTCTGCTACCTCGGTCAAATTTACTTGAGTAAGCAGTCGCTCCCTAAGACCGAGTTTTATGCTCTAGTCTTGATCATTGCTGCGGCCATGATGCTGCTCGTCCAGAGTGCCAACTTTGTCATGCTTTTCGTCGCCTTGGAAACGGTGACTGTTGCCTTCTATGTGCTCGTTGCCTATTCCCGCACTAGTCAATTCTCACTCGAAAGTGGGCTTAAGTATCTAATCCTTGGTGCCCTCAGCTCTGGCATTCTACTCTTTGGTATCGTCCTTCTTTACGGCATCGCAGGC
>QXZH01000082.1 GCA_009886465.1 Opitutaceae bacterium
AGAATAATTAGTTTTATCGTTGATGGTATCAGTATTACCAGAGAAACCATCGCTATCTACTGATTCAGTAAGGTCATTATCAAATTTACTGTAAAACCAATTTGAATCATATTTTCCATACGTCCAAGGTTCATATCCCATGGAATGAATAACTAATTTACCATTATCAATCTTTGAGAAATCTTTATTAAACTTAAATTTATAAACCCATTTTAAATCCTTCTCATTGTAAGGTTCATGCAGTGCCGCCCCACCAAAAGCATCTGAAAAAATCAACTCTTCAGAGACATTTTCCCCTTTTTTATCGTATTCTAGGACTATTTTTTCAATCGTTAAGGAAGTGTTTTTGCTTAAGATACGCATTGAAATAGATCCAATACTCGATTCTGAGTTTAATTTCGGAATACTTATTTCATAAGTGTTTATTTCGTTATTTAGCCTTATACTATCAGTTTCGTATAATGATTCATTCTGAGGATGGGCCAGTTTATCAAAACTAATTATCAAATCTGTTGGAACAGAATCTGACGAATTTGTGCTGCGTGCTTTAATAATCAGCTTAGCTCCATTAGAGAGATCATAGGGTAAAGACTCCTTGTAAGAATTTGGGTCTAATTGATAACCATTTTCTCGTGAAAAGTTTTCTAGGTTCTCATACGTATATTGATTATAATAAACACTTAAGTAATCGTTTCCATTTTTTGTAAAATCACATACAGCAGACAAGGTGCGGAAGATTTTGTTGTATTTAATATCTGTTAATTTGAGTCTCCTAGGTGATGTTCCATCTGAAAATTTAAAATAAAACCCCCTTTTTTCAAAATCCATATTTTCATAGCTAATGTAAGAATCATCCTTTGAATTAAAATGATATGAGGCTTCTCCTAGACCCATAGCTTCTCCTTCGAAATTCTGCAAATAGATGTTTCCCCATGAAAAATCACTTCCTGATGGTCTATTTAATAACCAAAAGATAAACCCACAATATAAGGTAATAAATAGAAGCGCAGTGGGTTTAAGTAGGAATTTAATCATCTTTTAGAGCGGTATTAACCTCATGGGTATACATATATATCGAATTTCACAAGATTGGCCTTATTGGCACTAGCTCAATTATCGTCATTTCGCTTGGACAATTAAACCGCAATGGAGGCAGTCCATTGCGTCGATTCGAACCGGCACCAGCAGATACATTGAGGTAAGGAATTCCTACACGGCGGAAGCCTTTCGCCCATTCCGCTGGTACTTCACTATCGATCACCAAGGGACCGTAAAAGGGTAGATTGACTTGCCCTCCATGCGTGTGCCCTGCGAGGCAGAGGTCGATGGGCGATTCCGCCACCGCCAAGGCGTAATTTGGCGAATGCCCTAACAAAATACGGAAATCATTAGGGTCAGAATGCTCTAACCACTGCTCGATCGAGCGCATTGCCCATTCCTCTGACTTCGATTGGTATAGGCTCAAACCATGAAGGTTGAGGGCACCTGCGCCGACCTCGATTCGTTGATCGCGCGACGAAAGCATGACTAAAGGTTCCAGCGCATCTGCTTTATAACGATAGAGCTCTCGCTCTGTATCCCCAAAAGCAGCGTAAGTGCCAAGACGTGGGTTTACTCGTTTGATGAGTGCATGCAGCTTAGCCCACTCATTCTCAAAAGTTGCGGGGGGGACGACTTGAAGAAAATCGCCTGTGTTAATGATGATATCTGGCTGCAATGATTCGATCCGTTCAAAGATCTCATTTTGATAAGCCTCAATTGCCCCGGCCTGAATATCTGCGATATGCAAAATACGAACGGGCTGATCTAATTTAGGCGTTTCCAAACGCACACGTCGTATTACAAGGCGCTCAGGCTCCACGTAGGTCACATAATAACGCAGAGCGAAAAGATCTAGCCCAAGAAAGGCATAAATGCCCGCTACACATATCAGCGACCTGCGCGAGCTCTTCCAAGTCACGGCCAAGCCTAAACAGAGTAGCGCCGCGCAAAGTAAAATCAGAGGCAGCTCCATCAAATTAAAATTATAGGCTCGATGAATGATCGTAAAATTGGGATCGAGCATACCGTCCTGCACGTAGAAATAATTACGAGCGACCACATAGAACACAATCGCCAGACCGAGCCAAAGTGCTGCCTTAAAGATAAATCCGCTACGTGAACGCGAAGCCACATCTGTCATCCCAAGTTCTGTGAATCCCGTAGTCATACTGCAGTTTGCTTCCTGACGATTAAACGTATCCCAAACGGGATTAAGGCAATCGCACCCAAAAACCAGCAGAGCGTTAACTCAACCGGCGCACGGAATCCGCTACGCATCGCTTTTTGGTAAATCATGACTCCCATAAACAAATTAATAATCTGCAGATTACAAAATAGAATCAAAAAGGAAATCGGGTGACTGACGAAATTACGCACGGATTCATAATTTGCCATTGATTTGATCTCAGGCAAAGAAGCCGCTTGATATGACTTCCAGATTAATAAAAGGAGTATCACCGTAAATAGCGGCACCACCAGCCAAGGCTGTGCGACCTGCCGTAAATAAGGCGCACTCGGAAACCCAATCATCGCGATCCAGAATGGAGCCGTCATCAGTGTGATGACCATGAACGAAGCATCCAAATCACCCGCTCCGAACAATTCGATGAACCAAATAGGCATAACGCTTCCCAAATTATGAGCACTGAGTTTTGAGTCGATAGTTCTTCACTATGCAAAAATTTACCATGGTTACTCTATGCCGTCGACTATCTTCACATAGGCCTCAAGATAGCGATCCAAAGTCCCTGCGAGCACCTCTGCGGGCAGTGCAGGTGCAGGCGGCGCTTTATCCCAATCCAGAGACTCCAGATAGTCGCGCACGAATTGCTTATCATAGGAAGGCTGTGCACCTCCGGGCGAATAGTTGTCCTTCGGCCAGTAGCGGGACGAGTCAGGCGTCAGAATTTCGTCGATCAAGTAAAGCTGCTCCTCCGTATCTGTTCCGAACTCAAATTTCGTATCGGCTAGGATAATGCCCGAAGCGTCCGCACGCTCCACACCCATCTGGTAAAGCTTGATACTCAGGTCATGCACCCGCTTAAAGAGATCTTCGCCAATCAGCTTGGCCGCATCGATACAATCTATCGGCATATCATGGCCACTGGCCGCTTTTGTCGTCGGTGTAAACAAAGGCTTTGGCAACTGACTACTCTCCAGCAAATCTTCTGTTAGGTCATATTCAAAGAGTTTACCTGATTGCTGATAGGCCTTCCAACCAGAACCAGAGAGGTATCCACGCACCACCGCTTCAATCGGCAGTGGGGTTAACTTTTTCACGATCATACTGCGATGCTGGAGCTCCGGATACTCTTTGCCCAGCGCCACAATTCTCGCTGCGTGGTCGTCCACCAGATGGTGTTGTGTGATCGCACCCGCTCGTGCGAACCAATAGAGACTGATCTGCGTAAGTAGGATGCCCTTCCCCGCTAAGCCCTCTTGCATCACAACGTCGAAGGCTGAAACGCGGTCAGTCGCTACCATCAGGAGCGCGTCGCCCATATCGAAGACCTCGCGCACTTTGCCTGTCGCAACGAGGGGATAGGGTAAGCTCTCCACCTTCTGGAGCGCTTGCTTGGGCATAGGAAATGGTAAATCAAAAACAGCCATACAATCTAGATGAATGACATGGGTGCTCTGCGCAAATGGATTTTAGAGGCCTAGGGCTAAAAAGTGGCGTTTTCTGAAAAAAGGGCTTGCAGAGGCTAAGTCGAAACGTAGCTTCCGTGATTCCTCCTTCCTCCCGTTCGTCTAGCCCGGTCTAGGACACCTGGTTTTCATCCAGGCAACAGGGGTTCGAATCCCCTACGGGAGGCCATTTTAAAACCTTCGGCAAGAAACGTTCCGGAGGTTTTTTAATGCCCACTCAGCAATAATTGGATGGGAACCCTGGCTTCGACGAAAGGAGAAAAACGACTGAATGGGGCTAGCGAAGCTTGATCTAATAACGATACTGAAGCACAATGAGAATCGATACCGCCTAAAGGCAAAACTCCAACGCTTCGTCGCTTTACACCTGCCCATTCAAGGTTTCACTAGACTAGTATGCCTAACCCGCAAAAAGACATTATCCGACTACGTAACGAAATCGTCGAGCACGACCGTCTCTACTATAAAGACGCCCAGCCTAAGATCGACGACCAGGCCTACGACCGACTCAAAGTAGAGTTAGCGCAGCTCGAAGCAGCTATGCCCGAGTTTAGCTTCGACGCCTCCCCCACTCAGTCCGTGGGCGATGATCGACTCGATGCCTTCGAAAGCCACCGGCACCGCAAGCCTATGCTCAGCCTCGACAATACTTACAATACTGACGAACTGATTGATTTTGGGCGGCGCCTATTAAAACGCTTTCCTGGGAAATCGCTGACCTACCTCGTCGAGCCCAAGATCGACGGCGTGGCTGTCAGCCTAACTTACGAATATGGAAAGCTAATACGGGCAGTCTCGAGGGGTAACGGCGTCGAGGGCGATGATATTACCTCTAACGTGCGCGGCATCCGCGGACTACCCGGGTCCATTGCCAACGCTCCCGACACGCTCGAAGTCCGCGGAGAAATCTACATGCGCCATTCTGAATTCGAACGAATCAACTCTGACCGCGAGGCTCAAGGCCAAGCACTCTATGCGAACCCGCGCAACCTCGCTGCGGGTACTATCAAGCTCCTTGACCCAGCGGAAGCCCGTAATCGGCAGCTAAATATAGTGCTCTACGGCATCGGTGCGTGTGAACCGCGAAACTACTTCACCGCACAATCTGAAATCCAAGAAAATTTAAAAGACTGGCACTTCCCCGTGCTCGAAAAGTATTGGCTAGCCCATGGGATCGAAGACGCGTGGGAATGCATCGAAGAATTGGATAGAATTCGACCAAACTTCACTTACCCAACCGACGGTGCAGTGGTCAAGCTGGATGATTTTATGCTGCAAGAAGAAGCTGGCTACACCTCAAAAGCACCCCGTTGGGCGATTGCCTATAAATTCGAGGCCGAACGCGCAGAGACATTACTCAAAGAAATCAGCCTACAGATCGGGCGCACTGGCGTCGTCACACCCGTCGCCATCCTAGAGCCTGTGCAGCTTGCCGGCACCACCGTCTCTCGAGCCACTTTACACAATGAGGACGAAATCCAGCGCAAAGACATCCGCCCTGGCGACACCGTATTAGTGCAAAAGGCTGGAGAGATTATCCCACAAATCCTCAGTGTTAATCTCGACAAGCGTCCTGCGGACAGCCAGCCCTTCTGTTTTGGAAAGCATTTAAAAACGCTTGGTTTCGAAGCAGAGCGCGACCCTAGTCAAGCTGCATGGCGCATCATCAGTAAAGACGATCCGATCCGCCAACAGCGGTCGCTCCAGCACTTTGCCAGTCGCGCCTGCATGGACATTGAAAACCTCGGTACCGCTGTCATCGAACAAATTGTCGCGCGTGGTCTGGTCAAAAATCAAGCCGACCTCTACACCCTGACCGAAGCGCAATTACTTGGTCTCGATAAGTTCGCCGAGAAGTCCGCTAAAAACCTCATCTCAGCACTCGAAGTCAGTAAGCGGCGTGAACTCTGGCAACTTATCCACGGCCTTGGTATTCCCCATGTGGGCAAACAGTCGGCCAAAGACCTAGAAGCCAAGTTCAAGTCGCTCGAAGCAATGGCCACCGCAACAGAAGAGTCGCTCGAAGCCATCGACGGCATAGGCAACATCATGGCCCAAAGCATCCATGCTTGGTTTACTGATGTGGACAATCAGTCACTCATCGAACAACTCAAAGCTCACGGCCTTAATTTCGACAGTGCTCGCCAAGAAGATGGCATAGGCATTCTCGCAGGTAAAACCGTCGTGCTGACCGGAGCCCTTCCCAGCCTAAGTCGCGACGAAGCCACCCAAATGATCGAAGCCGCAGGGGGGCGAACTAGTTCAAGTGTCAGTAGAAAGACTGACTTCGTCCTCGCAGGCGAAGCCGCCGGTTCAAAATACGTGAAAGCCAAGAAACTCGAGGTATCCATTCTCGACGAGAAAGCGTTCCGGGAATTGCTCACGTAGGAATGGTAAGATTCTAGACCTCGCTTAAGATTAATGAGGAGGCTCTATCGCTAGCTACATCGTTCTCCCGTCCTGTCTTTCTAAGCAAATAGGTATTTCTGAGCGCGGGAAGCGCCTCATTCTATTTCCATTGACTTCGGAGGCTAGGCTGACATCTATCCCGCCCTTCAATGCCCCCGCCGAATCTACCTCGGCGGGTTTTCTATTTTTAATTGGAGCTAGCTTCCTTTCTATGAACGCCAAAAACATCCGCAATATCGCTATCATCGCCCACGTTGACCACGGCAAGACCACTCTGGTGGATTGTCTGCTCCAGCAAAGTGGTACTTATCGTGAAAACCAAAAAGTGCAAGAGCGCGCGATGGACTCGATGGATCTCGAACGTGAAAAAGGCATTACCATTAAGGCTAAGAATCTTGCGGTTAAGTGGGTCAACCCAAAGGATGGTGAAGAATATACCATTAACATCGTCGACACACCAGGTCACGCCGACTTTGGTGCCGAGGTGGAGCGAGTCATGAAGATGGTCGATGGTGTGCTGCTACTCACTGATGCCGTCGGTGGTCCACAAGCACAGACTCGATGGGTGCTTCGTAAAGCACTCGACCAAGGACTTAAGACCATTTGCGTTGTTAACAAAGTTGACCGAGAAACTTCTCGCCCAGAATGGGTCCACGACAAGGTGCTCGAACTCTTTCTCGACCTCGACGCTGATGAAGATCAATTCAACGCCCCATTCCTCTATGCCTCAGCAAAGATGGGTTTCGCTGACCTCAAAGTCGACGGTCCTCGCGAAAACATGCAGGATCTTTTCGAGACGATCGTCTCCCGTATCCCAGCACCAGTCATCGAAGAAGGCGAATTCCGCATGCTAGCCAGTAACATTGACTGGGATGACTACGTAGGTCGTATGGCCATTGGGCGGGTCCTTTCTGGCGAGGTGAAAGTTGGGCAGACTATTTTCACACACCGTAAAAGCGGCAAGATTGACCGCGTTAAAGTTACTAAGATGAAAAGCTTCTCGGGTGCGGGTGATACCGACGACGTAACCAGTGCAGTCGCTGGTGATATCGTTGGTCTCGCCGGCTTTGACGATGTCGACATTGGTGATACCCTCGCCGCCTCGAAGGAAGCGGAAGCCCTCCCCTTTGTCGAAATCGACCCCGCGACCGTGCAGATGGAGTTCTCTGTCAACAACGGTCCACTCGGCGGTAAAGATGGCAAGAAAGTCACCTCTCGCCAAATCCGTGAGCGCCTCATCCGCGAGACGCAATCCAACATCTCCATCAGCATCGAGGATACCGACGACGGCACACGCTTCCTAGTCAACGCACGTGGTGCCATGCAGATCGCCGTGCTCGTAGAAACGATGCGGCGCGAAGGCTTCGAGCTTCTCGTTTCCCGTCCGACCGTTCTCTACAAGGAAATTGACGGCACTCGCTGCGAGCCCTTCGAACAAGTTTGGGTTGAAGTCCCAGAGGAACAACTCGGTAGCGTGATGGAAAATCTCGCCAAGCGTAAAGGTAAAGTCACCAACATGGAGCACCACAACTCTGGCGTCACCGTCGAAGCTGAAGTGCCCACTCGTGGCCTAATCGGCTTTGAAAGTGACCTCGTTACGATGACATCTGGCCACGGTGTGATGAGTCACTCCTTCTTAGAATATCGCCCACATTGTGGTGAAATCGTTACTCGACTCACTGGCACGCTCGTGAGCATGGAACAGGGTAAGTCAATGCCCTACGCGCTAGAAATGATACAGAGCCGTGGCAAGCTCTTCATCGGCCCCAGTGAAGAAGTTTACGCGGGTATGATCGTCGGCGAAAATCCTCGCACTGAGGATATGCCCGTCAATCCAGCCAAAGCCAAGCAGCTCGATAACATGCGTTCCTCCGGCACCGATAAGAGCATCCAACTCTCCCCCCCGGTCAAATTCTCACTCGAGCGAGCGATCGAATACATCGGCCCCGATGAGCTAGTTGAAGTCACCCCGCAGTTTCTGCGAATGCGCAAACGCGAACTCGACGAAAACAAGCGCCGCAAAGCAGCGAAAGCTGCAAAGTCGTAATGTTCTTCAAAATAATTTAAATTTAAAGCCCTTCCGAGAAACCGGAGGGGCTTTTTTGCGGGATCTTCTGACTCCCTGAAGATACAAGCAAAGGGCACTCTAAAAATTACCTAGTGAAATAAACCTCTGTGGGAGCTTGGCCTGTGATCGTATAAATGCCGACGAGAAATCGATACTCTGGTATGTATTGTAACTCGTAACTGGAACCATCGTAACCCTGATCACGTAGGACAATTTTCAAGCTTAAATAATCGACCGCCTCCACCAAGATAGTCGATTCCACATTAATCGGTGTTGGATTAAAATACTGCGCGACCGCTTTACCCGATTCTACGGTAATTAGCAATTTATAATTACCATCACTACGCGTCCATTCGCCAGCAAACTGCTCCGCGCTAGCCTGCTCGTATGGACCGTGGTAAACGCGTGGCTCTGACTGGGAAGATAAATTGGTCGTAGCAGCGATTAAGAAGCAAGCGGTAAGAGTATTCAGTAGCATACAGTTCATGCTTTAAACACTAAAAGCCGCATAAGATCTAGCAAGGGCTATCCACATTTCAATTTCACCGCAAGCGTGAGGCTCTTAATGCACTCAAAGTTACTGGAGAGATTCGTCGGGCGCCGTCGGACTTCCTACATTGCAGCCGCACTCTTACCCGCAATAGTACCCGTCACGAAGCATCCTTGCATCAAGAAACCACCCGTCGGTGCTTCCCAGTCAACCATCTCCCCAGCGCAATAGACGCCCGGTAACTTTTTAAGCATCAAATCTTCATTGAGATCGCTCCAAGCAACACCGCCTGAGGTGGAAATTGACTCCTCAATAGGCCTTGGTTCTGTCAATGGGATACGACAACACTTTACGGCATTGGCTAAGGCTTTCGCATTATCGAACTCGCCATAATATTGTCGAATGATCGCACAAGCCGCTTCGCTCAGTTTCCAACGCAGACCTGCTTCTTTATAAAAATTTCGGCGTGCCGATTCCATCTTTGCAACGAGTCTCTCTTCAGTAAAGGTCGGCTTAAAATCTATTTCAATATAAGGCTCATCCATCTTACGCAGCTCTGTCCCCAGCGTATAAATTGGTGCACCCTCAAAACCATATTTGGTCGGTAGCAGCTCTCCAGTCAACGTAACTCCAGCTATGCTCACTTTTAGGTTTTGCAGTGCCTTGCCTTCAATCAGTTCACGCGTCTCTTCCGACCATTCACACTCCCAGCCACAATTGGCTGACTGCAAGGACACGACCTCGATCCCATTAGCTTCAAGGATCGGGACCCAAGACCCAGTTGAACCTGTCTGCGGCCAAGACGCGCCTCCCATCGCGAGGATCACGGCATCGTATCTCACACTCACAGGCTCGTCTCCTTGCATGAAATCAAGCTGCAGTATATTTCCCAACTGCTCCAGATTCACCCATTGATGCTTCATCTGAAACTGCACACCCTTCTCACGCAGGCGCAACACCCATCGCCTCAGAAGTGGTGCAGCCTTTTTTGAAAATGGAAAAACCTTTCCATTGGGTGCAGCAAAAGTGTCTACGCCGAGTCCTGATGCCCATTCAGATAAATGGTAATTATCAAACTCTTCCAAATAGCCGCGCCATCGATCCACAGGGAAATCACGTCCTGAGTAATGAGCCAAGAAATCTTCAAAATCGGCACTATTTGTGAGATTCAGCCCGCTCTTACCCGCCACGAGAAACTTACGACCAACTGAAGGCTTCGCATCGTAAAGGGTCACCGAAGCACCCATTCCCACAGCTACCTCCGCAGCACGTAACCCCGCGGGACCACCACCTATGATTGCTATCTTACGTTGCACGACACCCATGCGTGCGAAAGCATGGAAGAACCGCCTGTCCCGCAATGTAAATCACAGCCTATTAGTCGGTGATCAATCGTCATGAAAAAATGTAAGCCGCGTTTAAATAATCTAACAACTAAGACTTAAAACGTCGCCCCGCCAGTAGAGGACTACGCGTTTGCTTGGACTGCGTTCGATCAAGCCCTGGCCGATAGTCTAGGACCGATTGAAAATCTTCTGGTAACTCAGACGTGGCCTTAAACTGACGTACCTTCCCCCTAAAACTGTAATTCACAATAGTCTCACTAGAATGTAGCATCATCCGCTTTTTCTTAGTCCGCATCGCCACTTCCTTGTTAAAACTAAAGTTACCATAGGTGCGATCACCGACGATCGGTAACCCATGCATTTTACACTGAACACGCAACTGATGCGTGCGACCGGTAACGGGCAGCAACTTAATCAGTGTGATCGGAAAACCTCCAGTAGGCGAATTGACTGTTTGATGGCGAGTCTTAGCGGAGATGACCTGCCCTTGCTTAACAAGGCGATTACCTCGACGCACATCTTTCATCAGATTGTCGGCCCATGCACCTGCGGGTGTCTTGGGTGTACCACGGACAAGCGCGTAATAAATCTTCGTCACGTGATGCGTCGCAAATTCTTTCTTGATCGCTTGGCTGATCCCAAGGTTTAATCCAAGCAAGATGACTCCCGAAGTTGGTGAATCTAAGCGATTGATGAGCCACGCTCGACGAGACAGACCAGCATCATCTGTCCAATGATAACATTCCTCCTCATAATCGTAGTCAGCCACAAGTAACGAGCGCCGATTATCTCCCGATACATTTGGATGTGAAAGTGCGCCGAATGGCTTTTCCAAAGCAACAAGCCCGTCCTCGTTATGCGCAAGTAAATGCACTCCCGCATTTAGAGGCAATTGATCGATCGGTGTGTCTTCGGGGTCTAACATTCCTTAATTTCAACCAACATGATTGATGTTTTGACGAAAGCCTCAATACAGAATCAAAGAAATTAGAAATACACGACTGCTTTAATTGACGCAGCCTAGTCACCCCCTCAACGGTAGTGAAAAACTACATGGAGCGTCCGCTGCTGTCCAAAAACTTGAACCATTTCCTTTGTCCAGGGTCGAAACGGGGATCGCTTAGTTATAGCAGTTTCACAAATAAAGGTAGCTATCTCACTGGCAGACGTCTGCACAGCCTTGACGTTTTCAACACGGCCATCTGCATATAAAGTAAAGCGCACTTGTACGCGAGTTGACGTATCAATCGGCTGGAAAAACTCAATTTCTTGATACCACCCTGTCTGGACGGCAGCGTAGAATTGTTGCTCATACTCGCCAAACTCGCTAAAAGTCGCATCAATCGCAAGTGAGCCACGGCGACTGGTCGAACCATGCGAGCGCATGAGTGGTCCTACGATAAGTTCAGGTGCGAGTCGTGGCCTCGACCGTGGAGTGGGTTGCGCTTCGAGTGAGCCACCCGCGCCATCACCGATTTTTTGCACCTGCTCAGCCACAGATTGTGGGCGATAGACATTAATCGGGGCATCTAGATCGGAGACTTCGAAGACTTCGGGTGCTTCGTCCACGAGGTCAACGCGACTACCAGGACCAAGATCAGAGGCAGGATCCTGTTGAATAAAATTAGGCGCAGGTATGGGCTTCGCAAGCTGGGGCAATATAAGTTCATTGGGCGCGCCCAGTTTACCTCCTTGGTCGCCCTCACCTTCACCAGGACGTGCGGCAGGTGCATAGACGCCAGGCTCGAGGGGCGGTGTTTGTTGTAGGCTACCTTGAAGTATCTTCTGCGAATCTTCCTCACCATCAACTTTGGGCTTATTTGCGGCATCGGAAAGCGGACTATTATCAGCTGCTTGCTGCGCTCGATAGGAATATTGATCCCTACGATCAGGCTCGTTCTCAGGAGCCTCGGGACTGGCCTCTATAAATCTTGCCTCCACTGGATCAACTAGACTAATTTCATAGATTTCTGTCTCCTTCTGCGCTTGATCAGTGTCACCTTTATTCCGAGGAATCATTTCAT
Source organism: Opitutaceae bacterium (assembly GCA_009886465.1). GTDB lineage: Bacteria > Verrucomicrobiota > Verrucomicrobiia > Opitutales > Coraliomargaritaceae > Thalassobacterium. The sequence continues at coordinate 12,028 of QXZH01000082.1, forward strand.
TAGGCACAACTAGAATGACGCCAACATGCACGAAAATAGTCGCCAAGACAGCCAATAGAGACACCCAGCGAGACTCACGATCATTCGGTGCAAATAGGTTGGTCGGTAAAGGCTCTATAAGGATTTCGGACACAATATAACACTCAGGTGAACTTACTTAGCTTATGAAATCAAAACCAAGTTCCTTCATTGTTAGAGCGAGCCTCTGGATTGGCAAGCCCATCACGTTTTCGACTGAACCTTCGACGGATTCGACAATCAACTCGCGACCAAGTTGGATGCCATATGCGCCCGCCTTGTCCAAAGGATTAACCAGTTGAAAATATTGATTAATCCGAGCGGTATCCAACTCCTGAAAGCGCACTTGACTGCACTCGAAAAATACATGCGCCAAAGAACCTAACTTCCAATACAGAGCGACCGCAGTATACACGGTATGGGTACGTCCAGAAAGCATTTGAAGCATACAGCATGCGTCTTCCATGTCGGTCGGCTTGCTAAGCACCTGCTTGCCGAGTGCTACAGTCGTATCTGAACCTAGCACGAGTGCATCCGGCTCTAAATCAGATAAGGTGCTGGCCTTCAATTTGGCATTTTCCATTACCATCTCCTCAGGCCCTGCGCTGCCCGAGTCATCCTCCTCCACATGCGTCGGGCGAATTTCAAATCGCAAGCCCATACGGCGCATAAGCTCAGCGCGTCGCGGTGAAGCAGAAGCAAGGTAAAATTGTTTTGGCTTTGTATCCATTAGTCTAAGCCAAGACCCGTTCAGTCGATCTGCTCGGAGGTAAAAAGGCCATTATCTCAAGCCAAGAGGATCGTATGGTGATCAGCACATCGAACAAAGAGCGACACTTAGACGGCGCGCGCTCCTTTGCTAGCTCCGCGGAATCTAAAGATGATGATAAGATCAAGCAGGAGACTTTAAAAATAGCGAATGTCTTGTATTTTCTAAACATTGAAAGTATTCCTAGGACTTGCGTGTAAGCAAGAATTACAACTAATTCTGCATGGCAGCCATTTGCAAGTAGCAGTTCAAGCAATTGTTCAAAATCCGCACATTCTATGAAAATCGGTATCGCACAAATCAACACCACCGTCGGCGACCTTTCTGGTAACTCACAGCTCATAGTGAGTGCTTACAATTCCCTTGTTGCTGACGGGGCGGAGCTCATCCTATTCCCTGAACTCGCACTCTGTGGCTATCCACCGCGCGATCTACTCTTTAAATCACGTTTCGTCAGCGACACCAAAGACGCCCTTGAATCCATCGCCCGACAAATCGGCGAAGTTCCTGCCGTCATCGGTTACGTGCAAGATCGCGGTTCATCTGTTACTGGGCGTCCCTTTTACAATGCGGCAGCATGGTGCGAATCAGGCAAGATCAACGCGGTCGGACGCAAGTCACTCTTACCAAGCTATGATGTCTTCGACGAAGAGCGCTACTTCGAACCAGCGGAAGGCCCCATGATCTATGACTGGAAAGGAAAGAAAGTAGGCATTACGATTTGTGAAGACATCTGGACGCATCCCGACCTCCAGACCAGTCGACGCTATTGTAAAGATCCTCTAGGCGAGTTTGCTCAGCAAAAGATCGACCTCCTCCTAAATCTCTCGGCCAGCCCTTGGCACGAGGGGAAAAACGAAGCCCGCGAACCACTGGTGCAAGATGCTGCTGAGCGTTGTGCTTGCCCCGTAATTTATTGCAATGCGGTTGGTGGGAACGACGAACTCATCTTCGATGGCGGCAGCCTAGCCGTTACCCCCGAGCGCGGACTCGTCGCGGGACTCGCAGCCTTCCGCGCTGAGAACCACATCATCGACCTCGACAATCCAGTCGCTTACATCTCCGAACACTTCAACCCTAAGGGCAACACCGCTACACAGGACGCGCTCGTGCTCGGCCTGCGCGATTACGCTTACAAAAGCGGCTTCAAGAAGGCCATTATCGGCCTGAGTGGCGGCATTGACTCCGCAGTCGTCGCCGCCCTAGCCGCCGAAGCCTTCGGGGCAGACCAGGTCATCGGCATTGCCCTGCCCTCCGCAATTTCTAGCCAACACAGTCGCGACGACGCCGCGGCGCTCGCCAAGAATCTTGGCATTGAATACCACGAGGTTGCCATCGCTGACACCGTGGCCTCCGCTGAGTCCGCTTTAGGGGATCTCTTCGCTGGACGTGCCACTGATGTGACCGAGGAAAACATACAAGCTCGCGCCCGCGGTCTCCTCCTCATGGCCATGTCGAATAAGTTCGGCGCCCTTCTCCTCACCACCGGCAACAAGAGCGAAATAGCCGTCGGCTATTGCACACTTTACGGCGACATGTGCGGTGGTCTCGCCGTTATCTCCGATTTGCCTAAGATGAAAGTCTACGCCCTGGCCCGTCATATGAATACCGCTGCGGGCCGTGAGCTCATCCCCGTCAACACAATCGAAAAGCCTCCCTCCGCCGAACTCCGCCCCGATCAAAAAGACGAAGACTCCTTGCCTCCCTATCCCGTGCTCGACGGTATCCTGAGACTCTACGTCGAAGAAGGTCTCTCGCGCGCCGAGATCGTCGAAAAAGGCTACAAAGAGGCAGTCGTCGACGACATTGTTCGCAAAGTCGACCTCAACGAATACAAACGTAAACAAGCCGCCCCTGGCCTCAAAACCACTCCCCTAGCCTTCGGCGTCGGAAGGCGTATTCCCATCGTGCAGAAATATGTGAGCTAGTCGCTTCGCTCGAACATCGAACTTTCTCTAATGAATTCATCCGAACAACTCTTCCAACGCGCTCAGCAACTTATACCCGGCGGTGTGAACTCTCCTGTCCGTGCATTTCGTTCCGTCGGCGGCGCGCCCTTCTTTACCAAGCGCGCTAATGGCGCCCACCTGACCACGTCCGACGACGTTGAACTCATTGACTTTGTCTGCACATGGGGCCCAGCCGTGCACGGGCATAACGATCCCAACATCCGCGAAGCCATCGCCACAGCCCTTAATGACGGCACCAGCTTCGGCACACCAAACCCCTACGAGGTCGAAATGGCCGCACGACTCGTTGAGATCGTGCCCTCTGTCGAGAAGGTGCGCATGTGCAACTCGGGCACCGAAGCGACCATGTCCGCCATCCGCCTCGCACGTGGCTATACGGGTCGTAACAAGATCATCAAGTTCGCCGGCTGCTACCACGGCCATGTCGATTCACTGCTGGTCAAAGCAGGCTCTGGCGCGCTCACCCTAGGCAACCCCGACAGCGCTGGCATTCCCGCTAGTTTCGCTGCTGAAACCATTGTAATCGATTACAATGACGCAGAAGGCGTTCGCGAAGCTTTTGCCAATGGAGGCGACGACATCGCGGCCATCATCGTCGAACCCTACCCCGCGAACTGCGGCATGATTCTACCGGATGCGGGCTACCTTGAATTGCTCCGCAAACTCTGCACAAGGAACCAATCACTACTTATATTCGACGAAGTCATGACAGGTTTCCGTCTCGCCCTCGGTGGTGTGCAAGAGCGTGTCGGCATTACACCCGATCTCACCGCCTTGGGTAAAATAATTGGTGGAGGACTCCCCGTCGGTGCCTTTGGAGGCAAGGCTGAGATCATGGATTACCTTGCCCCACTAGGACCAGTCTATCAAGCGGGTACCCTGAGTGGTAATCCGCTTGCCATGGCTGCAGGCATCGCATCTTTGAAAAAGCTCAAAGATACCAATCCGTATCCGCTCTTTGAGAAAATGGGTGCGCAGATCCGCGACGCCCTACTAGAAGCTGCTCGAGAAAAAGGCTTAGCACTCCAAGTCCCACAAGTCGGCTCGATGTTTGCACTCTTCTTCGCTGAAAAACCCGTGCGTAACCTAGACGACGCCACCAGCAGCCAGACCGAGCATTTTAACCAGCTCTTTAAATATGCTCTCGATCATGGCGTCTACCTCCCCCCCTCCGCTTACGAGACTTGCTTTATCTCCACCGCCCACGACGGGGCTGATATTGAACAAGCCGCTGAAGTTTTGGCCGCCGGCATTCGATCAATTTAACCAGTGAAAAAGCCAGTCTTGCCATCGAAACGATGGATTGTTGAATTAAAGTATGCCTAGCCCACACGACACTTTACTCGCTCCATCTATCCTAGCGGGCGATCATGCAAATCTCCGCAGCAGCCTAAAAGTAATTGAAGATGCGGGACTGGAATGGGTGCACCTTGACATTATGGATGGACACTTCGTTCCCAACCTAAGTTTCGGTCCGCAGACGGTCAAAGCGATGCGTCCAGACTCTAAGCTATTCTTCGATGTCCACTTGATGCTGGATAATCCACAGCTCTATATCGATGCCTTCCTCGATGCAGGTGCGGATCAAATCACAATCCACCTTGAGCCTGATTATCCAGTCGCCGAAACACTTGCCTACATCAAATCAAAAGGCTGCAAGTGTGGCGTCGTTCTTAAGCCCGACACACCCGCAGAAGACGCAAAAGAATTCTTACCGGTCTGCGACATCGTCTTGTTGATGACGGTAGAACCAGGCTTCGGCGGGCAAAGCTTCCGACAGGATGTACTTCCCAAAATCGAACAATTTGACACTTGGCGAGCAGAGATGGGCTTGAACTATCGCCTAGAAATCGACGGTGGCGTGGACCTAGAGACAGGGCCACTATGCACGGCACGGGGCGCAGATACCATCGTGGCTGGTACGGCATTTTTTAAGGCAGTCGACCCATCAGCTTTTATTGCAGTGGTCACCGCATAGACTTCCACTCTAGTCGGAGTCCCAGCAATAGACGGGTTCAACTCTAACAAATCCGTCTTACTAATCAAAGACATCCGTCCGACGATCATCCCACGCGCTGAGCTCTTTGCGGACTTTGCTTACACTTGAAAGATCAATCTCCACCTGGAGCAGGCATTCGTCTTCATTCGCTTCAGCTACGATCTCTCCCCATGGGTCGACCACCATTGAGTGTCCAAAATAATGGGTCTCCCCCACACCGCTCCCATGGTCTTCGACCCCAGTTTGATTCGTAGCGATGAAGTAAGTTTGATTCTCGATAGCGCGTGCGCAGACTAACTTCCGCCAATGCTCTAGGCGTGGGTGCGGGAAGGCGGCAGGTAAAATATGTAGCAATGCGCCAGCCTTAGTGTTCTGCCGGAAAAGCTCGGGAAAACGAAGGTCATAACAAATCGATGCACCAATCTTACCGTATGCAGTATCAAATGCGACACATCCATTTCCTGCTTCGACATGACGTTCTTCGTGAAATAGCGTGAACAGGTGCATCTTTCGATAACGAGCCAAGAGTGAACCTTTGGCGTCGATATAATGAAAGCAGTTGGCAGCATTTCCTAATTCCGTCTTTTCTAAAAAGGATCCACAGATGGCTATCCCCTGTTCCTGCGCAATATCTTTGAGCTCTGCGATTGAAGCGGACGCATCCGCTAAGTGTTCGCGATTAGACGACCAATCAAAACCCGTCGTGCACATCTCAGGTAAGCACAGTAGATCAGCTCCAAAGGATGCCGCTTCTGCACTCAGCTCTGAGATTCGTGCTAAATTAGCAGTCGCGTCGCCGCGTATGACGGCAAACTGTGCAATAGAAATTTTCATTTATAGATTCTAGGAGACTGAGCACTAAACATTCGACGTGCCCGCATCTTCCTCTCCGTAATGATCAAGCGAGTAGACAAACAATTCTTCCACCTTCTTTCGTGCCCAAGGGGTCCTGCGGAGGAACTTCAGGCTAGATTTGATCGAAGGTTCGTGAGTAAAGCAGCGAACATCAATCCGCTCGGCCAAGCCATCCCACCCGTAGAAATCTTGCAAGCTAAGCATGATCTTCTCAAGCGTCATGCCGTGGAGCGGGTTGTTGATTTGTTCTTCAGCCATGTTTTTAGAATTAGTTTTAGCTTTGGAAGCTTACACATCATCGCAAGTAACTTCCC
>QXZH01000083.1 GCA_009886465.1 Opitutaceae bacterium
AAACGATCGTGAATGAGCATGCCTCTCCAGGTCCTTTTAGCGAAGAAATTTCACGCATGGCATTTCAAGCCTTTGTCTATTCCTTGCAGGAGTTTGTGAATGATATAACAGTCGAATCTAACATTCCATGCGAGCTGACACAAAATCCTACCGTGCTATTGGCTACAGATCTGTTTGAAAGGGAATACGGTGAGCACTGGAATTTAAAAAAACTGTCTGACCGACTCGCAGTTTCGGAAAGTAAGCTCACTAAGGCTTTTCGTGTGGCAACCGGCGAGAGCCCAATGGCCAGCTTATGGAAAATCCGGCTGATTAAGGGATATGAACTACTGGTTGGTTCCTCTATGAATGTGACGCAAATTGCCTTAATGGTTGGTTTTCAAAGCAGCCAAAGTTTTGCTACCGCATTTAAGCGATCCTTTAAATCGACTCCACGCGATGTTAAAAATGGCACTGTTAATCCAGTCGAACCACGTGAGTTGCTTCATAGCAAGGAGCTATAGATGCGGCGCCTGCTTGAAACAATGTCCTTCTGATCATCTTCTTCTATATTTCCAACACTTCCCGAGTGCTGAAATCCCTCATTCTTTAATTATTCATCAGCTATACTATGACTCATCATTACCTAGTCTACATTGCAGCAGGTCTACTTACTTGCAGCCTCCTCGCAAAAACTCCAAATCTAATTATCATTCTAACCGATGACCAAGGTTACAATGACGTTGGCTTCAACGGTTGTAGCGACATTCCTACCCCACACTTGGATCAACTCGCTGCTGACGGAGTCAGGTTTACGGATGGCTATGTCTCCTTCCCAGTGTGTGGACCAAGTCGAGCAGGTTTACTGACAGGTCGCTATCAAGATCGCTTTGGCTTTACTACAAACCCAACCATCGATCCTAATAATCCAGATGCAGGTCTTCCAAAGTCCGAAGAAAACATTGCGGAAGTGCTCAATAAAGCAAATTACTCCAGCGCCATCATCGGGAAGTGGCACATGGGAAGCCATACAAGCAATCACCCTCTCAACCGTGGTTTCGAGTACTTCTACGGATTCCTCTCTGGTGGGCATAACTACTTCCCTGGAAACTATAAGCTAAACGATCTTACCGAGGTCACACGCATCTGGGAGTGGTATAACACACGTCTATTGGAAAACTTTGAACGTATTGATGTGCAGGAAGACTATCTTACCGATGTTCTTACAGATGCGGCTACTGGCTTTATTGAAGAGAAGGTAAAGGCCGATCAGCACTTCATGCTCTACCTCGCCTATAACGCCCCTCATGCACCACTACAGGCCACCGAGAAATACCTATCACGCTTCCCTGATATCGCCGATGAAAAGCGTCGTACTTATGCTGCCATGGTCAGTTGTGTTGACGATGGCGTCGGTCGCGTCATGGAGAGTCTCCGCCGACACAATATCGAGGATGAGACAATCGTCGTATTCCTCTCCGACAATGGCGGTGCACTCACTAAAAATGCCTCTAACAACGGCGCGCTACGAGGAGCCAAGTCAGATCTCTTTGAAGGTGGCATCCGCGTGCCTTTCGCAATGCAGTGGAAAGGCACGATCCCCGCAGGAAAGGTCTACTCCCACCCAGTCATCTCACTCGACATTATGGGGACGATCACAGAGCTTGCTGGAGTCAAAATCGCAGAAGATCGCCCTTTGGATGGCGTCAACTTGATCCCCTACCTAACAGGAGAAAATGAAGGAGCACCCCACGACCAACTTTTCTGGCGTAAGTGGGAACAGCAAGGTATGTGTATTCGCAATGGCGATACAAAGCTCGTAGCCAACACACAAAGAGACAAAAATAAGCATCAACTTTACAATGTCGGAAATGACCTCAGTGAGACCAGAAACCTACGCAAACAAAATCCAGAGAAGAGCAAAGAACTCCTCGAGGCCTGGGAGGCGTGGAACGATCAACTCAAAGACCGCACCTTTCCAACACTGATGGCTGATAAATGGTGGGAGCGTCTATAGGTGTTTCGAACCTGACCAAGCCATCACTTCCAACAAATACGCCAAAATGATTGATCGAATCCTGCACATAATTATCGGATTCTCTGTGGCCGTAGCATGTCCACTCAGCCTGAGCTCACAGGCGTCAAGCAATCAACCCAACGTCGTCATCATCTACGGAGACGACGTCGGCTACGGCGATGTCGGCGCCTACGGATCAAAACAAATCCCCACGCCTCATATAGATGCACTCGCAGCGCGCGGGCTACAGTTCACCGATGGTCATTGTCCCGCAGCCACCTGTAGCCCATCACGCTTCTCCATGCTCACTGGCATTCACGGCTTTCGTGCCAACGTTAGGATCCTCGCACCCAATGCACCACTGGCGATTCCAGTTGATACCTACACCATAGCCGACCTATTTAAAGACGCTGGCTACAAAACTGCAGTCATCGGCAAATGGCACCTCGGACTGGGAAGCAAAGAATCACCCGCAAACTGGAATGGCGAAGTCAAACCCGGTCCACTTGAGATAGGCTTCGACTATAGCTTCCTCTTGCCCTCCACCAACGACCGTGTGCCATGCGTCTATTTGGAAGACTACAATGTCGTCAACTACGATCCAAACGATCCGATCTATGTCGGCTCCAACGCGAAGCAAGTCAACCGCCCAGGCAGCACCGAATACCCCGACGGAAAAACCAATCGAGAGGCGATGACTTACTACCAAAGCAGCCACGGCCACAATCACAGCGTCATCAATGGCATCGGTCGTATCGGCTACATGTCTGGCGGCAAAGCTGCACTCTGGGATGACGAGACCATGGCCGATGTCTTTGTCGACAAAGCGCGCGACTACATTACTCGCCACAAAGACGAACCCTTCTTTTTGTTCTTCTCATCGCAGGACATTCATGTGCCGCGTGCACCACACCCACGCTTTCAGGGAAAAACCGAACTCGGCTATCGTGGCGACGCCATGGTGCAATTCGACTGGAGCGTCGGCCAAATCATCGATGCGCTAAAAGCCAACGGACTGCTCGAAAATACTCTGGTCACCTTTTCCAGTGACAATGGCCCCACCTATGACGACGGCTACGTCGATGGCACAAGTGCCAAAACCTCTACGGTCAATAATGACCGTGATCACTACGCTGCAGGCCCATATCGCGGCGGAAAATACCAAATCTACGAAGGCGGCACCCGCGTGCCTCTCATCATCAGCTGGCCCGGAAATATCCAGACTGGCACCTCCGATGCCTTAGTCAACCAGATCGACTTCCTACACTCCTTTGCAACATTACTTGAGCTCGATCTCCCTGAAGGCGCCGCAGTCGATAGCCGCAACACGCTCGACGCTTTCCTCGGCAGTTCCGAGCAAGGCCTCCCCTTTATGATTGAGGAAGCCGCGAATGCGGTAGCCCTGCGCAAAGACAACTGGAAATATATCGAATTCCACGCCAGCAAATACAAGCCCAAGCCTGGCGCTCCAGAACTTTACGACCTAAGCGAAGACATCGCTGAAGCAAATAACGTAATCAAAAACTACCCGGAAATCGCAGAATTACTCAAAACGCAACTTCATACCCTCCAGCACTCTGGGAAGATTCGTTAAAAACAGTGACCGACCACCTAGGACAAGAATTCAATAAACTTAAGTTTCCATTATTATGAAACGTTCATTCCAAATTGCATTGGTATTCATTCTGACCTTAGCGACTCCCCTCTGCGCAAATATCCAGCTCGCGCCCGTATTCTCCGACAACATGGTTCTGCAACGCGAGGTCACCATACCACTACGCGGCATGGCCGACGAAGAAAATCACGTCTCCGTCAGCTTCAACAACAACGAATACACAGGGCAAGTCACAGACGGTCGTTGGCAAGTAGACTTACCCGCCATGCCAGCTGGAGGCAGTTTTCAAATCACAGTCACAGGTTCCTCTAAAACGCTTACCCTGAGCAATGTTACCTTTGGCGACATCTGGCTTTGCGCAGGGCAATCCAACATGGATAGCGCGATCGAAACTTATAAAATTAAATTCCCAGAGCTCTATACAGGACACCCCGTCAGAAATCATGACCAAATACGGATCTTTCGTGCGGCACGGCTTCCTATTGATGAGCCTCAAGAGTTTGTCACACGCGAACACCGCTTCGATAAAGGCTGGTATCCGATCGAGCCAGGCACGCGCACACGCCTCTTTTCCGC
>QXZH01000084.1 GCA_009886465.1 Opitutaceae bacterium
GCCCGAGATTAAGTAAGGCGCGACCACCCAAGACAGCGGTCTCTTTTTCGTCATAAGCTACGATCTGTGCTTTGATCGCGCAGCAGCGGCGAATAATGGCAGGTAGTTCAGGCGAGTTCGCATCGAGTCCTTTGAGCGCGACGAGATCGTTGAAAAGTTCAAGGTCGCCTAACATGCCGTATTTAATGACTTCGGCCATGCCAGCGGCGAACTCACGCGGCGACAAAGTTTGTAAAAGTGCTGTGTCGATATAAACGGCCTTTGGCTGCCAAAAAGCACCAGCGAGGTTTTTGCCTTCCGGGAGATTGATACCTGTTTTACCACCGACGGAGCTGTCGACCATCGAGAGCAGTGTGCTTGGGATTTGATAGAAATCGATGCCACGCAAGTAGCTTGCCGCAACGTATCCAGCCAGATCACCTATCACGCCGCCACCGAATGCAAAGAGGGCGCAGTCGCGGTTCGATGCCGTGCCAGCGAGATGGCTGAGCGCTTGGCTGAAGAACTCGATCGACTTCGTCGCTTCCCCTGAGGGAAGTGAGAGGATCTCGCCGTCTTCGAAGCCTACTTGCGTGAGATATTCTGGATGGGCCTTGAGCACACCTGCGTCGCTGATAACCCGAACGCTACGTCCTGAAGCACGCAAATTGCTTATATCAGCTCTGAGTCTTTCTGCCACATCGCTGAAGTGGATGGGGTAGCTACGCTCGGCGAGCTGCACGATGAGAGTTTCGGTAGGCATCTATAATCAAAAGTTCTATTTGAGGGTTAACTCCTCAGCCCTTTTCGTCAACACCCGTCGAAAGGGCGATCCTTCTACTCCGAAATCCCAAAAATAGCGTTCGAGTAATTCACTGCTGAAAAAGGCTGCAAGTCATCGGCTTGCTCACCAAGGCCGACGAAGTAGATCGGTAGCTTCAGTTCACGGTAGATGCCAACGAGCGCGCCGCCTCGGCTCGTGCCGTCTAGCTTGGTGATGATCAGGCCAGTCAGGGGAAAACTTTCGTGGAAGACGCGTGCCTGCTCAATTGAGTTGGAACCGAGGCTCCCATCAACGACTAGCCAGCTGTGGTGTGGCGCGGTCGGCTCTTGCTTCTGGATAACGCGGTGCATCTTTTCCAGCTCCTTCATTAAGTTGCTCTTTGTGTGGAGACGACCGGCGGTGTCGAGTATCACGATATCTCGTGAGCGGCTCTTGGCCGCTTCGAGTGCGTCAAAGGCGACGGCTGCCGAGTCGGCTCCGTGTTGGCTGGCTACGATGTCGATATTGAGACGATCCGCCCAGTGTTTGATTTGCTCGTTCGCCGCTGCGCGGAAAGTATCACAGGCACCAAGCAGCATGCTGTAACCATTACTCTGGTATAGATGGGCGAGCTTGGCAGAAGTCGTGGTCTTGCCGGAGCCGTTCACGCCGACGAGACAAATGACCTCTGGCTTGTGATGGCCAACATCGACCTTAGCTTCAGCACCTTCGAGCACGCGGGCGAGAACGATTGCGCCTATTTTGGCCGCATCCTCGCCGCGCATTTCCTTGTCTGCCTTGTAGGCCGCTTTAATCTCCTCGATGATTTCTTCCACTGTTTCGTGTCCGAAGTCAGCGGTGTAGAGAGCTTCTTCAAGTTCTTCAAGGGCTTCGGCGTCGAGTTTACCAGCCGAAAAGATACCGTTAAAGGCTTTCTGGAAGGTAGGTGTCTGACGCTTGAGACCGTCTTTGAACTTTTTAAAGAGTCCGCGCATGTTTATATAAACTTAATCCGCCGCGCTGCGAAGAGGGCGGTCGATCTTGTTTTTCATTTGATCGAGAATGCCGTTAATGAAGCGCTTTGAATCCGGGTTGGAATAGATTTTTCCCAGCTCGATCGCTTCATTAATACTCACAATAGGTGGAATGTCACGGCGTTGGAGGAGTTCGTAGATCGCAAGTCGCAATACCGAGAGGTCGACCTTTGCGATTCGCTCAAAAGTCCAGTTGTCCGCGTGGGCTTTGATCTCAGCGTCGACAGTTTCGATGTGATCGATTGTGCCGTGGATAAGTTCTTCGGCGAAGGCGTAATAGTCGCGCTCCTGATCTTGCGATTCGACAAAGACACGCAAGGCATCATTCAGCTGCTCGGGCTTATTGAGCTCCCATTGATAGAGAAATTGCACGGCAGCCATGCGGTTTTCGCGGCGTTGTGTGCCGCGCTTGACTGGTTTTAATTCGTCTTCCATTTTTTTGTAAATTGTGCCATATAGAGTGCGGCTTGGGCAAATTCTTTACCGCGATTGATTTCGTCCCCAGCGCGAGCTTCGGCTTGTGCTAGATTGTTGACGACGAGGATACCGTTAATCACTGGGACTTTCTTAGCAATGCTCAGGTCGAGTAGGGCGGTGGCGGTGCTGTTGCCAATTATTTCATGGTGATCGGTATCGCCTGCGATGACGACGCCGATGCAGATAATCGCGTCGAAGGAGCTGTGTTTGGCGAGCGTCGCGGCGGCAAATGGCAGTTCGGCAGCACCTGGCACGCGCTCAATCACAGGAGTTGCCGCACCGGAAGCTTCAATCGTCGCGCAAGCATGATGAACGAGTGAGTCGACTAGTGCCTCATTATAGCGCGACGCAATGACAGCGATACGGAAGCTGCTGCCGTCGATTTTCTGAATACTGGGTATGTCGAGACTCATAAGAAGAGCACACTAAGAACGCCCAAGGTCGAACATTCAACGTCGAACTTTAAGCTTCTAAGTCCTAAGTTCTAACTACTAACTTCTAATCAATGTTCACAGTGCTCAAAGAAGACGATCAGGCGCGATGCGGAGTTCTCAAGACTCGCCACGGTGATATTCAGACCCCCATTTTCATGCCCGTTGGCACCCAAGCCACAGTCAAAGGGATGACCCCTGCACAGATCGAGGAGGTCGGCGCCCAGATCATCTTGGGCAATACCTATCACCTCAACATTCGCCCGGGCTCTGATTTAGTTAATGAGATGGGCGGTCTGCATAAGTTCATGAATTGGAAGGGACCGATTCTCACGGATAGCGGCGGCTTCCAAGTGTTTAGCCTTTCAAAGCTGCGCAAGATTACAGAAGAGGGGATTGAGTTTCGCTCGCACCTGGATGGACGTAAGCTCTTTTTGGGGCCACAAAATTGCTACGAAATTCAGAAGAAGCTGGATACAGATATTGCCATGGTGCTCGACGAGTGCCCACCGTATCCCTGCGCG
>QXZH01000085.1 GCA_009886465.1 Opitutaceae bacterium
ATTCAACAAGCGAATCACGAAAGCCGCATCCTGTAGTCTTCGTAGCCAAAGCGGCGTACGGTTTCAAGACCTGTAGTTTCTGAGTAGAGTGAAATCGCGGGTAAGGGAACGCCATTGAAAGTGGTATTTTTTACCATGGTGTAGTGTGCCATGTCGAGGAAGGTGAGTCTTTGACCGATTTCTAGTGGTTGAGGAAAGGAGTAGTCGCCGATGACATCGCCAGCGAGGCAAGACATCCCACCGAGGCGGTAGGTGTGAGCGTACACTTTGGGCTGGCCTGCCCCGACGATACTTGGGCGGTAGGGCATCTCAAGAACATCGGGCATGTGGCAGGTGGCGGAACTGTCGAGGATGGCGATCTGATGTCCGCCGGTTTCGATCAGGTCAAGCACGGTGACAACGAGTATGCCAGTGTGGAGTGCCACGGCCTCACTAGGTTCGAGATACACTTCGACATCGTAACGCTCGCGGAAGCGTTTAACCACACGGATGAGTCTTTCGACATCGTAGCCAGGACGGGTGATGTGATGGCCGCCGCCGAAGTTGAGCCATTTGAGCCCTGGAATGAGATCGGCGAATTTCGCCTCAAAGGCTTCCGCGGTATGCTCCAATGCGTCAGCATCTTGCTCGCAGAGCGCGTGGAAGTGGAGACCCTCGATTTGCTTAAGTAGATCAGGGGGTAGGTTGGCGAGTGCACGGTCGAGTGCGGCGCGCGTTGTACCAAGACGGGAGGAGGGGGCGCAGGGATCGTAGAGATCGACCTCTACTTCAGAGTATTCGGGATTCACGCGCAGCCCGATTTCGGGACGGCGGTGACCTTCAAGTGCAGCCAGTCCGTTGTTGAGCTGTTGTGCGGAATTGAAAACGAGACTGTGTGCGAAGCGGCTAAGTTTTTGAATTTCCTCGGGTTTATAGGCGGGAGAGTAAACGTGGACTTCGCCACCGAAGGATTCTTGGGCGAGCAGAGCTTCGTGTAGGCCGCTGGAAGTCGTGCCCTTTAGGTATTTACGAATGATTGGGAAGGTGCTGAAACAGGCGAAACCTTTGAGTGCGAGTAGCACCTTGGCGCCCGAGCACTCGGCGACGGTTTGTAAGAGTTGGCAGTTTTTTTCCAACTGGTCGAGATGAACGACGTAGCCGGGGGAGGGTGTCTCTTGAACAGGAATAGAAGCTAGCGCCGCTAGACTGGCCTCACTTAAAGGAGGTGTGGGTTCTTGTGCCATGAAATTGCGCTATCAGTTAAGTAATTCGTGGAGTATGTCGCTCATTTCTTTAATTCGGTAGGGTTTGGGCAAGACGGCTTTGAAGGCGGAGTTTTTGTAGTCCGACATCACATTCGATGAAGTGTAGCCACTGGAGGCAATGGCAACTAGATTTGGGTCGTAATCTATCAAAATATTAGCCGCTTCTTCGCCACCCATACCTCCGGGCACGGTGAGGTCGAAGACACATGCGTCAAAAGGATTACCCTCATCTTTGGCTGCTTTGTAGGCTTTGATGGCTTCATTGCCGTTCGTCGAATATTCAACGTCATAGCCGAGCACAGTGAGTATTTCTCCAGCAACAATCATCATGGCTTCCATGTCGTCCATCACTAGGATGCGGCCTTTACCCCGATGGATCTTCTCTTTAGCGGTTTCTTTTTTCTTGGCTTCCGATGGATTTGATTTTCCAGGAGCTAGTTGCTTACTCTTTGGCAAATAAACTCTGAAAATCGAGCCCTTGCCGATGGAGGAGTCGACCGTGATGGTGCCCTTGTGCGTCGTGATGATTGAGTATGAAGAAGCGAGCCCGATACCGTTACCTTTTCCCTTTGTGGTAAAGTAGGGGTCGAAGATTTTGTTGAGGTTCTGAGGTGAGATACCGGCGCCTTCGTCTCTAACTTCGATGCAGACATAATCACCGAATCTGAGCGTAGGAACCTCGGCATGGCGGACATGCAGATTGCTCATGCGAATACGGATTTCACCGCCGTCGGGCATGGCTTGGTTGGCGTTAATGATGAGGTTGTTAACAACTTGGCTGACTTGCCCCTTATCGGCATCGACAGACCAGAGGTCGTCGTCTTTCTCGATACTACATTTCACCTTGGATCCACGGAGAATAAACTGCGCGCATTCTTCGACCATCTCCGAAACGGTGGTCACCTCAAGTAAAGGGGCGCCACCCTTAGAAAAGGAGAGTAGTTGCTGAGTGAGCAATCTGGCTTGAAGCGCCGCCTTTTCTGCGGCGACGAGCTTAGCCGAGTGCTGATGGCTTTCGTCTAAATCGATACGTATCATTGAGATATTGCCGAGGATAGCGGTCAGCATGTTATTAAAGTCATGCGCGATACCTCCCGCTAGCAAACTGATCGACTCTATTTTTTCAGATTTGAAGAGTTCGTCTTCCGCTTTTTTTTGATTGGTGATGTCGCGTAGAATAGTGGCGTCGCATTGGATCCCTTCAGTGCGCGCCTCGTGACTTCGAAGTAAATTTGAACGTTCTATAGCGTGGAGGATTGAGCGGCGCAGGTCTTCGCTATTGATGCGATGCTTGTTGAGAGAATCTTGAGCGCCTAATTTGAGTGCTTTGAGCGAAAGTATTTCGTCGTCAGTATCTGTTAGCACAATGATGGCTTCACCTTGCGAGGCTTCTATGGTGTCGAGTAGCGTATCGATACCACAGCTGTCTGGCAGGGTGAGATTGAGTAGGACGAGATCGAAACGTCGCTTCTTGAGTTGCTCAATGCCATCGGCTAATCGCGTGGCTAAACTGATATTGAAATCTAACTTGGATAGGTCGAAATGTTCGCTTACTAGGTCCACATCTACCCCATTATCTTCAAGCAGTAATATCTCGATCTTCTTGGGGTTGCTAGTCGGCATGGTCACAGGGTTAAGATTTTTTGGGCGTATATCCTTGAGAAATCAACATCTAAGCTATGCTTTGCGCACCTGCTTTCATTGGCGCAAGGTAGAAAGTGCTGCTTTATCTCTAGGTTGATTCAATTAACTTGTGTGCAGTCTGTTGCTCGCGGTCTCCGTTGATATTATGGCACAAAGGTTTTGAGGCAATTGCCTCAAGTCTAGGCACCGTGTTCAAATCTTCGTTGACTAAGTTATCTTAGATATACGTGCCATTCTATACTTACCTGGTAATCGGTGGAAACAAATATTCAAGTAGAGTTGTCAAACGATCCACAGCAGATTAAATTTATATCTTCTTCGTTAAATTATTCTTTTACACATTAGATGCAGAATCTATGCAGACACTGCGCGACAGCCTATACCCAAGATTCTGGTATCGATGAATTTTGCTGTTCGGGTTGCCAGCAAGTCTATCTGCTAATCAAAGATAGCGGCATGGGCGATTATTATCGCCTTCAAGACCGAGCCTCCCCGCCGATTAAAGATCGCCGTCTTGATGATATCGATATCGATGCTCTTTTTGTCGCCCAGCGTTCAGTCGAAGCGGGTGGTGGCGAATCGGTCGAGGCGGTCTTTGAGATCTATGGCATGTCCTGCGTGGCCTGTGCCTGGCTCTCCGAGCGACTCGCAAAAAAGCAAACGGGTATTATTGAGGCGGCGGCAAGCCTTTCGAGGCATTCGTTAACGTTGCACTGGAAGCGAGGGGCTTTTGATTTATCTGGGCTCGGCTCAGAATTGTTTAAGTTTGGCTACCACCTTCGCTCCACGCCCAAAGATCCGGGTAGCGAGCCCCGTTTATCTTCGCTATCTTTACGACTTCTGCTTAGCCTAGTTTTCACAAGCAATGCCCTCTTACTTGCAGCGTTCTCGGAGTATGTGATTCGTAAGGATGACTTTGTGACTTTGCTTCATTTACTGAGCGCAGCTTGTCTCTGCTTTACTTTATTGCTTGGTGCCGCTCCATTTTTTCTATCCGCTTATCGTGCTGCCAAGATTCGACGTCTGCATAGTGACTGGCTACCTGTGGTTATGATCATTGTTAGCTTTGGCTATCTCGGGTTCGTGGCCTCCGTTGGTTTTAGTCTGGCTGTTTCTTTACTTTCGAGCTTGGTTTGCGTCCTCATCATCGCGCGCTGGCTAGGCGCGCTTTTGGCTAAGTGTTAAATCAATTTAGCGAATTGCTAACCTATAAGATTTTGGTAGCCCAGGTGTATGGTAGAAAGTATTATCGCAGGCTTTTTTCGCTGTCGCACTTTCTCTAGCATAGTCAATTTAATCGTCGAGTCCTGACCACCAATCTTCCGATGTGCGGAGGTCTTCTGGTTGGTGACCAGCTTCTCTTAGTTCGCGAAGTGTGAGTGAGCGGTTCCGTTTGGCAAGCCGTTGTCCACTCGTATCGCAAAGTAAGGGAGTGTGGTAAAATTGTGGCGACTGCAGGCCAAGCGCTTCGTAGAGTAGGATCTGTCGTGCGGTTGATATGAGCAGGTCTTCGCCGCGTACGACTTCGCTGATCTGCATGGCTGCATCGTCCACCACTACGGCGAGCTCATAAGCGGGCACGCCATCGCGCCGCCAAACGAGGAAGTCGCCAAAGTCGCGGAGGCAATCAAAAGCGCAAGGGCCTAGTCGAATGTCGTCGAATTCTATTGTGCGGTCTTCAGGTAAGCGAAAGCGCCAATTGCTATCGTTAGGGCTTTGGGCGTCTTTGCCGTGGCCAAAGGGAGGGCGCCAGCTCTCAGGGTAGATTGGTTCGCTTGCTTCTTCGTCTGCATGAGGTGCTTGAGTGGCCCGAGCCACGTCTTTGCGCGATTTTTCGCAGGGGTAAATATAGCCGCCATCTTTCAGTTGTTCCCATGCGGTCAGAAATGTAGCCTGGCGTTCACTTTGTCGGTAGGGGCCTGCGCTGCCTCCTACGTCGGGTCCTTCCTGCCAGTCGCAGCCAAACCAACGCAGGTCTTCGATTGCACCTCGAGAGAACTCTTCCTTGCAACGTTGTGGGTCGAGGTCTTCATCGCGGAAGATAAGTTGGCCGCCTGCTTCTTTGGCCCGCTCCATTGCGATCCAAAAAGTGCGCGCGTGTCCAAGGTGTAAATAGCCCGTCGGTGTCGGTGCAATACGTCCTCGGTAGGTAGAACTCATTGTTCAATTATCGAGTAAAGTATCACTAAGCTCAAGCTTATGCTGAATCCTAATAAATGTAAGTCATAATGATTTAGGCGTTTACGCGGAGCGGAGTCATCCATCTCTTTGCTGGAGGGATTCCCTCCAGTAAGAGAGAAATCAATCGCCACTCGGAAGCACGACACTGATTCCCACCATTTATGGAGTGATTACCATATTCAAGCAGCTGTCACTAGCGACTGATTTGAGTGAGCCAATATGAGCGTCTGCACCGGCTAGATCACTGACCTTGACGCTCGTCTTACCCGTTTCGAGGAACTATTGATCCGCCGCTGAAGCGATTTGCCGTAGGTTATTTTTCACTAACTTTTATTGGGAAGCCTCGCGCACTTTTTTGAAGGCGGGTATCGCTATGGCTGTGCAGATTCCACCGCCTGCGATGGCGGGAATGGTCATCAAGATTTGCTTGGTAGAGTAGCTGGCATATTGCTCCGAGACCATGTGGTCGCCATCCATATAGCTGATCGCCAAATTGGGCTTCAAGAAATCGCCGACTAAGAAATCGATTACGGATTTTGCCAATTCAGTGTATTGAGCGGCTTCGGGAAACGCGGCAATGGCAGCGAAAATCGGATCGAGATCGCCACCTTTACTGTATCTGAAGGCGATGCCTTCGGCCGGCAGGCGACTGGCTAAACTCTTAAACTCGTCGCTGTCGGCGAGTCGTGCGCCGCCGCTTTCGGGTGTCCAATTCTGGTGCGTGTAGATGATGAGGGAGTCGCCTTCTTTCGGTGCCTCTACGTAGAGCCCGTTGGTGGCATCTTCGCCCATTAAGCTGCTAAAGTCGGCTTTGATCCCTTGATCATCCTTTATAAAATTTACGCCCATGCTTTTGCCCATCATATGGAGTCGTGGCAATAGGCTGCCAGCGCCTTCGATACTGAGCCATAATTTAAAATCTTCTTGGAAATCTTCGCTATAGCTTTGATGCCAGAAACCATCCCATTTACCAGAGAGTGTATCAATCGCCTCGTTATAGGTAATGTCTGTTTCTGGGATTAGCTGTCCGAGTTGCTGCTGGATTATGCCCTCGCCCATCGGTCCCATGATCTGCTTTAAGATCAGAATGGTCGTTTCACGCAGTGCGCCTAGATTGACCGCAAGCGTCATCGCGCCAGTGGCATCGGCGGGTGCCATCTTGGCTGCGTCGAAATTGAGCGGCTCTAGCCCATTGATGGCAAAGAGCCCCGTCGGCGCGCCATCCATTAGTGAGACCGAGCGATTTAGGTGGAGCCCTTCGCCGGCATCCTTCGAGCTCATGCCGACGGCCTTGAGCGAGCCGAAACCCAAGTTTTCGATCAAGAGGGTGAAATCGACTGGTATCGGTGGCATTCCTGGCTTGCTCGCGAGCAACTGTTCGTAGGTCGCGTTTAGCGCGGTGCCTATCTCTTGACCGTCACCCTCGAAGTTCATATAGCCGACCATCGAGCCGTCGATGTCGATGTAGCCAGACGCTTCTTCAAAACTTGCCGAAGCAGTCGAAGGGAGCAAAATCGTTGCAATAGCTACAGATGAGTGGGCAAGTGATCGTTTAATATTCATAGGGCAACTAAGATTGAGTGATTTTCTTTTAGAGATATCGGTCTTTGGTGAGCAAGCGATCAAATAATATTTTGTAGCCTAATCTAATAAGCGAAATACGAGCACCTAGCTTTCTCCTTGATCTTCAATGAAATGCAGGCAGTGTCTCGGGCTTAATATCTGGAACTCTTAGCGCTCTTGCTTTTAAAAGTTCAGATTATCATCGGACCCGGATGCGTAATTATGTTGGCCGGGCATTCACCCTACAGCTAATTATGACCTTCCACGAACTTGGACTCGATGAGTCTATCCTTAAATCTATCGATGAGTTTGGCTTTAAAGAGCCCACTCCTATTCAGGCGGGATCCATTCCTCATATTCTTGAAGGCCGCGATGTCATTGGCTCTGCACAGACTGGCACTGGCAAGACTGCTGCCTATGCGCTGCCCATCTTGCATCGCCTTGCAGGCCACAAGCAAGGCGCGGCGCCTCGTTGCCTCGTGCTTGGTCCCACTCGCGAGCTCGCTGCTCAGGTTGAAGATCAGTTTGCTTCCTACGGCAAATATTGCGCACCTAAGTGTTGCCTCATTCACGGTGGTGTCGGCTATGGCAAGCAGATCGACGAGATTAAAGAAGGTGCCGATGTCGTCATCGCGACACCGGGTCGTTTGCTCGACCACTTGCAGCAGAAGAATTTTGATCTCAAATCAGTCGAAGTCCTCGTGCTTGACGAGGTCGACAGAATGCTCGACATGGGCTTCATAGACGACGTTCAGCGCATTATCAAAATGTGCAACAAGAACCGGCAGACCCTCCTTTTCTCTGCCACGGTCTCGGAGGATATTAAGCGCTTAGTCGCTAAAAGTCTCAAAGACCCAGTCGATGTCACTATCGGCATAAAGCTTACGCCAGCTGAAACCGTAAAGCACGTCATCTACCCGGTTGGTGCGATGCAAAAGTTTGACCTGCTCATTGCCCTCATCGAACAGATGGAGATCGATAGTATGATCATCTTTTGTCGCATGAAAGTGGGTGCGGATCGTATTGCACGTTGGCTTGAAGAGCGTGGCCTCAGTTGCGCTGCTATGCACTCGAACTTGCCGCAGAAGTCGCGTACCAAGGCCCTCGAGCAGTTTAAGAATGGGAAGATTAAGATCCTCGTTGCGACCGATATCGCTTCACGAGGACTTGATATTGCCAACGTTACCCATGTCATCAACTACGACGTGCCCGAGCACGCGGAGGACTACGTTCACCGCATTGGGCGAACAGGCCGTGCGCAGCGCGAAGGCGACGCGGCGACTATCGTCGCTCCGGACGAGCAAGCTAAGCTTGATGCGATCGAAAAGTTTATCGACCAGCAGATTCCGCAACTCAAACTCGAGGACTTTAACTACTTCCACGAGCCTATCATCCGTACCACGACCGCAGAGAAGCCGCGCCGTAGAAAGCGTAACTCCGCAACGAGTCGTTTCGGCCGACGCCGGTAATAGTTATTGGCGATCATCTCGATCGTCATTTCTTGCTTGTATGAATCTAATCCTCTTCGATTCACCTTTTGAGAAGATGCGCCTCGAAGGCAGCGATCTTCGTGCCAAGCATATCTTCAAAGTGCTCCGCGCTCGAGTCGGCAGCAAGGTTTTCGTCGGCTTTGTCAATGGCTTACGTGCTCGCGCCGAAGTAACACTCGTGGAGGCGGATGGTTCGATAACGCTTAAAATAGTCGGCACTGAACCCGCGCCTAAGCCCTTACCGATTCGCTTATTACTAGGCCTGCCCCGTCCACATACTGCGAAGCGTATACTCTTTGAGTCTGCCAGTATGGGCGTACAGGACTTACACTTCTTCGAATCAGAACGCGGTGAACCCTCCTACGCGCAAAGCAGCCTCTGGACAACGGAGGAGTGGAAAGACCGCCTTCTTCTCGGTACTGAGCAATCTTTCGGTACGCATGTTCCCGAAGTCGGGATGCACACCGATCTGCAGTCTGCCATCTCTTTTCTCCAAGGCGAGGGTGCGCACTTTGCCCTCGATAACTACGAGGCCGCAGGTTCCCTGCCGCAACTCTTGCCTGAGTCCGCCACCAGCGCCGTCATTGCATTAGGAGCCGAGCGCGGCTGGTCGGCCAAGGAGCGTGACACCTTTCGTAAAAATGGTTGGAAATTAGCCCACTTAGGCGCGCATGTACTACGCCTAGAAACCGCCTGCGCTGCCGCAATAGCTGCCGTTTCCTCGAGTCTTGACTTCTACGATGTTCAGACGAGTACAGCGCTGTAATAGAGATTCTTTCGTAGCTTTATTTTAATACCTGACTGTATCCTGTTTAAAGTAGGTCAATACCCGCGGTTCGGTGCCAACCAGCGTTCGCACTCTTTAAGTTCTAGGCTTTTGCGCTTGGCGTAGTCCTCCATCTGGTCTTTGGCGATTGGACCGACGACTGTGTATTTGGCATTCGGGTGCGCGAGATAGAGACCGCTGACGCAGCTGCCGGGATTCATGGCGAAGTTCTCTGTAAGGGTAGCACCAGTGTTTTTCTCCGCCTCTAAGAGATCCCAGATGAGTTGCTTCTCGGTATGGTCTGGTGTGGCGGGATAACCGGAGGCAGGACGGATGCCGCGATATTTTTCTTTAATCAGGTCATCGTTGTTCAGCGTCTCATCGGTGGCGTAACCCCAGTGCTCTTTTCTCACTTTTTGGTGGGTGTATTCAGCGAGGGCCTCAGCGAAACGGTCACCAATGGCTTTGACCATGATGGAATTATAGTCGTCGCCTTTGGATTCGAACTCATCGGCCAATACATTAACTCCCTCGATGCAGCAGACGAAGGCACCGCAGGCATCATGGCGTCCGGTCTCTTTGGGTGCGACGAAGTCGGCGGGCGCATAGTAGACGGAGCTATTGGCTTTGCGTTTTTGTTGCCTCAGAGTATGGAAAACACCTAGAATATCACCGTCGGGGCCATAGAGTTCGATGTCGTCTCCTAAGGCGTTTGCAGGCCAGAGGCCTATTGCGGTGCGGGCGCGAAAACGTTTCTCTTTGATGATTTGATCGAGCAGTAACTTGGCATCCTTATAAATAGTAGTTGCTTGTTCGCCATATTTCTTATGCGTGAGGATATTTGGGTAAACGCCTTTGAGCTCCCATGTCCAGAAGAGGGGAGAAAAGTCGAAGTATTCGGCTAGCTGGTCGAGCGGAACGTGGTCACTGACAGTGACTCCGGTCTTATTAGGTATCTTGAGGTCGGCTGACGCCCAATCACAGGTGTAGCGTTTGCTGCGAGCTTCTGCGATCGGCATAAGGTCTTTTTTCGCATTGGATGCGGCAAAGCGTTCGCGCTGTTTGACGTTGTCTGTTTCGACTTCTTTGGCGAAGGCTTCTCGGGTCTTGGGGTTGATAAGTTTGTTGCAAATTTCCGTTACGAGGGAGGCGTCGCCAACTCGGACAACGGGTTGTTCGTAGTGGGGTGCGATTTTGATCGCAGTGTGCGCCTTGCTAGTGGTGGCACCGCCGATGAGTAGGGGTTGGGTGAAACCGCGTTTTGTCATCTCGTCGGCATTGAAGATCATCTCGTCGAGCGAGGGGGTGATCAGGCCCGAGAGGCCGATGATGTCAGCTCCCCATTCTTGAGCTTCTTTGAGGATGGTATCGCAGTCGACCATCACGCCTAGGTCCTTAACCTCGTAATTATTACACGCGAGCACGACAGCGACGATGTTTTTACCGATGTCGTGCACGTCGCCTTTGACCGTGGCGATAAGGAATTTACCCGCGGAGGAGCTGGCGCTGGCGTCGGCTTTTTCCTCCTCCATGAAGGGGAGTAGGTGGGCGACGGCGCGTTTCATGACGCGAGCGCTCTTGACCACCTGGGGGAGAAACATGTCGCCATCACCGAAGAGTTTGCCGACGACTTTCATGCCGTCCATCAGCGGGCCTTCGATTACTTCGAGGGGACGGTCGTATTTGAGCCGTGCTTCCTCGGTGTCGGCATCTATGTGCGCAACGATACCTTTGACCAGCGAGTGAGAGAGGCGTTCCTCGATTGTGCCCCTGCGCCAGTCGTCTTTTATCTCAGTCGTTTTTTTTTCTGCTGCAGCGGGAATGGCTC
>QXZH01000086.1:0-7135 GCA_009886465.1 Opitutaceae bacterium
TGCTTAGTGGGCTAAGTTTCAAATTGGGCACTCATTCACTCTCTGCTTGGACTGTTCTAGCCGGCATACTCGCCTTCGCCCTAACCCTCTGGATTGGCCTTGCTCTAGCTCGGATCGCTGAAAGTCAGATCCAACTGATCCCGCGTTTGAGTCCTTCACTCAAAGTGCTCATCGCAAAGATCGTACGAATTATACTCATCACGGTGGCGGTGGTAACAGCGATCGGATCCATCGGAATTGATCTATCCGCTTTCGCATTTCTAGGTGGTGCCATCGGCATCGGCCTCGGCTTTGGTCTCCAGAAAGTAGTTTCTAATTTTGTCAGCGGTATCATTCTACTGATGGATAATTCGATCAAACCTGGCGACGTCATCGAGATTGAGGGCACCTATGGGTGGATCAATAATTTACGTGCTCGCTACGCCTCAGTAATCACTCGCGATGGCACTGAGCATCTCATACCAAACGAAGATCTCATCACGCAAAAAGTCATAAACTGGTCTTTCACGGACGACTTAGTCCGCGTGAGGGTGCCTATCGGAGTATCTTATAATGCCGACCCGCACCATTGCATCCGACTCATCCTTGCGGTTGCGGCTTCCACCAATCGTGTATTAAACACTCCCGCGCCCAATTGCTTACTGCTTGGCTTTGGAGACAGTTCAATCGATCTTGAGCTTCGCATGTGGATTGCAGATCCTTCCAACGGTGTTGGTGCCGTTCGTAGCGAGTTATTGCTTAAGGTTTGGGATACTTTTAAAGAAAATAATATCGAAATTCCTTACCCACAAAGAGATCTCCACATCCGTTCAAGCGAGATACTCCACGTGAAACGAGATAACCCCGACCCAGAATAAACAGATAATGGCAGCTGTTAAGAAAGCCCGCCTAGACGAACTTCTTGTCGCTAAAGGATTAGCCGATACGCGCTCGCAAGCAAAAGCTCTGATCCTTGCGGGCAAGGTTAAAATTGGCACCCACCGTCTCGACAAGCCCGGACGTAGCTTGAACGCGGACAGCGAAGTCACCGTCGAGTCGCCACCCCGTTTCGTGAGCCGTGGTGGTGAAAAACTGGAAGGCTTTCTAGATCATTTCGAAATAACGATGGAAGGGACACATGTCCTTGATGTGGGGTCTTCGACTGGCGGCTTTACTGATTGCTCTCTACAACGCGGAGCCATCAACGCAACTTGCGTCGACGTTGGTCGCGCGCAGATGCACAATAAGCTGATCCAAGATGACCGCGTGACTAACATTGAGAAGACCAATGCCCGCTACCTACAACTAGGCGACCTACCCTGCAACGCCTACCCCCGCATCGTAATGGACTTATCCTTTATTTCGCTGACCAAAGTATTACCAGCAGTCTGGCAATTTCTCGAACCGAACGGCTATTTAATTGCGCTTGTCAAACCTCAGTTTGAGGCTGAAAAGCACGAAGTCGACGCCGGTCGTGGCATCATTCGCGACGAGACGATTCACAATCGTGTGCTTGCCCAGGTAAAGGACTTTGCCCTCAAACAGTTGCCATGCGCAGTGCTCCTCGGCACAATGGAATCGCCAATTAAAGGCACAGACGGCAACCGCGAGTTTCTCCTCGGCCTCAGGCGCGGCGACCATAGGCCGCACTCATAGCAACTAGGCCAAGTAAAAGGGGGAAAATCGCCGGCTCTGGCACTGCTAGAGGATCGGTCATGAGGGCTGCGATTTCATCGCTGTACTCTGCAATTCTAACTGCAAAGTTGAGATCCGCGGTCTCATCTGCAGCAAAAGTCGAGCTGCCATTTGTGCTAACCGCCACAATCGTGCCCGCAAGAAACCATTGGTCAACGCCATCATTGATAAACAGGCCTGAACCAGAATCATAGAGTGTGGCGGCTGCCTCATTTGAGGTCGCATCCGAATCGGACGCAGTATAGATCGATTCCAAATCATAATTAACCCCCCCGTTCGTGTAAGTAAGGGTGGTGGCCCCCTCAAACACATTGACGCCCCATCGCTTTTCACTTGTGGAAGAATTCCCCCAAGACCAAGGATTAGATGTATCGGCAGAATTGTGCCCGGCGCCCCAGCCGATATGAGTCGCTGCGCCGAAGTCGGCCTCTTGGCCCTTCGCAAGCTCAGGAAAAAGATTAACCCCGCTAGTGCCCGGGTTGTTTGTGATCTGGAAAACTTTTAAATCGACTACGTCTGTACCGCTCATCACTTGAACCGAACTACCACTAGCAATTTGATAGGTGGAACTGCCATCAAAACTAACATATCCCTGCGCGAGACTTACGTGATTGGCAGTCAACATGTAGCCGCCCCCGACATGTATTGCACTTCCGCTAGTACTATGCGTGCCTAAGGAGTTGGTCACAGAAGCCACCTCGTCCCAAGGTGCGCCGCTACCAGGATTCGTCGTATTCACCAAATTGCCTCCACCCACTAAGATGATAGCGTACGTGGGATGCACAATTCCAATTGCAATAGCGCAAGTAGCGATTAGTGAAAAGCGACTCATATACATTAAAACAAAGATTTTTAGCGATCGGGTCAAATTCGAATATGAGTTTAAAATCAAGGAGAAGTAGTTTGGGGAAAACTTTCGCTTTGACAGAACGTGCTCAGGTAATTCTACCTTAGGTCATATGGATAACACTCCTTATCAAAAATTGCTAACACCCGTGCACCACATCATCGGTCTAATTCTTGCTTTTCTAGTATTCGTATTGATGTCAATTTTGCTCGTACCTTTTACCTTCTCGACCAATGCTTTGATCGCACAAGGCCAAGCTTGCCTGACTGCAACCCCAATCACTGCTGTATTCTGGTTCGCATACAACATGTTCATGGTGGTGCTGCTCGACCAAAAAAAGCAAAAAAAGTAAGCAAATATTAGATTTTACTAATTCGTTTGCAGGCCGCCCGTTATGGACGGCCTTTTTCTTGGACATATTCTATGTAGTCTCTTTGCGACCGTGAAATCATTGTGCAATATTTTAAATTACCGCTTTTACAGCCCTAAGGCTTTTCTGGGAGTGCCTCTATATAGTACGCAGCTAAATCAAAAGATGGAGTTAATTTGGCAAAGAATCTACCTATCCAATTAGCGATTAGGCGGAGCGCGTAAATGCCCTATTCATCATCCCAGTCTTCTAGTTCATCTTCGCGCTTCTTTTCCACCCGTATACCAACCCAGATCGCTAATTCATAGAGACCATACATGAAACCAGTTATAAGCGGCAAGGATACAAAGTCGCCACCCGGAGTCATGAATGCAGCAAAGACCATCAGGCCAACAAGAACTGCTCGGCGAATGTCTTGGAGCTTCTGGACAGCTATGACGCCAAGGTAGACGAGTATTACAATTATTAACGGAAACTGAAAGAATGCGCCCGTAGCCAAAGAAAACCATACGACCATGCTGTAATAATCGGAAGCCGCCCAAAAGAGGTCGAAATCGAAAAACATATTTAGCCGCACCGAAAACGACAGAGTGAGCGGGAGAATTACGAAAAATGCAAAAGACACTCCGGTTAAAAAAAGTAAGAAAGCTGCAAAACAGGCAGGCCTTACGACTTTCCGCTCCTTATCCGTCAGCCCTGGTGCCACGAAGGTAGCTAGGAAGTAAAGTACGAAGGGCATCGAAAGCGTAAAACCGGATAAAAATGCAATCTGAATAAAGACTGAAATGACACCCATTGGTCGATAGGTGATCAGGTTTTCATCCGCCATCTCAGCCGAACCATAGGCAGTCACAATCGGCATCTTGAGGAATGCAGCAATATCCCCAATGAATAAAGTAGCCAGAACAATGCCGGTGGCAAAGGCCAATACGCTACGCCCTACCGTCCAGCGGAAGTCTTCCAAGTGCTCAAGAAAGCTCATGCCTCCACCTTCGGAGTCATTCAGCTCTTCAACATCGTCATCATCGTTTTGGTAATCCGTCATCTCAAAATGAATTCCTATTCAATTTCTAGGCGATCGGGCAAACTCCAATCTAAAAATTACCAATATTTCAAAAAATAAACCCCCGCAAGGTCTGTCACCACAATCTTTACAAACCACCAGCCTAATCAATTGACAGACAGCATTAAATGGCTTTGCTACGTGCTTTTCCACATGTCGCTGCCCATTGGCGGCGAAATTACCACAACTCGATCCACCAGAAAGATCGTAATCTTATGCCAGCTAAAAAAGCAAAAAAAGCCACCAAGAAGGCCGTCAAACGCAAGAGCGTTAAAGCGGTAAAATACAGCTACGACTTCGGACAAAAGACCGACGGAAGCTCTAAACTCCGGGAACTGCTCGGCGGCAAAGGTGCCAATCTCGCAGAGATGGCCCGTATCGGCCTACCAGTTCCTCCTGGTTTCACCATCACGACTGATGTCTGCTCCTACTTCTACGACAACGGTCGCAAGTATCCCAAGACACTTGCAGCTGAAGTGAAAGCTTCCGTCGCTCAAATCGAAAAAGAGGTCGGCAAAAAACTTGGTGCAGATAAAAACCCGCTTCTGCTTTCCGTTCGTTCCGGCGCCCGTGAATCGATGCCTGGCATGATGGATACAATCCTTAACCTTGGTCTCAACGACAAGACTGTAAAGGCACTGGCTAAAGAGTCGGGCAATGCCGCATTCGCATACGATTGCTACCGCCGCTTTATCCAAATGTATGGTGATGTCGTCATGGGGGTTCAAGCTGTGAACGAAAATGATCACTGCCCGTTCGAAGGCATCCTCGAAAAAGTCCGCAAGGAAGCGGGTGTTGAACTCGACAATGAGCTCACTGCTAAAGACCTCCAAGAGCTCATTAAGCGCTACAAGGCAGTCATCAAACAACGTACTGGCACAGCTTTCCCGCAAGACGCTTACGAGCAACTCTGGGGTTCTGTAAGCGCCGTGTTTAACTCATGGCAGAACGAGCGTGCGACGCTCTACCGTCAGAAATACGGAATCCCTGCTGCCTGGGGTACCGCTGTTAACGTTCAGGCCATGGTCTTCGGTAATATGGGTGATACTTGTGCAACTGGTGTTGCTTTCACTCGTGACCCTGCAAATGGTGAAAAAGTATTCTACGGTGAATACCTCATCAATGCTCAAGGTGAAGACGTTGTCGCCGGCATCCGCACACCCAACGCGATTGCTGAACTCAAGAAGGAAATGCCTAAGGCGCACGCTGACCTCGAAGCAGTTCGTAAGAAACTCGAGAAGCACTTCAAGGACATGCAAGACTTCGAGTTCACCGTTGAAGACGGCAAACTCTGGATGCTACAAACTCGCAACGGCAAACGCACAGGTCTCGCAGCCGTTCGTATCGCTGTTGAGCTTGTTAAGGAAAAACTGATCGACCAAAAGACAGCACTTCTTAAGATCCCTGCAGATTCAATCTCTTCACTACTCGTTGCGGTCTTCGACCCAGCGGCAGTCGCGAAGGCTAAGACACTCACAACCGGTCTTCCCGCTGGTCCTGGTGCTGCATCCGGCAAGATCTGCTTTACAGCTCCAGAAGCTGAGAAAGTTGCTACTAAGGGTGGCCGTGCCATCCTCTGCCGCGTTGAAACCACACCAGAAGATCTACGTGGTATGATCGCTGCAGAAGGTATCCTCACATCTCGAGGGGGTGTTTCTTCTCACGCCGCACTCGTTGCTCGTCAAATGAACAAGGTCTGCGTCTGTGGCGCTGCTGAGGTTGTCATCAACTACGGCTCCGAAACACTCAAGATCGGCAAGAAGACATTCAAGAATGGCGACGATATCTCTATCGATGGCACCACTGGTGAAATCTTCGCCGGTGCAGTAGCAACTGCTCCCTCTGAAGTAGACCAAGTGCTCAACGGCAAGCTCAAGGCTAAGGACAGCTATACCTACCAGATGTATAATCAAGTCATGAAGTGGGCTGACAAGCACCGTAAGCTTGGAGTTCGCACCAATGCTGATTCGCCAGACCAAGCTAAGTCTGCGATCGCATATGGCGCGCAGGGTATTGGACTTTGCCGCACAGAGCACATGTTCTTCGAGGGTGATCGCATCACATTCATGCGTCAGATGATTCTGGCCGCAAACGAAAAACAGCGTCGTGCAGCACTCAGGAAGCTTCTTCCATTCCAGCGCAAGGACTTCACAGGTCTCTTTAAAGCAATGGGTGGTCTTCCTGTCACAGTTCGTCTTCTAGATCCACCTCTCCACGAGTTCCTGCCTCACGACGAGTCTTCCAAGCGCGAGCTAGCTAAATCTCTCGGCGTCAAAGTCGACGTGATATCGAGCCGCGTGCACGCACTACACGAATCCAACCCAATGCTCGGTCACCGTGGTTGCCGTCTAGGTATTTCCTACCCAGAAATCACAGAGATGCAGGCACGTGCAATCTTCGAAGCGGCGGCATCTTGCTATAAGCTCAAGAAGCCAATCAAGGTAATCCCTGAAGTCATGATCCCTCTCGTAGGCTTTGCTGACGAGCTCAAGAATCAAGTAGCAGTGGTTCACCGTGTAGCTGCTGAAGTCATGGAGAAAAAGGGTGTGAAGTTCAAATACCTAGTTGGCACAATGATCGAAGTACCTCGTGGTGCTTTGACCGCCGATGAGATTGCTGAAACTGCAGAGTTCTTCTCTTTTGGCACGAACGACCTCACCCAGACAGGTCTTGGCATGAGCCGTGACGACGCAGGAACGTTCCTTGGCCAATACAAAGACCTCGATATCCTTCCACAAAACCCGTTCGCATCGATCGATGCAGCGGGCGTTGGGCAACTTGTTGAAATTGGTGTTCAAAAGGGCCGTAGCACAAAGGGAAATCTTAAGCTTGGTGTTTGCGGCGAGCACGGTGGCGATCCAGCCTCCATTGAGTTCTTCCACAATGCTGGACTCGATTACGTCAGTTGTTCGCCCCCTCGCGTTCCTGTCGCACGCTTGGCTGCTGCACAATCAGCACTCAAATAGCTAAACTAGATTCATTCTAATACAAAAGCCCTTCCGAGAAACGGAGGGGCTTTTTTTGTTCTTTTAATTAGATGACACACAAAGCAACAACACTCGTTTGTCTTGAGGCTTAGAAATAAAAGATAATAAATATTGGTTGAAACCTGAACTAATTTGAAGGTGCTAGTTACTAGTGCGCATACCTATTAGTGAGATTGCTCTCAGAACTTATTCTC
>QXZH01000086.1:7235-22235 GCA_009886465.1 Opitutaceae bacterium
CCACCGATAGTGGTCGCCACACCTTTACCACCACGAAATTTAAGAAATACAGAAAAGCTATGCCCTAAAATCGCAGCGATTAGACCAATGACAGCCAATCCCAATCGATCATCATCGTAAGCCATTAAAGCTAATCGATCATCATGGTAAACTAATAAGGGTAGGCCAGTTGCAGTGAAGCCTTTGAGTGCATCCAGAGCGAAGACTACATTACCCCACTTCTTACCAAGGATACGTTTGACGTTCGTCGCACCCGGATTGCCGCTACCTTCTTTGAAGATGTCTACACCCTTACTGCGCGCTATAATCACGGCAAAACTAATGGCACCAAGAAGGTAGCCAATGATTGCGACGAGAAGAATAGAAACCACTGCCATGAGAGAAGAAGACAGAATTCTAAGCTTGGGCGCGAGCGTATTTGTGAGTGCCTCTTTGAAGAGACACTATACTTTTTGACAGCAGGTGGATGTTTGGGTCGATTTTAATCATGGTATTTCTACAAATAAGTAATATCAGCTACGAAGGTCATGCGAAGCGAGTCTCTTCATTTAAAGAACTAAGCCTTTGCTTAACCAAAGAGTTTATCACCAAAATAAAAAAGGCCATCCCCTAGGACAGCACTTTCATGAAATAATAGAACCTACTTTATAATTTAATCACACGGTATTTTTCAATCGAGGGATTGTCGGTGATTTTCTTTTCAGCGACCTCGGAGGGAGCGGTATCAAGCTCGAAGACGGAGACAGCGAAGTCTTGGTCCTTGTTTCGGCTTAGCGACATATTGGCGATATTAACTTTGTCTTCACCGAGAGTGACACCGATAAAGCCGACGATACCAGGAACATCTTTATTCTTTAGAACAAGAAGTGTCGCATCAGTACTGACTTCGACGCTGTGTCCGTCTATAATGACGATACGTGGAACTTGGTTCTTACCAACGAGTGTGCCACCTATGATGCGTGTCTTGCCACCCTTGCACGCGACTTCGACTTCGATCAGTTCATTAAAGTCCGCATGTGTGCTGCTTTTAACCTCTTCGGTCTCGACGCCGAGGTGCTCTATCTTCTTGGGCGCATTGACGTTATTGACGTTATCAGAAATCTCACGGAGATAGCCGCGCTGAATGGCGTTGGTCAGAGGAAGTATATCAAGCTCGACGATCTTACCGTAGTAACGGATGGTTATCTTTTCGACGCCTTCGGGGGCGAGTTGCTGAGAGAATGTGCCGATCTTTTCGCCTAATGTCATGTAGGGACCTAGCTTTTCTAAGACCTTAGGATCGACAGACGGCATGTTGAGAGCGTTCATAACCATGCCTCCGGTGAGGGCTTCGATCATTTGTTTGGCCACATCGATGCCGACGTTCTCTTGTGCTTCCTGGGTCGAGGCACCTAGATGAGGAGTGAGCACGAGATTCTCGATCTGACGCAGTGGACTGTCTTCGGGAGGAGGCTCGTCCTCGTAAACGTCGAGGCCGGCGGCAGCAACTTTACCCGACTTGAGTGCATCAATTAGCGCAGATTCTTCGATGATACCACCACGTGCGACATTGAAAACACGGACGCCGTCCTTCATGCGGGCAAAAGCATTTGCATTCAGCATGTGTTTGGTATCCTTCGTCATAGGCATATGCACGGTTATGTAGTCAGCGTTTAGAATAACTTCATCGAGCGTGGCTTGCTTGACGCCGAGTGTCTTAGCACGTGATTCAGTCAAGTAAGGGTCGTAAGCGAGGACATCCATCTGAAAGGCCATGGCGCGCTTAGCGACTTCAGCACCAATACGCCCCATACCAAGGATACCGAGGGTCTTTTGATTCAGCTCAGAGCCAGTGTATTTTTTACGATCCCAACGCCCTGCCTTCATGCCAGCGCATGCTTGCACGATGGCGCGAGTGCCAGCGAGCATGTGGGTGAACGTTAGCTCTGCCGTAGCGATGGTGTTACCGGTAGGCGTATTCATCACAATCACGCCATGATCGGTGGCGGCTTCGATGTCGATATTATCAACTCCCACACCTGCGCGACCAACGACCTTGAGATTTGACGCAGCTGCAATAACTTCAGCAGTAATACGAGTATCGGAGCGGACTGCGATTGCGTCGGCATCCTTAGCAAGCTCTAGGATCTCTTCCGGAGAGGAGCCATAGGCTTCTATAACGTTAAAACCCTTTTGGGCTTTAAACAAATCAACGCCTATGGGCGAAATACGGTCTGCTATTAATATTTTCATAAGAAGCGAATGAGTCAATTTAAGCGGGAGTAAATTGCAAACTAAAGATAAAGAAGATTATCTTATTTGGTTGTGTTGCATTTTAAATTAGCTGGCTGCGAGGGCTTAGGCTAATCGGCTGACGACTACATTTTCGCCTTCCCTCTTTCGTCTGGCACCCTACTGTCATCTAAATGTTAAGTATGACAGGCTTTGGGCGCAGTTCCGTAGATGTGGCGGGAGCCGGTGTACGGATCCAAGTGGAGATCCATTCAGTCAATCGAAAGACACTCGATATACAAATCAGCGCTCCGCGAGAATGGAGCGGTCACGAGGCCATCTTTAGCGAATGGATAGGTGGCGCATTTCAACGCGGACGAGTTAATGTGCAAGTTGTAGTAGAATTAGCCAAGGATAGCAGTGATTCGCTGGCCATGAATACCGAAGCAATGGCTTTGACTCTAAATGACTTGAAGGCCTTCGCCCAGGCGCAGGGATTTGATTTTACGCCTGATAGCAGTTTAGTGCTAGATCTAGCTCGTTCGGTTAAGGACAAAAGCAGTCTACCCAGTTGGAAAGAGTTAAAGGAATCTCTACAAGAAGCTTTCAATGCCGCACTGACTGACATCAGTGCAATGCGCCTGCAAGAAGGCGCTGCGCTAGCGGACGACCTAAGAGAGCGTATCGCAGAGCTAGAAGTATTCCGTAAACAAATCGAAAAGAACGCCTCTGGTAGCACAAAGCGATACCGCAACGCACTGCTGGAACGCTTGAAGCAATTAGAGCTCGAACTCGATGTCTCGGACGAACGCGTGTTGAAGGAGGTAGCAATCTATGCGGATCGCTCTGATATCAGCGAGGAAACAACTCGGCTCCGCTCCCATTTCGAGCAATTTTTAGGATTCTTAAGTGCCGACGAGGCGACGGGAAGAAAGATGGATTTTCTCTGTCAAGAAATCCACCGTGAGTTCAACACCACCGGCAGCAAGTCGAATGATATCGAAATTACACGGCTTGTGATCGAGGGAAAGAACGCGTTGGAACGTATACGCGAGCAGGTGCAAAATATCGAATAGCTAGGTAAATGCCTGCTAATCTAGATTACGGTCCACCTAGATACTACTTATCGGATATTACAGAAAAACGCTGTAATTAGCGGCAACCGATTAAGTGACGGGGTTGAAGAAGTTCTTAACCTGCGCAGTCGCATAATCACGGTTTAAATGGGCAATCATGTCTAGCGAGATACTCTTTGGGCAAGCTGCCTCGCACTCACCGATATTAGTGCAACCGCCAAAACCTTCGCCATCCATGGCGGTGACCATAGCGAGGGTGCGGCGATCTTTCTCAGCCTTGCCTTGAGGCAAACTGTTCATGTGTGAGACTTTAGCCCCGGTAAACAACATAGCTGAGGCATTTGGGCAGGCCGCGACGCAAGCACCGCATCCGATACAAGCAGCAGCATCCATCGCATAGTCGGCGGTCACTTTGCTGATTGGTATAGCATTGGCATCCACAGCGCTGCCGGCACGAGAAGTGATAAAGCCGCCAGATTGAATAATCCTGTCGAACGGCGAGCGGTCGACGACGAGATCTTTGATTACAGGGAAGGGCTTGGCACGCCAAGGTTCAATCGTGATTGTCTGCCCATCATGAAAATGGCGCATGTGGAGTTGACAAGCAGTGGTTGCCTTTTCAGGGCCGTGTGGGATGCCATTAATCGTCATTGAGCACGAACCACAGATTCCCTCGCGGCAATCGTGGTCAAAGGCCACGGGCTCTTTGCCCTTCTCCACCAGGTCCTCGGAGAGAGTATCGAGCATCTCGAGGAAGGAAGAACCTTCGGAAACATCTTTGACACCGTAAGTTTCAAAAGCGCCCATGCTGTTCGCGCTTTTCTGGCGCCAAACTTTAAGAGTGAGATCCATTGTCTTTTCCATCTTGTTAATAGGTTTGGCTTATTTGTAACTGCGGGTGGCAAGTTCCACATTCTCATAGATAAGTGACTCCTTGTGAAGCTGCGGATCGACGTCGTCACCCTTATACTCCCAGACGCCTGCAAAGGCAAAGTTTTCGTCGTCACGAAGCGCTTCGCCGTCTTCCGTCTGATGCTCGACACGGAAATGACCGCCACATGACTCTTCACGCATGAGTGCATCACGGCACATTAGCTCGCCAAATTCGATAAAGTCGGCTACGCGACCGGCTCGCTCAAGTTCGGGGTTGATTCCATCGGCATCACCAACCACGCGAAGGTTTGTCCAAAACTCTTTACGAAGCGCCTGTAGATCTTTGATCGCACCTTCCAGACCCTCTTTAGAACGCGCCATACCACATTGTTCCCAGATGATATGACCCAGTCGCTTATGAAAAGAGCGTGGCGACTCGGTGCCGCCAATTGAAAGGAACTTGTCGATTCGTGCTTTCACATTGGCTTCGGCCTCTGCAAATGCGGGATGCTCCGTAGTCACTTTACCCGCTGCAGCAACACCCTGCTTGCCTAGGTAGTTACCGACTGTGTAAGGAAGTACGAAGTAGCCATCCGATAAACCTTGCATGAGTGCGGATGCGCCGAGGCGGTTGGCACCATGATCAGAAAAATTAGCCTCACCGCCGACAAACATACCAGGGATGGTGGACTCGAGATTATAATCCACCCATAAACCTCCCATCGTGTAATGGACTGCTGGGAAGATCATCATTGGCGTCTCGTAGGGATTGTCACCAGTGATGCACTGATACATGTCAAAGAGATTGCCGTAGCGCTCCTTGATCGTGTTCTGACCGTCACGCTTAATCGCGTCGCGGAAATCGAGGAATACACCGAGACCAGTGCTGGCAACGCCGCGACCTTCGTCACAGGCTTCTTTCGCTGCTCGAGAAGAAATGTCCCGCGGTGCAAGATTGCCGAAGCTGGGATACTTGCGCTCAAGGAAGTAATCTCGGTCGTCTTCGGCCACAGAATTTGGGTCAGTTTCGCCCTTGCGGATCATAGCCGCGACCTCTGCGTCCTTCGGGGTCCATATGCGACCGTCATTACGAAGTGACTCAGACATGAGCGTAAGCTTCGACTGTTTGTCGCCGTGAACAGGAATACACGTGGGGTGAATTTGAGTGTAACAGGGATTCGCCATGCCTGCACCGCGTTTGTGGGCACGGTAAGCTGCAGTGACATTGCAGCCTTGTGCATTTGTCGAGAGGAAGAAGACGTTGCCATAACCACCGGTAGCGAGGACGACCGCATCACTGGCATGGCGCGAAACCTCCCCAGTCGCCATGTTCCGAACAATGATCCCTTTGGCATGACCATCTACTTTAACTAAGTCGAGCATCTCGTGGCGATTGAACATCTTCACCTTGCCTAGACCTATTTGCTTACTCAATGCAGAATAAGCACCGAGAAGTAGTTGCTGGCCAGTCTGGCCGCGAGCATAAAAAGTACGAGAAACCTGCGCCCCACCGAATGAACGGTTAGCTAGTAGACCGCCATATTCACGAGCAAAGGGCACACCATTCGCAACGCATTGGTCGATAATGTCTGAAGACACTTCGGATAGGCGATAGACATTAGCCTCACGGGCTCGATAGTCGCCGCCTTTGACCGTATCGTAAAAAAGTCGATGCACACTGTCACCGTCGTTCTGGTAATTTTTCGAGGCATTAATACCACCTTGAGCTGCAATACTGTGAGCGCGGCGCGGACTGTCTTGGTAGCAAAAGCAAGATACGTTGTAACCTTGCTCGGCGAGACTCGCTGCAGCAGCACCCCCTGCAAGACCAGAGCCAACTACAATAATGTTATATTTACGACGGTTGGACGGATTGACCAACTTCATATTAAACTTATGGCTCGACCACTTTTCAGATAGAGGGCCTTCGGGAATTTTGGAATCGAGATTCATATTTCAGCGTTCCTATTTTTCAAGTGACTCAATGATTGCGGCAGTCTCTCCGACCTGTGAAACGAGGCCACCTGTCGGATCCTGCTTCAGGAGACCAGCCATCACAGCGACCGGAATTATGGCAAATCCGATGAAAACGACCCAACCATAAGCCAGCGCTGCTCGATCGAGACGCTTGCGCCAGAGTCCATTACGAAGTCCCACACTCTGAAACATACTGCTGAAACCATGCGTTAGGTGCATGCAGAGCAGACCTGTTGCAATGATGTAAAAGGCCGATACCCAACCATTTTTGAAGCCTAACACCATCATATCATTAACGTTGAAAGTCATTTCCTCGTGCCCGTTTTTCAAAACTGCTTCACCATCTTTCACCAGTGGCACCTCAGTAATTTTAAGAACACCCCCTTCCCCACCCTTCATACCGGCGGGCACAGCACGGACAGTAAAGTGAGCAATGTGGAAGATTATGAATGCCAGCAAAATAATGCCGCTCATACGCATAGTGCGAGAAGAATAGCTGGCTTGTACGACCTTATCTTCTAGGTAGCCCTGCGGACGCGCCTTGCGGTTATCCAAAGTCAACGTGACTGCCGCCCATATGTGAACTGCGATAGTACCAAGTAGGACCAAGCGGACTGCCCACAGTGCAGTGACTGGCAACAAGTGATGAAGCTTGTAAGCATAGGCATTAATAACGTCAGGACCGAGGAATATCTGGAGATTACCTAGCATATGTCCCATAACAAAAAGAACAAGCACTAGGCCGGTGAGAGCCATTAAAATCTTACGACCGATGGTTGAATGAATAAAATTACACAATGTGTACATGATTAGGCGGTTGCGTTACTAAATAAGATGCTACTTAGATCGGTAAACTTTTCAAACACCGAGCAAATTACAATCCATCTATTAGCTCAGCCTATAGGCTGCATAAGCAGTGCTATATAGAATTCGCTCTAAGCGGAATATTTATTACATCATACGTGATTATTGACTCAAAATCGATCATTGAATCGCTCTTATTATAAAATCAGTTAAAAACAGCATAGCTAATCCAAAAAACTTCTTTTGGCTAAAGCTTGGAAAAGGTTTGCCAACCTAGAAAGCCAAACAATTGAATAGTAGCGTAGCGGATGCCCATTATTCTGTGTCTACTTTTCCAATTTCAGCTAAAATCATTTATGCAAAGTTCGAACACATGAAGTATATATTTGTAACAGGCGGCGTCGTCTCCTCGCTAGGCAAAGGACTCACCGCCGCTGCCCTCGGCGCCATCCTCGAGCAGCGCGGCTTGAAAGTACGACTCCAAAAGTTCGATCCCTACCTTAATGTCGACCCCGGCACCATGAGCCCCTTCCAGCACGGAGAAGTTTACGTGCTCAACGACGGTGCTGAGACTGACCTAGACCTCGGCCACTATGAGCGATTCACGTCCGGTGAGCTGAACCGCTTGAATAATCTCACATCAGGCAAAGTCTACGAAACCGTGCTCGCAAAGGAGCGCCGTGGCGACTATCTTGGCGCGACGGTGCAAGTCATCCCCCATGTGACCAACGTGATCAAGGAGCGTATTTATGCAGGCGGCGGAGACGATGTCGACGTACTCATCACTGAACTAGGTGGCACCATCGGCGATATTGAGGGCCTTCCTTTCCTCGAAGCCATGCGCCAATTCGCTCTTGAAGTCGGGCGCGATGACGTGCTCTTCCTTCATTGCACCCTGCTCCCATACTTAAAGGCTGCGGGCGAGCTCAAGACAAAGCCCAGCCAACAATCTGTGGCCAAACTTCGTGAAATCGGTATCCAAGCCGACATCCTCGTCTGCCGCACAGAAGAACCGATGACAGATGAGATGCGCCAGAAGCTCTCCCTCTTCTGCAACGTCCCCGTAAAGGCCGTAATCGAAGAGATTGATGTCGAGACTTCCATCTACGAGCTCCCACTTGCGCTCAAAGCCGAGAACATCGACGACCTCGTCATCGACCATCTCAAGCTCGACGCGCCTGATAGCGATATGTCGGTTTGGCACGATGTCGTTCGTCGCCTCAAAGCACCGAGTCATAAAGTCGAAGTTGGCGTCGTCGGTAAATATATCGAATTACAAGATGCCTACAAATCGGTCTACGAGTCCATCATACACGCCGGCATCGCGAATGACGCAACTGTGCACATTGTACGTCTCGACGCAGAGCTGATCGTGGATGACCCGCAAAAACACCTCAGTACTCTTGACGGTATCCTCATCCCTGGCGGTTTCGGCGACCGTGGCACTGAGGGTAAAATTGCCGCAGCAAAATTTGCCCGTGAGAACAGTATCCCATACTTCGGTCTATGCCTAGGCATGCAGATTGCGGTCATTGAATATGCGCGCAACGTGGCCAAGCTTGGAGATGCCAACAGCACTGAGTTCGACCCTGAGACAGCGCACCCCGTGATCGACATCATGGAGGATCAAAAAGACCTGACAACTAAAGGTGGCAATATGCGTCTTGGTGCCTGCCCCTGCGAGCTCGCCGAAGACAGCTTTAGCTATGACGCTTACGGTGAAAAAAGTATTCAAGAACGCCACCGACATCGCTACGAATTCAACAACAATTACCGCGACCATCTCGTCAAATCTGGCCTACGGATCGGCGGCGTCAACCCCGAGCGTGACCTTGTCGAAATCGTTGAGATTCCCGATCACCCTTGGTATGTAGGTGTGCAGTTCCATCCAGAGTTCAAGTCAAAACCCAACGCAGCACATCCACTCTTTGCTAACTTTATCGCAGCCGCATTGAAGTATAAAAAATAGCCTATTAAGTTTGAACCTATACTAAAGAAGGGACGACTGTCCTAGTTATGCCAAAGCAGATCCCTAAAGCGTGGGCTCATGTCACAAAACAGGTATTATTACGTAGACAACTGCCTAACAACACCGCCTCGATTTATGAAAATACGACAGGCGATTACTACACCGTTGACTCGTGGTTCTTTAAAAATGGCGAGCCTCCGTCTGTGTTCCAGTCAACGAATGGAAGGCGGGTTACGACCCCAATGATTAGTCAAAGCAAGCGCCATTAAATCTACGATTATAAGCGAGACGTAAAAATGAAATGAGCGTCTGATGATGGTTCATTTTGTTGGAATAGCATTTGATCTGAGAAGCGATCCGTTATTTAGATATTAAAAGTGGTGTCTCCCTCTTCACCCCTCAAGTAAATGATTGGTAATGTTTCCATCCTTCTGGTCTCCAGCCTGTGTATCGCATACGCAGGTCTAAATGTCTATGCTGCGGTCTGTGCGGATAACATGATCTTCCCTGCACCGCCCACTAGTTATCAAGACGATGGCCGAATCTTAAAATTACAAGCTCAAGATGGTGAATCTATTTCGGCCTACTTCCTTGAGAATGACAGCTCCGATAAACTGCTCATTTATAGCCATGGTAATGGCGAAGACATAGGTCAAATTCGTCCTCTCCTTGAACATTTTAAGCAACTTGGAACCTCAATACTCGCTTACGACTATCCTAACTATGGTACTAGCACAGGAAGAGCGAGCGAGTTGGGGACATACGCCGCGATTGAAGCCACTTTTAAACATGCGACTGAATCACTGGGCTACTCGCCTAAAAAAATCACGCTTTATGGGCGCTCACTTGGTAGTGGTCCGTCGACATGGCTCGCTGAGCACGAAGGTGTGGCAGGGCTCATACTAGACGGTGCCTTTACCTCAACCTTTCGTGTGATGACAGGCATTAAACTTCTCCCATGGGATAAATTCGATAATTATGCACGCCTGCCAAATATCAAATGTCCGATTTTGGTGATCCACGGCACCGACGACCGCGTAGTGCCCTTCACCCACGCGCAAAAAAACTGGGATCGAATCGAAGGCACCAAGCAAAAACTATTTGTTCAGGGCGCGGGACACG
The DNA here is from genome assembly GCA_009886465.1 of Opitutaceae bacterium. Classification (GTDB taxonomy): domain Bacteria; phylum Verrucomicrobiota; class Verrucomicrobiia; order Opitutales; family Coraliomargaritaceae; genus Thalassobacterium. The sequence goes on from QXZH01000086.1 coordinate 17,268, forward strand.
GAGATCTTATAGAAACTGCGGGTGATGATTACTGGAATATCGTTCTACCTTTTATACAAGGAGAGCTACTATGAGTGCCGCATGGATTTCCTAAACACCTAACTGACAATTTAATTCAACCCGTTTAACGACCTTTACTTTGGAAAACTCCCCTCAACTCCGGCCGCGCGACAAACTGCTGCGCGACAGTTTTACGCCAGCCGAAACTTTACTCTTCGGCGTCACTCTAATCATGGCTTCCATGGTCTATTGGATCGGTGATCCTCGCTCTTTTTGGTTACTCGGTAGCCTAATCATCGCTGGTTGCCTCACCCCGGTCATCTTAAAGACGCACGAGCATACGCACCCCTTCTTCATTGATTTATTGTGGCCTAAATTCTGGATCTACACTGCACCCGCATGGGCATTTTCACTTCAATTCATAATAGGATTAACACAAAACCCACTCAGCACGCTTACCGTCGGAGAGTTAGTTTTTAATATCGTTCAGCCAGTCAGCATCTGGCGACCGAGCTCCGCAGCCGATAGTTCGGCTTGGGTCACCATCTTCGGTTTTGTGGCGATCTACTTATTGACCTGTACGCTCTACATCGTGCCAAAATCTCGCTCATACTTTGAGCGCATCTTACCCGTGCTTTGCTTTGGCGCCGTAATTGTTGGTATCATTGGATTCATCCAAAAGGGCCTAGGATTGACCAAGCCGCTGTTTACCAACGGAACAGGCGCCAATGATTTCTTTGCCTACTTCCCCTATGATGGCCACTGGGCAGCATTCGCCACACTTTGGTGCTGTGCCTGTATTGCAATGATGCTCCTTTCCACTCGTTACGACGACAGCCTACCTTTTATCCAGTCGATCGGCCCATGGTATCTGACAGGTGGGATGCTCTTAGGTGCCTCTGCCATACTCGTTGAAGCACTGCTTCCTTCAGCCATTCTGCTACTCACTCTTTCAGCTATGCTCTTGATCACAACAGTCGATTTCTTGGTCAATTCTAAGGACATACATCGCAAATCTATCGCACTTTTCAGTGGCCTCTTTGCTTGCTTAAGTTTTGCTGGAGGGATTGCTCGTATATTTCAAGATGATGCCTTTTCAAGCAATACGTTTGCCCTACGTTGCGCCGCATTTGATATGTTTAAAGCCAACCCTATATTCGGCTGGGGCTTTGATAGTTACAGTAAGCTACTACCCTTTTATACCGATGATATCTTGCTCGATCAAAGATACGAACGTGCGAACTCTGATTTACTTCAGTTCTTGGCTGAATTCGGTATCTTTGGATCGCTAATTTCACTCGGATTTTTAATAGCGTTTATCTTAAGATATTTACTCAGATTTCGTAATATACGCCTCACGAACCACCTACTAATCGGTTGCGGATCAGTACTCTTAATTGCTTTATGCGATGTGCCCTTCATGTCGCCTGCTGTCTTTTTTAGTTTCTTCACAATCTTTTTCATCGCGCTACGCTGGGCAGAATTGAGCCGCAATAAGATTGATGAGGTCGATGCGCATCGCCCTCAACTCGTAACGCCTGCCAAGCGCCGAGTCCCCTACTTTAATGAACAATACATAGAGGAAGAAAAATGAGTCGGACACATTTTGATTACATTGTCATCGGTGGCGGTAGTGGTGGTTATGCAGCCGCGCGCACAGCACGTGAGACACGCGAACACGTAGCTATCGTCGACAGTTCAGAGATACTTGGCGGTCTCTGTATCTTAAAAGGCTGCATGCCTTCGAAGACTTTAATCTACTCTGCCGAATTACTTCACCTCGCACAAAGGGGTGAAAATTTTGGCCTCAAAATTCCTGCTGCTGTAGCTGATATGCCTGCTCTACACCAGCGCAAGGTCGATACGACTAAAGAGTTTGCAGAATATCGCCAAGAACAGCTCCATAGCGACCGCTTCACTCTCTTTCGTAATCATGCTAAATTCGTCGACGCCAATACGATCGAGCTTAAAGACGGCCTCCAATTGACTGCCGACTACTTCATGATAGCCACTGGATCCGTCGTATCTGCTCCAGCAATACCAGGAATCAAAGATGTCCCCTATTGGACGAGCGACGACGTTCTAGACCTCAACTTTCTCCCCGAGAAAATTATTATACTCGGCGGTGGAATCGTCGCTTGCGAGCTTGCACAATTCCTTCGCCGCATTGGAAGCGAAGTCATCCAGATCCAGCGCAGCCCACACATTCTCAAAGAAATTTCCCCCCAAGCGTCCACTGTGATTGAGACTGCGTTTCGAGATGAAGGCATCCAGCTCTACACGGACACTTCACTCAAGGAGATTTCACGCCTAGATAGCCGATTCACCGTCACATTTGACCAAAATGGTCAGACGATCGAAGTCGAGGCACCGCATTTACTCAACGCCCTTGGTCGCCGACCGTCAACTCAAGGCCTTAATTTAGAGGCCGCAGGTGTCACGACACGCGAGACAGGCCACATTGAATGCGACGAAACGCAGCGCACAGCCAACCCAAAGATCTACGCTTGCGGAGACGTAGCAGGCCCGCACGAAATCGTGCATATAGCCATCATGCAAGGGGAAGTCGCCGCCAAGCACGCGACTAATCGTAAGACTACTCCCATCCACTACGACGACCTCCTCAGCGTCGTCTTCACTGATCCACAAGTCGGCGTCGTCGGGTTGACCGAAGCCACGCTCAAAGCACGCGACCTAGACTTCCTGAGCGCTGAATACCCTTTCGACGATCACGGTAAATCCATTCTTATGGGAGCCAAATATGGCTATGTGAGAGTCTTCGCCGAAAAGAAAACGGGCATCTTACTTGGTGCCGAGTGCGTGAGTAAAGATGCTGGTGAACTCATCCACTCCATGGCCGTAGCCATCACAATGAAAGCCTCCGTAAAGGACCTACTCAAAGTCCATTGGTATCATCCCACACTCTCAGAGATCTGGAGTTACCCAATCGAAGACATCGTTGAGCAAATGTGAAATTATAGTAAGAGCTCTCGGTTCCGCGTGTGCTCCCTTTAATTAAACTTCTAAACTTACCAAATCTAGAGTTTGCGGCTTATGTAAAAAATGAAGCTTGCTATTAATCTTCTATGACGTCTACCTCCCGCGCTTCCTGGTTGGAGCGCGTTCTAGCGTTGTCTGCCAACTTGTTTCGGTCCGTCATCGATGAGCGGTTGATTTAAGCTAATTACAACTGTCATCGATTGTTCCTGCGCCTGCAATTTCCCAACGGCGTATTTTTCTATTATGTCCGAAATTACATTTCAGGATCTCGCTTTAGCGGATCCGATTCAACGCGCGCTCAAAGCAAAAGGCTACACCACGCCTTCCCCCATTCAGGCTCAAGCGATCCCTGTGCTCCTTGATGGGAACGACTTGCTCGCATGCGCCCAAACTGGCACCGGTAAAACCGCAGCCTTCGCTCTGCCGATCCTCGATGGTTTTGCACGTAATCCACGCAAACCCTTCCGTCGTGGCGTCCGCTGCCTCATCTTAACACCTACGCGTGAACTTGCGGTGCAAGTAATGGAAAGTTTCAAAACCTACGGTGACGGTCTAGGATTGAAGGTCGGCATGGTCTTCGGCGGTGTTTCCGAGAAGCCACAAATCAAAGCTCTCTACGGTGGCCTAGATATCCTCGTCGCTACAGTCGGTCGTTTACTAGATCTAAAGCAGCAGGGCCACATCGATATTTCTCAGGTCGACACCTTCATTCTTGACGAAGCTGACCGCATGCTCGACATGGGCTTCATCCGCGACATTCAAAAAATTGCCGCGGCCATCCCTCAGCAACGCCACACTTTGCTCTTCTCTGCCACGATGGCTCCAGAGATCACTAAGTTGGCTAACGGCCTCCTCCACAACCCGAAGGAAATCCGCATTGCTCCACAAGGCACAACTGCTGAGAAGATCGACCAACATGTGCTTTTCGTTAAAAAGACTGACAAGCAAAACCTACTCCTTGATCTCATTAAAGAGCACCAAGATAGCTCGAAGAATAACGAACTCAGCCTAGTCTTCAGCCGCACAAAACACGGAGCAAAAAACCTAGCTCGCAAACTTTGTAGCGCAGGCATCGAAGCGGACTCGCTTCACGGCAACAAGTCTCAAAACGCGCGCCAAAAAACGCTCGACCTCTACAAGAAGGGAGAAGTCCGTGTACTCGTCGCCACGGACGTCGCCGCTCGTGGCATCGACGTAAAGAACATCACACTTGTGATCAACTTCGATCTACCAATGGAGTCTGAAGCTTATGTACACCGCATTGGTCGTACCGCCCGCGCTGGCGAGAGCGGCAAAGCCCTCTCCTTCTGTTCGGAGGATGAAGTGGCCCTATTGCGGGAAGTTGAAAAACTGATCAAACGCAAGGTGCCGATCTATGACCACGATTACCACGCCGCACAGATTGAGCATCACCATACCAGCGGTGCCCCCGCGCAAAAGCCAAAACAAGGGGGCGGAGGCAATCGTGGTCCACGCCACGGTGGAGGCAATCGCAAGGGCGGACAAGATGGTCGCAGACGTATTCGCCCGCAAGGAGGCAGTAAAAGTAGCAGCGGCAATCCAAAACCAAAGAGTGACAGTCGCCCTACGGGCGGCTTCCAAAAAGGAGCTGGTCAACGCAGTAATCGTAGCCGGGGTCGTAACCGCTAATTACTGACTAGCGACAATAGCGCACTACTTTGTTGTGCGCCCGATGCGTCCGAAGTGTTCGGCAAAATGCGCACATCATCCACTCCCGCGCGCGGCGTAGTAGAACTAGAGCACCCGGCTAGTTCTTGTCCTGAATTCAAGCTTTAAGGAGAGCTGTAAATCTTTTCCTTAATAGACTTTTTTAACTAACAGGTATGCTTGTAGATCGCACTCATCTGATGATTTTTCATAGATCAAAGGTGCCTGTCGGCGAGTCCATGAGGAAGAAGTGCATAATTTCAATTATTTGCTAACAAATATCATGGTTTTGTTCTGTTG
>QXZH01000087.1:0-48192 GCA_009886465.1 Opitutaceae bacterium
GCAAGGCCGTCGCATAGGGCAGTAGCCAGCTCGCATCATGCGTCTCTAATATATTCGGCAAAGAAGTCACCCACATGCCAGGCGGCATGAATATTAGGCACATCACGACACCCATCATGTAGCGGCGGTTTTGGAGACTCAGTTGCATAAGCGTTCAGCGGTATACGCGGCGACCTGCCAATAGCAAGAAAGGTCATCCCTATTTTAATAATAGTGAACATAATTATACCTTTTTATTGCGTTCGGTTGACCACTAGTACCCTTTGGTTGAATGTCCCTCCGCTACTTATTTATAGATTTCGACAGCTTCTACGCCTCAGTCGAGCAGCAGTTCCAACCCGAGCTGCGAGGCCGGCCTGTGGGCATCGTGCCTTCTCTTGGCGTAGAAACCACCTGCTGTATTGCGGCGAGTTATGAGGCTAAAGCCTACGGCGTTAAAACTGGGACTGGGGTCCGTGAAGCGCGCTACCTCTGCCCCGGGATCGTCTTCGTAGAGGCGGGGCACTCGAACTATGTCCGCGTGCATGAGCGAATAAAGAAACTGGTCCACGAGATCATCTATGTGGATGCAGTGCTTTCGATCGATGAAATGTATGGTCGCTTGCCGCAGCACTGGCAACCGCTGGAGGTGGCGCGCGCTAAAGCAATGGAGGTCAAGACGGCTCTGGCAGCTGGGATCGGTGAGTACATTCGCGCCTCCATCGGGCTCGCGCCGAACCGCTTTCTTGCCAAGCTAGCGAGTAAGCTGGAAAAGCCAAACGGACTGACCACGATGGACTTCGAAGAAATCCCAGAGAAGCTCTACCACTTCAAGCTGAGCGACATCACAGGGATCGGGCAGCGTATCGAACAGCGGCTGTATACTGCGCGGATCATGGATATGGAAGCGCTTTGCATGGCCAGCCGGCGTAAGCTTCATCGTATCTGGGGTGGGATCGAAGGCGACCGAATGTGGTATGCGCTCCGCGGCGTCGAGGTGCCAGCGGTGGAGACCACTCGTCGCAGTATCGGGCACTCGCATGTCTTGCCCCCACACTTGCGAACCTTCCACGGCGGGCACGCCACGCTTCACCGCATGCTGCAAAAGGCCTGCCTACGACTGCGGGCGATGGATTATTTCACCGGGCATCTCTCGGTCGGGGTCAAATTCGGCTTCGAGCTACGGTGGGGGGCAGAGACACATTGCTTCCCGACGCAGGACAGCGTAGTGCTAGGCAAATTACTGAATCAAATTTGGGCGGCGCACCCAGGGGATGCCCCCGAGCCGACGAAGGTCAGTATTACGCTTTCCCGGCTAGAGCACATCGCTGTGCATACGCCCTCGCTCTTTGCAGAGGACAATCAGCCACGCCGGATGAAACTCCAACACGCCATGGATGCAGTCAATAAGCGCTTCGGCGGCCGCACGCTCTACTACGCCGACGCGATGGAAGCTCAACGCAGTCGCGACGCGGCCCCGATGCGCATCGCCTTCAATCACATTCCCGAGCTAGAACTGGAGCGCGACCAAAATCTAGACAAAAAGCCTCCGATCCCTAGAGACCGGAGGCTTTCGTAAAAGTTGACGCCAGCTACTTCGCGACTGGAAGCTCGGACGGTTGAATTGCAGCTTTCTGCACGACTCCTTAGGTTTTTTCTTTGCTGGCGGGAGCCATGCCCTCCACGTAGTAACTTGATGCACCCAAGCAAACGTCACCAAGAGTAATGACTAATTTCGCTATACCCGTCACATTTGAGTCGCATTGCTGAAACGCAAGCTTAACAATCAGACACTTTTACTTGAAAAAGCTTTCTGATATCTGTGGTAGTTAAATATGAAAATACAACTTTGTTCACTCCTAACAATCGGCTGCTCGCTAATTATTGTTGGCCTAAACGCTCAAAATCAAGTCGCGGAAACCCGTGAGGTATTAGACCAGTGGGTGGAAACCCGCCAGATCATCTCGGAGGAAAAAGCCAGTTGGAAGGTCGAGGAGTCCATTCTCGGCGACACAGTGCAGCTGCTCAGCAGCGAGCTCCATCGGCTCAGTGAAGCGCTCACTGATCTAGAGTCCTCAGCCACTGCAGCCGACGAAGAGCGTAGCACACTTGCCGACGAGAAGGAGAAGCTAACCGCCGCATCTGCCGTGGTTGAAGCCAACATCGGCGCGCTTGAAAGCCAATTGAAGCGTGCGCTCAAGAAGCTACCGGAGCCCTTGATCGAAAAGATCAAGCCACTGATCCGCCGCCTGCCGGAAGACCCGAGCGACACAGACCTTTCATTAGGTGAGCGTGTGCAAAACATCGTCGGCATTCTCAGCCAAGCCGACAAGTTTAACACCACCATCACGCAGACCAACGAGTCCCGTAAGATCGAGGGTGGCAAGACCGTCGAAGTCCGCACCCTCTACTGGGGCCTCGCAATGGCCTACTATGTGGATGCTTCCGGCCAATACGCTGGCATCGGCGTTCCTGGCCCTGACGGCTGGGAGTGGCCCCGCGTGGACGCTGCCGGTGCAGAAATCAAGCAACTCATCGACGTCTACGAAGGCTCCGAAGACATCAGCTTCGTAAACGTCCCCGCATATATTAAATAACTGAGCGCCTAAGCCTTCACTGATCATGCAACGCACAATTAAAACCCTACTCGGCACTGCCGCACTGCTCGGACTCGCGACATTCGCCCAAGCACAGACTTTAAACTCGGCAAGCGAACAAGCCGAACGCGATCTCAAATCCGCACTTACAGAGCTCTCCGAAACACGGGGCACAATAGCCGCGGAGAAGATTCCTCTTATTCGAGAAGTCTCCGCGCTGGAAGACGATGTGCGCCAGAAGTCGGATGAGCTCAATCGCCTGCGCCGTCTGCGAGACAACAGCGACCTAGGGCTGAATCGCCTGCGCGAACAAGTTAAAGCAATCGACGCACAAAACGAATATGCAGCTGGTCTATTGGACGAATTTGTCCGCTCCTTCGAAACACGTATCGACTACAGCGAGGTGCAACTCTACTCCGAGGCCGCCGAAGAAGCCCGCCTCGCGATCGATGATCCTAACCTGACTCAAGCAGAACGTTTTAGTAAACAGATCGATGTCATTGGAGTTGCTCTGAACCGACTTGAGCAACTTGCCGGCGGTTACACTTTTAAGGGCAAAGCTCTAGCCCCGAACGGTGATATCGAAGACGGCACCTACGCCGCCTTCGGCCCAACTGTTTACTTTGCCTCTGGTGAATCTGACTTAGCCGGTATCACTTTCACCAAGCTCAATGCAGCCGAGGCCGCCATCGCGATTCCCGGCGAGGGCTACTCTGCTGGCATTCGCGAGTTCATTAGTCAGGGCGAAGGCAGCATCCCCATCGATCCGACCCTCGGAAAGGCTCTTAAGATTGAAGAAAGTAAGGACACCGTCGCTGAGCATATCGCTCAAGGTGGCGTCGTAGGATATGTCATTATCGGCCTCGGCCTACTTTGTATGCTACTAGCAGTCTTCAAATTGAATGAGGTTGTTGGCTTCAAGACGCCATCCACAGAAGAGGTTCAGAAAGTGCTGCAGCAGATCGAGGCAGGCGATAAGGCCAAGGCTCTCTCCGTCGCGAGCGAGATCAGTGGCGCAGGTGGCGACATCCTACGCAAGGGCATCGAGAATATCGACGAGAAGCGCGGCACGCTCGAAGAAATTCTTTACGAAAAGATCCTTGCGGTTCGCCCCAAGCTGGAACGCTTCCTCCCTTTCATGGCACTCACCGCTGCCGCCGCACCACTCCTTGGACTACTCGGAACCGTCACCGGTATGATTAACACCTTCAAGCTGATCACCGTCTTTGGCACAGGTGACGCTAGCAACCTTGCCTCGGGCATCTCTCAAGCACTGGTCACCACCGAGCTTGGTCTGATCGTAGCGATCCCGTCGCTCATCATCCACGGACTCCTCTCGCGTATGGCTCGCCAAAAGCTCGGCGACCTCGAGCAAATCGCGGTTGGCTTTATCAACGGCGTAGTCGGTGCCCGTAATAAGGATGGCGCTTAATCCTCGCGAAAGCAGACAATGGTAGAAGAAATCATCAGTATTTTAGATAGCGGCGGATGGGTCATGTATCCACTGGCCCTATTAGCGCTCTTGATTTATACCAACGGCATTGAGTTAGTCATCTTTCTTAGCAAGGGTAATATTCAGTTGGGTCGTGATACCGAATGGCTTCAATGGGTCTATAGCCCTGGAAGCGCCAAGGGCCGCGCTGGCGAAATCATCCGCTACACACAGGAAAACGTAAGCGCATCCAAGCATGTCCGCAACCGCTTCGAAGAAGTGCGCCAGTCCATCCTGCACAACGTGGAGCGCAGAGTGATCTTTCTCAATACACTGGTAGCAGCCGCACCTCTAATGGGCTTGCTAGGGACTGTCATCGGCATGCTCGCGACTTTCTCCGGCATCGCCCGTCAAGGCGGCGGTGATACCGTCGATGTGGTGGCCTCTGGGATCTCCGAGGCGCTCATCACCACCCAGACCGGTCTGGTCATCGCGCTGCCCGGCATCTTCCTCGTGCTAGTCATCCGCAATCGTATCCACTCGATCGAAGCTGCACTCGCCAGGATCGAATCACTCAGCCTGACAAAGCTTCAATTCGATTAGTCATCAATCATTACTAATTAGTCATTTTAACATGCGCCGAGATTTAACAGCCAACGACCGCGAAGACGTAGAGATCAACCTCTCTCCGATGATCGACATGGTCTTCATCCTTTTGATCTTCTTCATCGTCACCACCGTGTTCGTCGAAGAAACCGGCGTCGAGGTCAACAAACCCGAAGCAGCCGCAGCTGTTCAACTAGAAAAGAACAGTATCCTCATCGCGATCACTAAAGATAACAAAGTGATCTACGGCGGACGCGATATTGGCATCGCTGGCGTGGCCCCACAGGTGAAGCGCCTCGTGCTCAAAGAAGACATCCCGGTCATCATCCAAGCTGATGAAGGGGCCAATCACGGAGTCTTTGCACGTGTCTATGGCGAAGCCAAACTTGCTGGGGCAAAGTCCATAAACTTCTCCACTAAGCGATAACTGCTTCCGCATCTCGCCAAAAATGTCCAAGCCGTATAATACGCCAAAATATAGAGGCCGCACAAAAGTCACCGGCTCTGTCATCGGCATTATTATCAGCGGACTCCTCTTTTTGGCGATCCCGTTGACTCAAATCTTTAACGACTTCGATAAAAACCCAGAGCAAATCGAGACGATCAACGTCGCGCCGCCGCCCCCACCTCCTCCACCCGAAGATCCGCCCGAGCCACCCCCACCTGAAGAGGAAGAGCCCCCTCCGGAGCTCAATACACCGCCGCCCCCCATTTCCTTGGAGCAGCTCGATATGGCACTCAACCCTGGCACAGGTGGCTCTATGGCAGGCGACTTTGCATTGCCAACTCTTGACCTAGGCAGCAGCGACCTCGGTGGCTTGGAAATCTTCGAGCTGGGTGATGTGGATTCACCTCCGCAACCTCGCACAAAAATCGAGTTCAGTTATCCTACCTCCGCGAAGCGTAAGGGTATTACTGGCGTGGTTAAAGTAGAGTATATTGTCAATCAGAACGGTCGAGTCGACAACATTACAATCGTCGAAAGCCCTGACCGCAGTCTCTCAAAAGCCACTGAAGATGTTCTTCGACGTGCACGCTTCGAACCCGCAAGCAAGGGTGGCACCGCAGTTAAAGTCCGCATGCGCGCCGCTATCCCGTATAGTTAGAATAGCTCACAAATTTCCAATTATCCACTTCCATTCCCGCATCACAGATCCCCTATTACTTTAAAATGAACAAGATCACCGCACTCCTCATCACCGCATGCATCACAGCCAGTTCGCTTGCCTCACAGCCAAGCAATAGCAGTCAACTCTGGAGCGACCCGACATTCCAAAAAGAGTTCCTTGGTAGCTATGGCTTCTTGGCCGGTGCCGAGCCACCGATCTCCGCCGAGGAAAAAGAAGCACTGCGCAACCTGATCGACCTTATCAAAGCTAGTCCAGAAGCTGCCATTCAAGCACTCGAACCACAGATCACCAAGGACAGTAGTGCCGCCTTTGACTTCATTCTGGCCAACTTATACTTTCAGGGTGGGGATCTAGCGAAGGCCGAGCAATACTACGGTAATGCTGTGGTCAAGCACCCTGATTTTCGACGTGCTTATAAGAACCTCGGACTCGTTCAGGTGCAAAAGGGAGACTTCGATAAAGCAATTAAGACCATTTCCAAAGCCATGGAACTCGGCGAAGTCGACGGGCGTTCGTATGGACTTCTTGGATACGGCTACTTAACTCAGCAAAAATACTACCCAGCCGAAGCCGCTTATCGCCAAGCGATCCTTATGCAGCCGGAAACCAGCGACTGGAAAGTTGGCCTCGCGCGCTGTTTGTTGGAAACAAATCGCTATGCCGATGCGATCGCACTCTTCGACACACTCCTTCAGGAGGAGCCCAACAACACCGACTACTGGCTACTTCAGGGCAATGCCTACCTAGGCAAAGACGAATCGATCGCCGCAGCCAAGAACTTAGAAGTTGTCCGGCGCATGGGCTCCGCCGACCTTAGTACACTTACCCTACTCGGCGACATTTACATGAACAACGCCTTGCCCGACCTCGCTCTCGATGCCTACCAAGCTGCCACCGAGATGGCTAGCGCTGGGGACAGTAAGCCTCTCGTCCGCGCAGCAGAGCTCCTCACCCGCACCGGCAGCTTCGATCAGTCCAAACTAATGATCGCCAGTATCCGTGAGAAACTGAGTGATACAATGGACGAAGATACGGATCTGAAACTGCTCACAATTGAGGCCAAAGTCGCTCGCGCCGAAGGCGACGACGATTCCGCAGTGGAGCTGCTGACCAAGATCGTCGAGCGTGACTCACTCAATGGAGAGGCCATTATCGAGCTAGCTAACTTCTTTGCCGATCAAGATGACATGGCCAAAGCCATCAACCGCTACGAGCAAGCTGAGAAGATTGAAGCCTTCGAGCGCGAAGCCCTTGTCGCACACGCTCAAGCACGCGTCCGAAATGGCGAGTATAAAAAAGCATTACCCCTACTACGCCGCGCCCTACAGATTGAGTCAGACACGAATTTAGAAGACTACACCGACCGCGTAGAAAGAGCGGCCCGAAGTCAAAGCTAACTCTAAAGCTTCATTGTTTCTGTTCGATAAGGATATCGAACCCTAGCTCTTTGGTGTGTATAAAGCTTGCTGCTTCAAAAGCTCGGCAGAAAGCACACACTCACTCAAATAGTAAAGTAGCTATAAAGGAGTGTCACACAATTGCCTCGTATCTGTAATACCGGATTCACGCATCTGTCACTCGACACCGAATTTTCACCAACGTAACCGATACGTTCATATCTATATTTTATTTTTTAGGTTATGATGATTGTGTGATAATTATTCGCCAACTAATCGGTCTTTCGCTTTTACTTTCCGCCCTGCACTCCGTGTCAGCGGCCGTAAACGACCCCAGAGTGAATGAAATCCTAAGCAAGCACCTGGAAGCGATGGGTGGGCTTACCAACTGGAACCAAGTAGAGAGCATACAACTCAACGGAACCGTCGAGCGAGACGGTAAAACTGTCAATGTCGTCATCATAAAAAAGCGCCCCAATCAGATCCGGGCTACCGTCACCGTGCCAGTGCCAGGGAAGGAGGGTGAGGCGATACAGCTAATCCGCGCCCATGACGGCAAGAGCGCCTGGACCGCTAATCGCTTGGCGGGTGCCCCAGAAATGCAAAAGGAAGAGCTCCCCCCCGAAGCCGCCGACCAACTACTGGCCGACGCAGGCGTCATGCCGCGTCTAATTAAGTTCTGGCGCGAAGGTGCTAAGCTTGAGCTATTAAATTCAAAAACTATCGATGGCACTCGCTGCTATGTGGTCGAAGCTAGCCCTGAGGGCACGCTCAACAAATATACGTTCTATATTTCTGATGAAACTTACTTGGTCACGCATTATGAAAATGACCATCCGACGAATGGACGCACCATCACTCAACTGAACGATTACAATTCTGATCATGGCATTCTCATACCAATGGTCAATGTGATCGAAAACGAGCAAACCGGTCGTTCTGTGATGACCACAAGCTCGATAAAGTTCGGCGTGGGCATTTATGAGGATTATTTTGCCGACAAAAGGTAAATCGAGAGGGCAGTCTAGCTTTTCTAACAGTAAGAATTGGCCAATTTCGATGCACACTTGGCATCATCTGCGGATAAACAACTCGCACTGCGTTTTATTGTATGCGCTATCCGAACAAATAAGTTGCGCCAGTATAGCCAGAGATCTTGAATAAAAGTAGCCTTCTATGACTTAACCAACAAACCCAATGAAACCCTGGCTAATATTATATTGCTTACTATACGTGGCGCTTATTGCACCCGCATCGGGGCGCAGTAACTTAAATCAGAATTATACTCTCAAGGGTATATGCAATATAGATGGCACGTGGATGCTAAGCATAAAAGACAATCCTAACAGACAGCACTTCTGGCTAAAAGTCGGGCAACGTTTCGGCGACTTACATTTGCATACCTTCAACCCTGATAGCTCTACTGCAACACTGCTTTATCAAGAGGAAGAATTCACTTTAGCACTTGCTGAGAAGGATAACTCGCCGATCATGGTGATTAGTTCAAGATCACTAACATTCGAACAGATAGAACAGATTAAAAAGAAGGTTGAAAGTCACCGGCAGGGACTAAATCAAGTGCTCCTCGCAACGCCTAAATCCGGCCCACGTAGCCTGGAAACACGGAAGAAAATTGAACAAGACCTAGAGAACGCTGTCGCGAATTATAGACAACGGCTAATGTCTCAGGCGGAGGATAACTTCATTACTAATGAAGTCAGCACGGACGCTAAAATCAATGCAGCCACCGTGGGCACTAGTAGCAAAGAAGTCAGTATTATTGGAGTGAAGAGACGTAACCGCGTAAATTCAAGAATTTGGTCATCGGATCATATTAAAAAGCATGGCATGCCCGAGGAGTGAAATTCTTTTACTTTAGTAGCCAATCTATGATTTCCTCCTGTCCATGTAATTGACAGATCATTCTACCAGATGAGGCGACTTCCACTAACTGTGGAAGTTTCAAGTTTGGATTGATGTGATCGAGTGACTTAGAATAGCTTCTAGATAAATATCCAGGCATGCACTGAATACTTGGGCTCAGATCTTCAGCCAGCTCCTGGATTGCTTCCTTATTACCTGGCACATCCATATAGACGAAAATGGTTTCTTCACGCTCTGAATCATTCAGATTTTTATAAAATTCGTTAGCAGCAGCGACAACTGAACGCGTCGCTTCCATCTCGGCATTACCATACAACAATATCCATCGCTTGCAGCTGTAAACCATCCCCCCATGCACAGGATCCTGCCATGAGGACTCTCCGGACATTACCCTATTTGCTAGGAAAAAAGACATGCGCGGAACGATTCTATAGTTTGGGTCTTCCGTGTTCTTTGCTCTTTCAATCTCAGAGCTGATACTTGTTGCATTCAGTGACAGCGTGAGAAGGCCTTTCCGCGGGACATTTACTCGAATAGTCTCTGCATCGATCGGCCGGATGACTACAACCCTTTCGCCCTTTTTAAGTGCTCCCAGTTCCGTTTCAATTTCCTTCTCAATTATTGCGTGAAAAGGAATAAAATCTTCATCCTGAATTAGATTTCCGCAATCTTCAGCAACCAGATTACTGAGTGGGAAACAGGCTATAATGAGAATCGAGAGAACTACATTATGGATGGTCATTATTCTTATGTGTATCACCTTTATTTGATTTGATGATAGTAATGTAAAGTCTAACTGATTTACAGCACATCAATTTAGTGATGTATTTATTAAAAAAGGCACCTCCCATGTGGAAGGTGCCTTGAACTTAAGATGAATTCGTCTACTTGCGACGACGATTTGCAGCAAATGCGAGTGCAATTACTCCAAAGATCGCGGCGAAAGAAGATGGCTCTGGGACCGCAGTGCCTGTGATAGCAAAGTTATCGTAAGCAGTGCTTGCCCCAGTGTTGAGCACGTAACTAGCAGAAGCATTGCCAGCAAATGAGCTCAAATCGACTGAAGCGGATGCGAAGTCAGAACCAGAATCAGCAGCATATGTGAGAGTAAGGCTACTGTAGCCACTCGCGTCGAAGCTGAAGGTCATAGTTTCGCCGCCAGCAATAGACTGGAAGCCAGCCTCGGCAGCCGACACACCATCGCTAAACTGATCGTATCCAGTAGTTGGGTCTACGAAAGCGAATGTGTTGCCGACAACAGCAGAGTTGAATCCCAAGTCGATCCCGAATTCAGCAGCGCTAAAGAAAGGAGGTCCGCCTGCAGGCGAGTGGCTCCATGAAAGAGTCGCAGAGCCTGAGAGGTCGCCCCAGTTCGCAGTGGCGTTGGCAGCAGTGGCTCCGACATTATCGAAGTCCCAACCAGCAACGAAAGACTGTGCATTCGCTACTGATGCAGCAACCAGCGCTGTAAGTATGAGTGTTTTTTTCATTATTATTTCCTATTTTAGTAGTTACAAAAACTGTATTAGTCAGCGAAGTAACCAAGTTGTGAAGGCACGGTCCATCCATCAGTCCAAGGAGTGGTAGCTGGTGAGAAAGCACCCATGTAGTTAACCGCATCGAAGTAGAGTGCGATGTATGGCTCAAGCTTAGTTGAGTCAGTTGCATCGTTACCTGCGAAAGCAAGTGGCTTGAGGTAGACACCGCCGACTTCGTAGCGTTTCTTTGAAGAACCAGTGGAACCCATTACTGCGTAGTTAGCACCACCAAGGTAGGGATTCGAGAAGTAGTTATCGGAACCCAAGATAGCATCTGCATCGGCACTATCACCATGAACAGCTGCTGTCTCAACACTAGCGTTGTCGACATCTAAGTGCCAAACGTTACTACGTATCTGAAGGTTACCAGCATCTGCCATGTCACCGCATGTTGAATTAAGGTCAAGAGAAGTGCCTTGGCCAGAAGCGAGAATAATCGAGTTGAAGAGTGAACCTCCAGCATTTTTGTCGTAGTCGATTTGACCACCTTTTCCACCGATAACAGTCATGTTATAGATAACAGGAATGCCATATGGCTTTGCACCAGCCTGGTCATCACCATCGAATTCACCGCCTTTATCGCCATCACTGCCATTGTCAGCTTGAACGACTGCCCAGAACTGGCCAAGACCGCTGAACCCTTGGTCGTAATCGAAGGCATCATCGTTGTTATACGCAGAAAGGAGATACTTCGAGTTGACTGTGCCACCGAACCACTCGAATCCGTCATCTTGACCTGCGATAACTTCGACGTATTCGAGAACAGTGCCATCACCAACACCACCCATTGTAAGGCCGTTAATTTCATTGGCTGCAGACAGATTGAATCCACCATTACGGATAGATACGTAACGAATCACACCACTGCTGTCGTGTGGACGGTCACCGCCATAAACACCGCGAAGGTCAGGGCTTGCATCCGATGGGTTTGGCTCAACAAGACCCTCGATGAAGTCGGTGCCAGGGGTGAGCAATGAATTATCAGCTGACTGATCGTTATTGATTGGAGCATTACCCAAGATGATCACACCGCCCCAAAGACCAGTAACGAGTGTATCACCTGATAGTGGCACTGTTGGAGCTGTTTTTGGAGCTGGATCTGATTCGAAAGTGAAGATGATAGGATCAGCAGGTGTTCCAGTTGCATTGATCTGGCCAGTGCGCGTGATAGCCAATGTGCCAGGCTCTTGGGTCACGTTGTTGGAACCATCCTTGAGGCCAATAACACCTCGGATTACGGTACCAGCAGGGATGTTGATGGTAGCATCAGAAACATACACAACTTCTGTCAGGAGATACTCTTTAGAGCTGTCCAAAGTAACAGTAGAAGCGATCGGATCTGAAATCTCATAGAGACCAGCAGAATTTGCCACGCTAGAAACGCCAGCGTATGCAGAGCAGCCAATGGTAGCTGCTAGTGTTGCGATTGAAGTAATTTTTTTCATTTAATTTATGTTTTGTTAGAGTTGAGCAGATCGAGAAATGACCCGCAATATTAACTTAAGATAAGAGTGTGTACATCGGATGTCTTAATTGTTACAAAGTAGTTAAAACTCATAATTAATTCCCAGCGACATACTTTGCCCTACTTTATATGTATCTCGGTCTACATCGTCACCCTCAATGTCATAGTAAGTCCCTCTTTCAGAATCTGTTATGTTCTTAATTGAAAAGCTTACCTTCAAATTCTCTTTGATTGTTTTCGATGCCGTCAAATCCAGAGATGTGTAGGCATTACCATAAAAATCGTATGAGTCGACAAACGAGACCCCTTGCAGGACTTCGCTAATATGATATGCAATCAATGAAACTCGAAGACCCCAATCGGGGTTATCGTAAGTTAAATCTGCATTCGCAATATACTCAGGCTGATTTGTAAGCGCCCTGGTTTCTTCGATTGGGCGCCCAGCTAAGGTCTTCGCAGCAATTTCAATTGGGAATCGATCCACCTCGCCCTCAATATAAGTAAAATTGCCTCCAAGCGAGAAGTCGCGTAACGAATCATGTAGAAACCCCAATGATTTACGGCCTTCGACTTCTATTCCGGTAAGTGTCGCTTCATTTGGGTTGTTATACCAACTGTAGAGAGCAGCATCCAAGTTATCCGAAAACGTCAGGATTTGGTAATTATTGTAGTCAAGTGGATCGGGATCGACCAATTCGGCTTTAAATGTGTCAGCACCTATTCCGTTTAGTTTTTCTATTCGATTATCTACAACTTTATGGAACAGTGTGACTCCAAACGAATCGCCGCTTTCATTGAACCAACTAAATCCAATGTCGAAATTTTCTACATTCGATGGGCTAAGGTTCGGATTCCCTACGTCGATATCAGAGCCGGAGAACACCGACGACGCATAAGGAGATACCTCACGGGCGGAAGGTAGAGCCAATGTTTTAGAATACGCTAACTTAAGGCTCATTCGATCAGTTGGTTGGTAGATAAAAGTCAGACCGGGAAGCCAACGATCATCCTCATATCCTCCAGCAGTAGGTAAGTCTTTCAAAGGGTTATTACTCCCCGCGCCCCTCAACTGCAATTCGCCATTAACCTGAACGTCGGCGGAATTCTTCTCATGTCGATAGCCACCGATTACTCGAAATTTTTCAAACAGCTGCTGCTCGACCATGAAATAGCGACCCTCCTGCTCAGTCTCGAGTGAAACATCAGCCGCAATAGCATATCCAGCCGCATCAAGCTCATTAAAGTTTTCAAGCGGTGCGTCGGGATCATCGGAGGCATCCACAGTAGTATCTCCCGCGGCAGATAAATCGTCGCCAAGCAACGAGATATACTCGTCAAAGACAGTGCGATCACCTTGACTCGTTAATGCCCCGAACTTAATCTTCGTATCGAAGCCGTCCGCAAATGTTTCCTTAAAGCTGAAATCGATTCTCTGATTGTCTCTCTCCTCTTCAATTTCACGCCAAATTACAAATGACGGGCTTGCAGAACCCGCAGCGGTAGAATCCTGCGCTAGTGTCAGATCACCATTATCCAAAACAATTGTCCTCGTTTGAACGTAACCAGGTTCCTCTTGAGTGGCTGTATCTCTTCCAACTGCCCACTCGATCTCAAGCTCATCGAAAACTCCATAGGAAGGCAGATCAAAGCGGTGGCCGCCTGCAACTTGGTCACTAATCAGACGACGTTCCGTATAGCGCAGAGATTCAGCAATCTCCGTATCCAAAGAATCTGGAACTCCAGAATCCGAGGAGAACGGGAACTCATTATAAACGTCACCGACGAGACGGACGTTCTCATTCTCGCTTTGGCGCAGATCTAAACGGCTCAAGCTAAATTGATGATCCTCACCTATCTCCAAGCCAAAACCTACGAGCCACGAAAGCACACTGGTCGCTGTCGCCTCAGTCCTTAATTGATTTCTATAGCCAATAGCTACGTCAGGATCGACGAAGTTTTCCGGGCTTAGTGTCGCGGTCCCAGATGTTTCGGTTGCACTACGGAAGTAATCAGCTTCCTCAATCATACGGAACTTACGGCTATAATTAAGTCCCCCAAAGTAGCCCGCTCGAATACGATCATTCACATCGTGGGCGTTTCCAAAACTGAATTTAACGCCGTAATCGGGACCGGGAGCATCGCCATAATTATGGAATTCACGCCCAATTGAATTGGTTATTGCAACTGCTTCTGCGACAGCGGCATCTTTCTCAGCCTGCGTAATCGTACCCGTAATCGGAAAGGGTAATGTGTTCACAGGCTTAGTTAGATCTTCTGGGAATTCTTTAGCCCCATCAGGCAATCCTCGATCCTCAGCACCCATAGCAAACTGATCCATAGAGCCGCCTCGATCATTGACCAAAAACTTATCATTACCAGTTGCAATCGAATGAAACCCGACACTCGTCGACACATTCATGAAGAACTCGTCTGGTAAGGACTTGAGCTTTAGATCGATCGCGCCAGTCGCTGTAGCTGATTGGTCTGGCGTGAAAGTTTTACTAACAGCGATCGATTCAAACAAAGAGGACGGAAAAAGATCCAATTGCACCGCAAGCCTATCAGGGTCAGGGCTCGCAATAGGCAGGCCATTCATAGTCGTCCAAACATAGCGGTCTCCAAGCCCACGGATAACCGCATACTTGCCTCCAACCACAGAGACTCCCGAAACACGCTTAACCGCATCACCGATATCACTAGCTGCAAACTTCGAGAAGTCCTCCGAGCTCATGACGCTCAAGATAGAATCCGAATTCATCGTAAGCTCTAATTGAAGCATGATATTATTGGCCTCTTCAGCCGTCACCGTGAAGTCCTGGAGCTCATAGACCTCGTCGGACATATCCGCTGGGCGTGGGGGAAGCCCAAAGGGGAAGACACTGACTTCACCGCCCACGATCGCGTAGTCGGTGACGTTGGCTTCGATGTAGCCAGTTTTAACAAAGCTGACAGTGTATTCGCCGGCAGGGGCGGGTCCGATGGAATAGCGGCCTTCGCTATCGGTGACTGTTGCGATATTAGTATCTTCGAGTAGAATAGCCACACCACTGAGTGGCTGGCCGCTCTCCTTATCGATGATTTGGCCGGAGATGATGCCTTCACCAGCCGCTAGATTAAGTTCAAATTCTGTGGCCGCATCGGTCGCTTCGATGACGGACTGGACGAGGAATTCATCGGCAGCGTCTTCGGGGCTCTGATTGTCCTCCGCTTCGCCTTTAGATAAATCTACAGTCAGCCCGGAATCTGCGGACTCGTTCGCCCCTTGAAGCTCTTGTTTCCGCTCGGAACGCTCGGCTGCCTTGATAGCCTCGACCTGATCTTTATATTCATCGGGAACGACAATTTTAATCGCGCTTAGTGGCGTAACTGTGAGTGCAGAGGCAGATGCAATCAGCAAGGCGGTTAACTTAAAAGATGTTTTCATTGTTTGTCGCTTGGAACAATTAACCCGCCATATTTTATTGGGGCAGGATAAACACGCACTCTTCTGCTCACCTCATTTAGGGGCACAATATCAAAGTGGTTGCACAATGAGAAAATCACAGCGCCGTAACGTGAGCGTAACGATAATGACACATTTAAATATTTAGCCCCTGTGTATAGTAATTCTTACCTAACATGCACCCTGTTAGTAAATTAAGGCATCTGAGTAGCGGTGGCTTGTGTCGCTTCTACCGATACCGGTTTCTCGTGGATCGCCTCGTTGACTGGCTTTATGAGGAGTGGCAGGAAGAGTGCCAAGACGACCGCAATACCCGAACCAAAGAAGGCTTTACCGGCATCTTTGAAGATGAGCTTAGACACTTTCTTCTTGCTGCGGTGGCGAAGCCGAAGCGCGATGCCAACCTCCCGTCCGGCCAGCAGACCGAGGAAAACCCAGGTGGTACTCATGGGCATTTTCTCGGGCCAAGGGACGTCCATCCCCATCGCTGTAAACAGCTTGGGAATATAATCGACCTTGAAAAAGAGCAGCACTAAGCCGTAGAGTAAATCGATAAAGGTGGCGGAGCGAACATCCAGTGTGTTGGTCTTACTCGTCACAACACGCTGTATCTTTCCGCCCTTCTCTTTAAACAGGTAACCTTGCAGTAAGGCCATGCCTCCGAGCGAGAGTGCCAAGCCCCACCAGGAAAGCTCGCGGGGTAGATAAACAAAAATATTAGCGAGGTCCTGAACCAGCCACATCGACCATAGAAACCCTGTCGAAAGCCACTGAAAGACTAACCACTTGGGGTGCAAAGCCTTGGCGCTGTTGCCGTCTTCCTGGTCAGCTTTGACCTTCCTCTCCAGTAGGTAGATAACCGCAAAAAACAAGATGAGTCCCAGCAGGAATGCGATGGCATAGCCAACGAGCGACTTCTCCATCATGGATTTAAAGAGATCGACCGCGGCACCTGGAGTCTTACCCTGTTGTGCGGCAACGAGGCCTTTGAACCCTGTGAGGACGAGTAGAGATGTACTCACGGGGATGCCCATCCGGGTCAATATTACGAGGCATAGTGGCGGCAGTAAAAAGAGCCAAGTGATCATGCCGCCGATATCGTGGGGGTGTGGTATATTTTTACCCGCAGCGGACAGGCGACCGAAAGCCGGATCCCCTCCGTTGGCAAACCACCCCCAAGAAACAGTCACGACCATAATCCCGGAAATCCAAATCCAGAGAACCCACCATGGGCGTTTGGCATTCGACGCGAGGAAAGTCCCGAGGCTCTGTATCGAGTCGTTAGCCACGATAGCATAAGCTGCCATCGCAAAGGCGATAATCATAAAAAATTCTGCCATATTAGATGTTGATGGGTTTTGTCTGTATTTTGCGATAAGCCAAGCAAAGAGAGCCCATCGTCACACAATTGTTACAACATGCGAAGAGTTTCGAGACCTTTGCTGAGGGCTCGCCGATCACTCCGTGCGCTTTTTAATGCTCACTACATCTCGTCGAGATCGACCATGATCTCACGTGGGCTGGAGCCGTTTTCGGGCCCTACGATGCCACGCTCTTCAAGCTCTTCCATGAGGCGAGCCGCACGGTTGTAACCGATACGCAGACGACGCTGAAGCATCGAGGTGGAGGCGCGCTTTGTACTGCGAAGTACGTCGATAGCCCCGGGCAAGAGCTCATCCCCATCAGTGGGGCCACCATCGTCGCCCGCGACTCCATCGTCGCTGCCAGCATCAATTTGCTTCTGCACCTCTTTAGCGATCTCTGGTGGGTCGTTATTCTCTTTGAGGAATTCGACGATGGCTTCGATCTCGTCGTCGGAAACGAAGGCACCTTGGGCGCGCACCAGATTCGAAGTGCCGGGAGGAATGAAGAGCATGTCGCCCTTGCCAATCAGCGCTTCAGCGCCACCGCCATCGAGAATGGTGCGACTGTCGATCTTGGACGCTACCTTAAAAGAAATGCGGCTGGGTAAGTTGGCCTTGATCACGCCCGTGATGACGTTCACCGACGGGCGCTGGGTAGCCAAAATAAGGTGGATGCCAGCGGCGCGTGCGAGTTGGGCTATACGGGCGATGCAGGTCTCAATATCTGCGGGTGCGACCATCATTAGGTCGGCCAACTCATCGATAATACAGACGATGTAAGGCAACTTTTTACGTGGGACCTCGAAGGCATCGTCATCGCGGGGGACTTCGACCTGCTGAAGGGCGTTCCGCTCTTCGGGGCTCATGTCCGACTCCATAGCTTCAGCCTTAGCCTGCTCCGCCTTATCTTTCAGGAGCTTGGCATTAAAGCCTGCAATATTACGCACGTTCGTCTTAGCAAAAATCTGATAGCGATGCTCCATCTCGGCGATCAGCCATTTGAGGGCAGCAGGTACTTTCTTGGCCTCGGTCACCACGGGGATGAGCATGTGCGGCAGCGAGTTATACATCTGCATTTCCACTACCTTGGGGTCGACCATAATGAAGCGAAGGTCCTCGGGCCCGGAGTGGTAAAGGAGCGACGCGATGACAGCGTTAATACAAACGGTCTTACCCGAACCAGTGGAACCGGCGATGAGCACGTGAGGCATCTTGGTTAGATCCATGACCATGGGCTTACCTGTCACATCTTGCCCCAATACGATGGGGATCTCGGCTCCAGCATCGTCCCACGCTTTCGATTCAATGATGTCACGCATACAAACGGCTTGCGCAATCTTGTTAGGCACCTCGATACCAACGGTGCCTTTCCCCGGGACGGGGGCAAGAATCCGCACGGACATCGCTTTGAGGCCGAGGGCGATGTTCTTATCGAGATTAACGATCTTTTCCACACGGACACCCGCCGCAGGTGTGACTTCGTAGCGTGTGATGACCGGGCCGGTGTGAATCTCGCCAGGGATAACTTTAACCCCAAACTCTTCGAGCGTGCGCACGAGCGCGTTCATCGTGCCTGCATGATCTTCGGGGGAGGCATCGATCCTGTCGGGCGCTTCAGATAGCAGTCCGCGCGGCGGAAAGATGTAGTCACCTCGTCGTTCAGGAATATTAGCTACGGACTTTTCAGCCTTTTCACCAGAGATGATCTTGATCGTGGCAGGGTCTAGGGCGGGTTTCTTCGGCTCGGGCTCTGGAACCTGAGGCTTCGAGATTATCTTCTTCTTGGCCGGAGCCTTAGCGACTGGGGTTACACTGGTAGTGGACAAGGGCGTGGGTGCGCCTCTGAGCAGTGAAGGTTTGCGGTCATCTTCGAGAGCTTCGCCATCCTCTGCATCCTCTGCATCCTCGGGCTGCTCTTCGGCTTCTTTTTGAGCGGACTTCTCCGATTTGTCTTTTTTCGCGGCAGCACGTTCGAGTTTTGATTGGGCTTTAGCGCGAGCGACCTCTTCTTTGGCGACAAGTTTGGCAGCTGCGAGTTCCGCTTTGCGAGCTTTCCGCACCTCCTTAGACTCAGAGCGGTTGGCGAGGAAGTCACGGTAGGCATTTTGCAAGTAGTCTAGGAAGCGCCCGAGGTTGTCAGTGAAAACGAGGATCGAGCCTATGATGAAGCCCATAAGCATAATAAGGAATGACCCAAAATCACCAAGCGGCGGGTAAAGAACTTTTTGATACAGGAACTCGCCAAAGACGCCCCCTAAATAATTTGAAATTTGATCTTCGAAGATGCTGCCTACTCCGTTAGCGGAAGGGTAGATCCACTCGATGAGCCCTGCCGCAAAGAGAATGGCGATGGGTGAAGCGATCGCAACCAAGGTACGCTTTCCTCGCTCCTGCTGGATGAGCAGCCGAACACCAAACCAGAATAAAAAGACGGGAATTAAAAATACCGCGACTCCGAGATAGTGAAAGCCGCGGAAGCCAATGCCGCTACCCACTAGGCCAACTGCATTGATGTCAGAGGGAGGGGTTGTGTTGTATTGTCCCGAATTATAGTCAAAAATCGAAACCGCGACAAGGGCAGCGATCGTAAAAAGAAGCAAGGCCCAGACTGGCCGCGATTGCGCCTTACGCGGGTTTTGAGAGACTACTTTCTTTTTTGCGATTTTCTTCTTTGCTTTGCGTGCCATATAATTGGATTAAAATTACGTGCGAATACGTGAATAACAAGGTTCGATTGAGTATCGCATCCACCTGAAAATCCAGCAATAAAACTTATATGGAATTAATGTCGTTCACCCCACTCTATATGGACCGCGTTTGGGGCGGTCGTGGTCTCGAACTTAAACTGGGGCGCACGCTCCCCGAAGGCAGAGTGATCGGCGAGAGCTGGGAACTGGTCGACCGAAAGGGTGAGCAGTCAATCGTCGCCGAAGGCACTCACAAAGGTAAAACCATCCGCGAGCTTTTGGAAAGCGCCCCGGCGGATATTCTTGGGCCAGGGCGCAAGGGTTCGATACCATTTCCAATACTAATTAAATGGCTTGATTGCCAAGATCGCTTATCGCTCCAGGTGCATCCGCCTGCCGCGATCGCACCCATACTGGGCGGCGAACCAAAAACCGAGAATTGGTACATCGCTGACTGTGACGAAGATGCCTCGCTGATCGTTGGGCTGAAACAAGGCGTCACCCGCGAACAATTCACTCAAGCGCTTAAAGACAATAAAGTGGCCACCTGCGTGCATCGTTTCCCCGTAAAACCAGGCGACTCGATCCTCGTTGAGAGCGGCCGTATGCACGCGATCGACGCGGGCAATTTGATTCTAGAGATCCAGCAAAACTCGGATACAACCTACCGAGTCTACGACTGGGGACGTGTAGGACTAGACGGTGCCCCGCGACAATTGCACCTCGAGGAATCACTCCAATCGATCGACTTTAACGACTACGAGCCGGGGACTCTCAAGATCGTACCGGGAGCGCAGACGCTGGCCGACTGTAAGGAGTTTCGAATCCGCAAATTTGAGCTGCAGCCTGGCGACTGCTCACTGGAGCTAGCCGCTGGCAAAAGTGCCCGCCTCATCCACGTAGTGAAAGGCAGAGTGACCGACAGACTAAGTGGGACCACGCTCGCGAAGGGCCGGAACTACCTGCAGCCATATGTGACTGGCACAAACTTGAGCGCTGACGAGCCAGCGACGGTTTTAGTCACAGATCAGTTTTAGGGGTAACGCTAGCCTTCAAAAAAAGAGCCCCGCCTGTAAAAGTAGGGAGGGCTCTCACTTTAAATGTAGGGCTGAATTAGTTCGAGCAGCATTCGCCCTCTGCGCCTTCATTGCCCTCACTGCAACATTCGCCCTCTGCGCGTTCATTGTCCTCACTGCAACATTCGCCGCCTTCGCCGCCACCCCCACAGCAACCGCCACCCAATTGGGTATGGCCGCGTGCAATCTCTTCTTCAGTCGCCGCACGAACTTCCAGCACAGTGACGTTGAAGTTAAGGTGCTTACCCGCAAGCGGGTGGTTCCCGTCTACAGTGACGTCATCGTCATCGATTTTGAGCACGCGGACAGAGACCTGCCCCTGCTCTGTGTTGGCTTGAAATTGCATGCCCACTGCGAGCGATTCCACCCCTTGAAAACGGTCGCGAGGCACCACTTGCTCGAGCGAAGGATTGGGCTCACCGTAGCCATCCTCTGGAGCGACGCGCACTTCTAGAGTTTCACCTACAGCTTTCCCAGCAAGGGAAGCTTCTAGGCCAGGGATGATATTTTTATGCCCGTGTAGATAGGTCAGCGGTTGGCCGGGTTGAGATTGATCGAGTAATGTTCCATCGTCGTCTTTGAGCGCATAGTCCATTGCGACGACTGTTCCGTCTGCGATTTGCATAATGTTTAGTGTTTTGTTTTTCTTATTTTAGGAGAACAGAAAGAAGAAACAGAAAGCGATGCGGGGTCAAAAGCGAAAGCGATTTATTTACCGCAGCTCTAACAAGCTAGCGAACTCACTTGACGCGAAGCGCAAAAATGAGGTTCTTTGAGCGACTCAAGCACTTTCACGGCATATGCCCATTCAAGATAACTCGCTCTTTCGCCGCCTTCATCAACACGCCCAAAAGCGGCTGTTTTTCGATCCTGGCGTTTCTCGCAGTAAGCAGTTGCCCGCCTACAAGCGCTATGTGGAGTTGGAAAATGTGATGCTGGAGCGTATGCATCGGAAAGGCGAATCAGGGCTGAAGGTCTGCCAGGCGCGCGCCGCGATGATCGATGTGGTGGTTGAAAACCTTTTTCTTGCTGCTCTCGATCTCTACACGACCGAGCACGGCGCGCTGCCCTGTAAAATGGCAATTCTAGCGACGGGAGGCTACGGGCGACGGGAACTGAACCCGCACAGCGATATCGACCTGATGTTCCTCTACCCGCTAAAGGCAGGCGGCAAAGCCTTCAAAAAATTCCAAGAGCTTGTGACTGAAGAAATCCTCTATCCTCTTTGGGATCTAGGGCTAAAGGTTGGTCACGCCTCGCGCAATGCGAAGGAGGTGATCGACGAGTGCAGCAAAGAGGTGCAATCAAAGAACGCTATTTTGGAATCGCGCGTGATTTGTGGTTCCGAGCCTCTCTATAAGAGTATGCGTAGCCACTTCGAGGAGTTCGTTAAATCGGAGAACTCTAAAGTTTACATCCAAGAACGCCTCGAAAACGAACTGGCTCGCCATGCTAAATCGGGTAACACCATCTACCTGCAGGAACCAGATATCAAAAATGGCGTCGGCGGCTTGCGCGACTACCAGAATATTCTATGGATGGCGCATATTAAATACGGGTTTCGATCCTTTCGCGACTTAGTCAAGGCAAAGCTAATGCGCGACGACGAGCGCGCGGCCATGGTCGAGGCCTACGACTTCCTACTACGCACGCGCACAGAATTACACATGCAAAATCGTCGGCCGACTGATAAGCTCGACCTAGAACAGCAACCCAACATTGCCCAATATTTAAACTATCCCCAAGAGGATATTTTCGAACGCGTCGAATCCTTCATGAAGGATTACTATACTGCGGCCCGCACGATTTACCAGAGCAGCGAAATACTGAAAGAGCGGATGGCACTAGAAACATCCACTGGCAGCAAAGGCCGCATCAGCTTTCGTGAGGCATTGCGTGCGCACCAACATCTACCAGTCAAGCAGGTAGAAGGCTTTCAACTGCACGAGAAAGTGCTTTCAGCCGACAACCCGAACGTCTTTCAAGACGACCCAGTTCGCCTGATCCGCATCTTCCGCCTCGCTCAACAGTTCGGCGCCAAGCTGGATTCCGACCTGCGCTTCTTAATTACGCGCTCGATCCCTCTGATCGACCACTCGCTCATCAACAGTGCCTCGGCGGCCAAGAGCTTCTGCTCTATCCTCCGCAACCCGGGCGAGGTCTACCCGATCCTCATGCAGATGCACGAAATGGGCGTACTTGGTCGCTATTTGCCAGAATTTGGCGAGCTAACCTGCATGGTGCAGCACGAATATTACCACCGCTATACGGCCGATGCGCACGTGCTACGGACGATCCGCCATCTCGACCGAGTCTTTAGTAAACACGACGACGAATACGGCCGCTACGAAAAGCAGCTGCGCAAAAATGATGACCCTTTACTGCTCTATTTGATCTTGCTCTTACACGACATAGGTAAGGCAGAGGGGGTCAAAAACCACGATGTTAGCGGCGTGCGCATTGCCCAGCCTATACTAAATCGATTCAACATCGGTCGTGGGCAACAAGAACAAATTTTATTTATTATCCGCAATCATCTGGAAATGGCACGATTCTGGCAACGTTTTAATTTAGACGATCCTAAAACGGCGGCTTCCTTCGCCAAATTCGTAGTAGACCCGCAAAAACTCAGATTTCTTTACGTTCATACCTACTGCGATGCGCGCGGTACTGCCCCTACACTCTGGAACAGTTACAAAGACGCCATGCACCGCACCCTGTATGTTCGAACGCTGGAGCAGTTTGAAGATGACGAGATAATCGAACAAAAACGAAAAGACCTAATTAGCATGTTGCACCAACAAATACTCGAAAAAAAGACCGAAGGCATCTCGGAAGAAGAAATCGAGGCGCACTTCAGTTTACTTCCTGAGCGTTACTTTATAAATACCGACCAGGAAGACATTGAACTACATCTACGTATGGTCAACGACCTGCTGACCCAGATTCAAACTGCCTATTCAATGGGCACACTCAGACCGATCATCCACTGGCATGACGATATCGACCTCAGTATGACGGTGGTTAATGTCGTCACGTGGGATCGCGCAGGGCTCTTCTACAAATTAGCTGGCGCACTCACCCTTGCGGGAGTGAATATAGTTAGCACGAAGGCAATCACTCGTAAAGACCACATCTCGATCGATACTTTCTACATCATCGATCCAGATGGGGGTGTAGTCAGCGACAAAAAGGCGCTTGAGATCTTCGAAAAACGTCTCGACGAGGCCTTGATGCAAGAAAAAGACCTTATGCCCGCGATTAATGAGCTAGAAGCCAAAATTACAGCGAAAACAAAGAATAAAGATATGCTCCCCGCCCCCTTCCCGCCGAGTGTCGAAGTGTATCACGAACTCTCGCTCAAGCAAACAATTATCGAGGTGCAAGCCAGCGATCGCATCGGCTTGCTTTATCGAATCTCACGACTAATCACTAAGATGAATTTCGATATAGGATTCGCCCGAATCGCGACTGAGCGGGGCGTAGCAATGGATACTTTTTACATAAAACCCGAGAAAAGCGAAGCAGGCACACACACCTCTGCCTTGATAGAGCTACGCGAAGAGCTCGATAAGATTGTAAAGGAGTAAATCGAGGTTCGACCTGCTGTTCGAAACTACCAAAGCTTAGGCTTAAATGGACCCTAGCCTTACCGAGCAGACAGCTATTGATTCGCTTTACCGAATCAGTAGCCTCGTATCCGATACCGACGAAACAGAGGAAGCCTTGCAGCTGATTCTCGACGAAATCGTCCGTGTGCTACAACCTAGCAGCGCTTCTATCTCATTGATCAATCCCGAAAACAAGGCCTTAGAACTTGAAGCTTCGTTTGGGCTGCCCAACGACTGGCAAGACATGAAGCTCTCGCTCGGGCAAGGCATCACAGGTTGGGCAGCACTGCACGGGCGCGCACTGGTCGTTAACGATGTGAGGGACGAACCTCGATACATCTCTATCCGCCCGAATATTCGCTCCGAGATGGCCGTGCCGATGGAAGATCACGGCACCGTCATCGGGGTGGTTAACGTCGACAGCGAAGAACTGGATGCCTACGGCGAATCATCGCTTAAAATCCTTACCTTGCTAACCAATGAGGCCACCCGAGTAATCTCTAGGCTCTGGCTGGTCATGCAGTTGCGGGCAAAGGCTAATCAGCTGGAATCACTCGTGGTGATGAGTCAGCGACTCGCTGGCGAAATCGACAGTGATATGCTAATGGAAACACTCGCGAGGCAGGGCAGACATCTGATGGATGCCGATGGTAGTGCATTTTTTGAGCTTGGTTCTGAGGGTGAAAAGCTGCATCTGCATAGCTTGATCGCTGGAGATGAAACGATCAAGGAAACTGCCACGATTCCACTCAGTCAGAGTGCACTCGGTGCGGCCATCTATCGAAGGAAACAGGTAGAAGTCACGAATTTAAATTTCACTGAAGAAAATGAGTTTCTGCTTATTTTACAGAGGCAGGGCTTTGTTTCAATGCTCGCATCACCGATCATTTTTGGAAACGAGATTATTGGCGTTATCATTGCCTATACCAAACAGCCGCACCGTTTTAATAACGAAGAGCGTAAAGTCTTCCAAACGTTTGCAGAGATTGGAGCGCTGGCCATTCAGAACGCGCGCCTCTACTCACGAATCTTCGCAAGCGAAGAGTCTCTGCGGCGCAATGAGAAGCTAACCACTCTAGGAATGATCGCGGCAGAAATCGCGCACGAGATACGCAATCCATTAACCGTGATCAAACTCCTATTTGATTCGCTTGACCTGCAATTTACCAATAAAGATCCGCGCCATACGGATGTTCAAGTTATCGGCGAGAAGTTGAACCAACTAGAAGAACTCGTCGAGCGGGTACTGGGCTTCGGTCGTACGCGCGAAGGCATGCATACGCGGCAAGACCTCAACGCGCTGGTTGATGACACACTCAAACTTATGCGCCTTAAGCTGCATCAACAAAAAATTGATCTACAATTTGAACCACTGGTGAGTAATATTCATGTTGACGTAAACAAAGGGCAAATTCTCCAGGTGATGCTCAACCTCGTGCTCAATGCCACGCAAGCCATGCCTGAGGGCGGTCGTATCCGACTTGAAACTTCGGCGGACGAGAATACTGCACACCTCACGATTACAGATGATGGAAGTGGCATACCTACATCGATTCAGTCTGATATTTTCGACTCCTTTCTCACTGACCGTCCCGACGGCACAGGGTTAGGCCTATCTATCAGCAAACGCATCCTTCGCGGCCACCGCGGAAATATCGAACTGGCCCACTCTTCACCCGAGGGTAGTAGTTTTCACTTCTGGCTGCCCCTCTCGCAGTGATAGTGTAGAATACGAGTTAGTTCCAGCGTGACCGTAGCGCTTAGTCACTCTCCTAACTGCAGTGACCTTACACGCGGGGCGGTTCTCTGCATTTGAAAGCATAAAAAGCCGCTCGGCGAACCGACGGCTAGTGCTTTTGCATAAGGTTGTTGCTAAACTGTAAGCAAGTTTAGGCTAGAAATCAACCGAGGGTTGCGGACTGAGTGGACTGCCAGTCACCGCAATATCTGTGCCTTGGGTAATTGTAGCTGGATACGTTTCACCCGCGACTGCATTGAGAGACTCCACGTAAGCGTCCGCGCCGACAATATCACTTAGTGACACGGTAGTGACACCGTTTTCGATAAAATATTGGTCCGCTCCCGAAGCTAGCTGGCGAAGGTTGCTGCGGATCGCTTTCTCTTGTGATGTTTCACGAACCTTTTTGAAGGCCGGGATAGCCATTGTTGCGAGGAGACCGATGATAACAACTACGATCATAATTTCCACGAGAGTGAAGCCTTTTTTGATTTTTGCGTTCATATTGATTCTCCTTTTTATAGATTAGTGTTTGTTAAATATCACAAAGATATTTCTTCGAGCGCTCTAATACTATACGGGCAATACGGTGATTCAAAACAAAAACTATGCAACCCAAAGGTTCGTGAATTTTCAAGTCTAGCCCAATTCTTTACGAACGTTGCTAATCTGTGGCACTGAGCGCCATATAGGGGCAATACCTAGCAGCCCCTCTCTCTACCAGCCCGACGAGGTCAATCCTGGATCGATCTTTATCCAGTTCTCGTGGCCAATCCACTCCCGCCAATTGTTCACAACTGCATCCGAACGTCATGCATAGAGGCGATCAAGCTACCTAAGCCTATGCCCCAGGTAATGGCATATAAGTCACGCAGTGCGCACCCTGAAGTGTAAAATCGATCAAGATAATTAATACAACTAGAAGCGGATGGAACCAGTGAGCCACACTAAGAGAAAAGGCAGCAGAATGAAAATCAGCATCCCTAGATAGATAATACGCACAACTCGCTTCGCTCTTCGCGGGAGCCCTTCGGGCCTAGGGGGCTGTTCTTGCGATTCCATGCAACACAAGGGGCTTAACTAATAGAGGAGATCACAAGTTGTTGCCATGGGAAGATTCCATTAAATTTTAACAACGATTCGAAAACCCGTCAAGCGATTGCGCTCGCCGCGGGGTGCTTCACGTAGAGGAACGGTGAAGATCGATTCGATACTATCTTGCGCGTGTCCGCCGATATGCCGCGCAGCCTCAGTCTCGAAACGGTCGATTGATTCAAGCCACTCGCTGGTATTACCCAGCAGATCATAAAAGCCGCTAGCAAATGGTTCTTTTGTGCCGACAGCTTGCGGCACGCCGTCGGCATCTACAACGCTCCATACGTGATCCTCGAGCACTACGTAGCGCAGGCGGCCGAGGGCTTCGCGGAACTCATTCTCTGTCGGCAAGCGCACAGACTGCCCCAATATCCATGAAAGGCGCTCACAAAAATCCTTCGCATCTATCCAGCTGATTGAGTCGACTGGGCAAACGTCACCTTTGTTACGGCTAGGGTTTGTGCCCATGATGAGGGAGTAGAGCACTTGTGGTACTTCGGTGCGGAGCATGTGCCAACCCTCGGTCTCGGGGATCGGCAACAACGCCCCGTAAATACGGTCTTGAATGAAGCCGAGGTCGCTCTGCACCAGGTTTAAATAACGAATTTTGACTTGCAGGTCATCGTCATTCAGCGAACTACGAGGAAAGGCCTCTTGCATCTGTCGGACATCCCGGCGTAGGGAGGCGATCACCTCAGCGGCCTCAAAGGTGCGCCGCTCGGAGAGCAGTTGTCGCATAAAGTCGCGCTTGCGCTCGATCTCTAAGCCGAGTTCGAAACTTTCTGAAGTCTGTCTTTTGCGCTGATATTCAGCGACCCGCTCAGACGAGGCGTAAGGGCTGTCACGGTAGGCCTCATTTAGCTGAACTTGAAGGCGCGCCGCTTCTTGGTAAAGGGCGGCTGCTTCGAGGTTTTCGCTAAGAGCGAGGCGTTCATCGGCAAGCCCTGCGACTCGCTGCACTTCCACGTAGCTTTGCCCAGAGCGAATGCCGACTAATTTAACGCGTAGGCCTTCGAGGCGAGGCACGCTGGCCTGATTAGTCCCCCGATACTCGCGATTTAGCTTATCCTGCAAGTCGATCGCCCTTTGTAGGCTCTCTTCGGCCTGTCCCCACTCCTTGGCTTCGATGAGAAGGGATGCTTCGTTCTCAGAAGCGAGGCTGCGCTGGAGCAAAGGTTCTGCCGTGAAGTTAAGGATTTGCCGCTGCAATCGAGTCGCGCGACCCACGTTGTAAGACAAACTAAGGGGGAAAGTTTCGTTGATCTGCTTCTGCTGCTCATAGGCTTCGCGGTATTTCGCGCTAGCATTCTCATAGTCTCGGCTAGAGGCCAGTGCCTCCGCCTGAGACTCTAGATCCAAACTAACAGCTCTTAGAGACGCCCCTGCAAGATTCTGGTAGCGCTCCTCGAGATTCATTTGACGATTATAGCCCTCGGAATCAACTGCAGTGGTCGCGGCCAGATACTCTTCCTGCTTATCCAGAGCCTTTTTGAGCAAATTAATATCTTCAAGAAGTGGCTCCCGCAAAACGAGCACTTCCTCAAATTGCGCCTCCAGTTCAATGCTCTCCTGCTGGATCGCTTTGATCGTATCTGACAGCTCTACAGTAAAGTCAAAATCACGGAAATCGACATCTTTAGGCCCTAACTTGCTCAAAAACCAAAATCCGCCTAAAACCACTAGAGTGGTTACGACGACGAGCAGTCCTTTAAAGAACTTTTTAACACCACTTGTTTCGTGGAGAAGGAGTTTACGGGAGGGCTTCTTAAAAATTGCCATGGGTAAATTGAGGCTGGCGCTACAAAAGTAGCCTGCATTAAATGAGTAGCAGCTTTGAATGTCGCAAGGCTAAAGACTCGTAAGCACGCTCATCGCGACACGCATTCTGGATAAAATTTTCTCTATTCATACATGTTTCACCAAATTTCAATACTTGGCCCTGGTCTGCTGGGCGCTTCACTTGCTCTAACAATGAAAAAGCGCGGGCTCTGCCAGCGAGTGCATTCTTGGTCACGACGCTCGGAGACCCGCGCGCAGGCGATGCAGGCGGATTGGTGCGATGCGATATTTGATCAAGCAAGTGCAGCCTGCGAGGGCAGTGACCTAGTCGTAGTCTGCACCCCCGTCGAAACGATTGTTCCTCTAATCAAACAAGTCGTGCCTTCAATACGACCGGACGCCCTAGTTACTGACGTCGGCAGCACAAAGAACCTGATTAGTCGCGAGGCGCAAGGCATCGCAGTTAACTTCATCGGCTCGCACCCAATGGCAGGCTCAGAACTCAAGGGGATGGGCCACGCCAGCCATAATTTGTTCGATGGTGCCGCCTGCTTCGTCACTCCGCTAGATGGTGACCGCGACTCTGAGATTGTACGGCTACAAAATCTCTGGAAAGCCATCGGCATGCGAGTCGTCACCACTACCCCGGAGAAACACGATGAAATTGTAGCGCACATCAGCCACCTTCCACACCTATTGGCTTCATGCTTGTGCGGCTACCTAGGGGGGATGGACGCTAACTGGAAGAGCCTAGCCGGCGGTGGACTTCGTGATACCACCCGCATCGCAGCAGGCGACCCAACGCTCTGGAAGCAAATCCTCGAACAAAACCGCGAAGAAGTAATCCGGGCAGTCGACGGCTTTGAAAGCGAACTCCAGGCTCTTAAAGGCGCTCTGCTCGATAAAAAAACACCTGAACTCATCGCACGCTTAGAACGAGGCAAACAATTCCGAAATAGCCTCTAGTTTTAATTAGTAGCATTCACAAATTTCCGTTTTCAAAACATGCCCGCCCCACTTCCGATTCAACCACTCGTCCGCACCCTCGACCACAGCTTATCGCTTCCCGGCTCAAAGAGTATCACTAACCGCGCCCTGATCCTCGCCGCTCTAGCAGATGGTGAGACTCAGCTTGAAGGTGCTCTTTTTAGTCGAGATACTCAGATCATGCTAGCCGCGCTCGATCTACTAGGCTTCAAAACCACATCCGATGAAGCTAACGCCAAGATCACGGTCAATGGCCAAGGCGGCCACATACCTTGCAATAGCGCCCACATCGAGGTCGGCAACGCAGGGACAGTTGCGCGCTTCCTAACCGCCTTTCTCGCACTCAAGGATGGGGGCGTCTATCACTTAGATGGCGACGCAGCCATGCGCCAACGCCCAATGGCCGGCCTGCTCGAGTCTCTGGTCACTCTCGAAGCTGCCGATTTCGAATTTCACGGTGAGCCAAGTCATTTCCCCTTCACGCTCAATGCTAAAGGCTACAAAGGGGGCAAAGTCGCTGTCGACGCGAGCGCGAGCAGTCAAATCCTCTCTGCCCTGCTCCTTGCCGCGCCAAGCAATCCAAAAGGCGCGGGAGAGGCAGGAAGCCCCATCAAGCTAATCTGCCCCGAGGTTCGTCCGCATTACGTCGCGATTACTTCGAAAATGCGTGAAGACTTCGGTGCCGCTCCTGTCGTGGCCACCGAAGCCGGCGAATACGCCATTCCCCTTGCCTCATACTGCCCGCCCGCCTCGGGAAGCTACGCGATCGAGCCAGACGTTTCCGCCGCCAGCTACTTTCTGGCACTCACCCTCATCCACGGGGGCAGTCTACGTATCCCCAATCTGAGCGCCGATCCGCTCCAAAGCGACGCCCACTTCGTTGAAGTGCTCGCCCAACACGGCCTCCAAGTCGATGCCGCCCAAAGCGAGTGGACGATTACATGCAGCGCAACCAACGACCTCCGGCGCGGCCACCGCGAGATTAACTTTAACAGCATCTCTGACACCTTCCTTACCTACGCCGCAATTACGCCTCTATTGGGCGACTCCGTCCGCATCACAGGTATTGCCCATACCCGGCACCAAGAGACTGACCGTATCGCAGGTATGGCTGCTGAACTCTCCAAGCTCGGCCAGCTAGTTAAAGAAGAACAAGGTGCCCTCACCATTCAGCCCAAACCCAACGAGCTTCGCGCCCGCGCGATGCAGGCACGCAACGCAGGCAAGCTACTCAGTATCGACACCTACGAAGACCACCGCTTCGCAATGAGCTTTGCCGTGCTCGCTAGTTACGATCTACTCGGCGATGGCAAACCCTGGCTTGCGATCAAAGACCCCACCTGTTGCGCAAAAACCTATCCTGGCTTTTTCGATGCCCTCGACTCACTCCGCCATGCCTAGCTCCAATACTTTTAAAATCATCACCATCGATGGGGGCGCCGCCGTGGGCAAATCATCCACCTCTAAAGGACTCGCCGAGCGCCTCGAGCTCATGCACGTGGACACTGGCTCGCACTACCGCACTCTAACCTGCGCGATTCTTGGATCTGGCGCAGACGCCGAACAAAGCGAGACCATTTCAAAAATCCTAGAAGCACTTAAGCTCAGCACTCAAATCGATGGCCGTAGTGCCAGGCTTGGTATAAACGACGTAGTCCCTGTAGACTCCGATCTTCGCTCGCCCGAGGTGAATGCACAGGTATCCAAATTTGCCGCGATCCCCGAAGTGCGCAAAAAACTTTTCGCCTATCAGCGTTCGCTTGCCGACCTCGCTCGTGAGCAACAATACGCTGGCTTGATAATGGAAGGACGCGATATTGGCTCCATCATCTTCCCCGGGGCCGCTTACCGGTTTTTCCTCGACGCCGACGAGGCCACACGCGCCGCTCGCCGTGCTAAAGAGGGGCAAACCGACTCTATTGCTGCCCGCGACAAAATGGATAGAACCCGCCAGGCAGCCCCGCTCGTCTGCCCCAAGGGAGCCACCCAAATCAACACCGCGCACCACACCCTCGAAGAAGTCATCGAAAAAATCACCCACCTTATAGGATCTTAACGGGTATTCGTCCTCCGTCATTGTTCAATGTCAGACAGCTCCATTCCAAACCCACGGCTTTACGAACTCGTACGCGTGCTTGCCTCGTGGTATTTCACTACGCTTTACGATTATACCCAGAGCGGCCTTCAAAATGTGCCTAAATGCGGTCCCGTCATCTTCGCCGCCAACCACGTTAGCTTCTACGACCCGCCCGCTATCGGTGCCTGTATCCACAGGCCGATCAACTACTTTGCGCGCGATACTCTGTTTAAAGGACTCTTCGGCAAAGCCCTACGCGAGATCGGCACCATCCCCGTAGCCCGCGAAAATGCTGATATTAAATCCCTTAAAGCCATCTTCCGAGCGCTCAAGTGCAAAGGCATTGTCGCTATTTACCCAGAGGGCACACGGTCAATGGACGGCCAACTTATGGAACCCAAGGCAGGTGCAGGTATGATCGCCTGCAAATCAAAAGCTACCGTTATACCTACTCGCCTCTTTGGCACCCACGAAGTCTTTGGCCGCGCTGACAAAGGCCCAAAAATCGGAGGGCACATCCACATCACCTACGGCCAACCCATGACTACTGCCGAGATCGATCCTGGCAAAACACACACCGATAGATACCTAGAAGCCTCACGCAGAATCATGGCACGCATCGCCGCACTTCAGGCCCCCAGCCAGGCGATCTTTTAGACCTGTAACCTAATTTAATGAGCGCCCGGGCTACAATTAACAATTACAAGGAACTCATTCTCCACTTTAAACAACCCAGTTTACAGTGGCACATATTTGTCCAGAACTCATGATTTACCAGAACAAGCTGCCCCCATGCATAAACTTCTTAGCCATAACATAAATTAACGGTTCTAGATAGCCGCGCCAAAGATTCCCATTTTTTCATGATGAACTCATCCGATCGTTACGCCCAACGCGGCGTCTCCTCCTCTAAGTCCGAAGTCCACGCCGTCGTAGACAACCTTGACCGTGGCATTTTTCCCGGTGCGTTTTGCAAGATCGGTGCCGACATCCTGACCGGCAGCGCAGATAAGTGTAACATTATCCACTCCGACGGTTCTGGCACTAAGAGCACCCTCGCCTACCTGCACTATCGCGAGACAGGTGACCCCGCGGGCTTTCGTAAGACCGCGCAAGACAGCCTCGTAATGAACATCGACGACCTGCTCTGCGTCGGCGCGATTGACGGCATTCTTATTTCCAGCACAGTCAACCGCAACGCCCGCGCCATTCCTGGCGAAGCACTCGGCCAGCTGATATCCGGGACCGAAGACTTCCTAAGCACTCTACGTGAATACGGAGTTGGCGTCCACAGCGGTGGGGGCGAAACAGCCGACGTCGGGGACTTGACTGGCACCGTGACCGTCGATTCCTGCGCGGTCGTCGTTATGGATCGCACCGATGTGGTCGACAATGCCGAGATCCGCCCTGGTTTAGCCATTGTCGGCCTCGCATCATCCGGCCAAGCAAACTACGAAGCATTCGAAAATTCCGGCATTGGCAGTAACGGTCTAACCAGCGCCCGC
Organism: Opitutaceae bacterium; assembly: GCA_009886465.1. GTDB lineage: Bacteria > Verrucomicrobiota > Verrucomicrobiia > Opitutales > Coraliomargaritaceae > Thalassobacterium. The sequence goes on from QXZH01000087.1 coordinate 33,390, forward strand.
CACGATTTGCTCTGCGATTACTACTTAAAAAAATACCCCGAGACCGTCGACCTCACCACTGACAAGCAATACCTCTACTGTGGACCCTATAAGATGACCGACCCACTGCCTGAGTCCAGTATGACAGTCGGCGATGCTTTACTCAGTCCGACCCGGACCTACGCTCCCATCATCAAAAAGCTGCTCACTGAAAATCGAGACAGTATCCGTGGCATGGTTCACTGCTCTGGCGGCGGCCAGACAAAGTGTATCCGCTTCGGCACTGGCGTGCATCATATCAAAGACAACTTTCTGCCGGTCCCTCCGATCTTCAAAGCCATCCAAAAAGCTAGTGCCACGAGCGACGAGGAAATGTTCCGTGTCTACAATATGGGGCACCGCATGGAAATCTATTGCGATCCCGTAGCTGCCGAAGCCATCATCGCCCAGAGCGAATCTTTTGGTATTCCCGCAAAAATTATTGGCCGCACTGAAGCCACTGAACGCGCAGACGGGCAGAATCACGTCACCATCAAGCACGCCGGCAAAACGTTAACTTACGAGTTAGAGCATTAAGCGCACTCAGCATTTCGATTATGCCCTACCCTGATCTACTCGAAAAACTCCGAGAAGAAGTTGGGGCAAAGAACGTTTTCACGGGCGAGAAGAAAACTGCTTACTATCGTTCAGGCTTTCGCTCGGGGCTCGGAGGCGCGCTCGCAGTAATCTTTCCAGAGACCCTACTCCAGCAGTGGCACATCTTACAGCATTGCGTCGATAGCGGATGCGTGATCATCATGCAAGGCGCTAAGACCGGACTGACCGAGGGCTCTTGCCCTAGCGAAGGCGGCTACGGCCGCCCCGTAATCATCATCAACTCAAGGCGACTGACCAAGCTCATGCTTCTTGATGGCGGCAAACAGGTGTTGGCTCTACCAGGAGCCAGCCTCCACCAATTGGAAAACCTCCTGCGCCCTCTTGGCCGCGCGCCCCATTCCGTAATCGGTTCTACGAGTATTGGTGCGACCATCGTGGGAGGCATTGCGAACAATGCGGGAGGAGCGCTCTGCAAGCGTGGCTCGTCCTACACCGAACTATCACTCTTCGCTCAGGTCGATGCCGCCGGTAAGCTCCAACTCGTCGACCACCTCGGTATCCGAAACCTAGGGGAGACCCCTGAGCAGATCTTCGAGCGTCTCGAAGGTGGACAGATTGATAGCGCCGACCTAGAAGCGCAGGACACTCCCGCCTCGGACAGAGAATACCCCAGCCGTATTCGCGATCTCGAAGCCGACCTTCCCAACCGCTACAACGCTGACCCGAAACGCCTTTTCGAGCTCAGCGGCAGCGCAGGTAAGGTCGCCGCCTTCGCGGTGAGAGTCGACACCTACCCACTCCCTAAAAAGGAGCAGGTCTTCTTTCTTGGCACTGATCAGCCCGATGACCTCACCAAACTCCGCCAGCAAATTTTAACCAAATTTAAAGAACTGCCCGAGATGTGCGAGTACATGAACCGCGACATTTTCAAAGTAGCTGAGCGATACGGAAAAGACGTCTTTCTTTCGATCAAACATATCGGCACGCGTCGCATGCCAAGGGCCTATGCACTTAAATCAGCGATAGAGCATCGGCTCAACAAACTCAAGTTCTTGCCAAGGTTCCTGCCCGACTTATTACTCTACCATCTCAGTCGTCTCTTCCCGCAACATCTACCACAGCGCTTGCTGGAGTATCGCAACCGTTTCAATTACTATCTAATACTCAGCATGTCCGACGACGGCATCGAAGAAGCACGTAAATACCTAGGCCAAGAATGGAAACCGCGAGGCGAGGGCGACTTTTTTGAGTGCACGCCCAAAGAGCAGGAGGCTGCGCTGCTCCACCGCTTTGCCGCCGCTGGCGCTGCCATACGCTATCAAGCCCTGCATCAAAAAACAACCGAGGAAGTCCTCGCGCTGGATATTGCGCTACTTGGCAACGACCCCAACTGGGTGGAATCCATCCCGCCCGAAGTTCAAAAGCGGCTCGATCTTTCGCTTGATTATGGTCACTTCATGTGCCACGTGTTTCACCGCGACTACATCTTTAAAAAAGGCACCGATCTCCGGGCAATGAAGGCAATGCTCCTTGAGTGCCTAGATAAAAAAAGAGCCAAGTATCCTGCTGAGCACAACGTCGGACACCTATATGAAGCGGAGCCACATCTGAAATCTTTCTACCAAGAACTAGATCCCACAAACACCTTTAACCCGGGTATTGGCAAAACGAGTAAAAGTAGACCTCCATTACAATCTAACGAAGAAACCCCCACGTCCCCCTAGGTGAATTAGGCATGGGTTATTTCTTATTTTTTTTGCCGCGCTTTTTCTTTCTGCCCTTGAGTAGCTTCTTCACTTTCGTGCGCTGATCTTCGCGCACAATGTAGCCGATGCAATTGCGAGAGCCACACAAGCAAGGGTGGTCAAGGAAGTGCTCCATGTCGTAGCCGTAGTCATAGACGAGCTCATCGCCTTTTTTGATGTCTTGGATTGCTACGATCCAAATTTCACCACCGGAATTGATCGCTTCACAATTCCCATCGCAGGAGTGGTTCATGTAGCGGGCGGGGTTATCGCCAAGGCGCCCGTCTATGTCATATTTGTCATCGAGCTCGAAGATGTAAACAAGGCCTTCGCCCGTTTCGCGAGCTTCATCCTCCCATTCGAGAGCACGCTTCTTTGACTCCTCTTTCGTAATTTTTTCACCGACATATTGGATGATCTGAGCCTTCTCTTCGATGTCAGTCGTGGCGTATAGTCCGTGCCCGTGAATCTCTGATGTTTTTACTTTGCAAAGTGGTTTTGGCATGAGTCGTTCAGTAGAAAATATCTATTCTGATTTCAAGTCGCGGGTCATTAGCTGCTGCATCGCAGCCAGGGGCTCTAGCCCGCCATAAAGTATTGCATGGATGATGCCAAGAATTGGAGCATCCACTTTTTTTTCCGCGCAGATTTGTTGAAGGCATTTCGTCGCACGGTAACCTTCGACAACCGACTTCTGACTTTCGATAATCGCGGTCGGCGTTTCACCCTCCCCGATTCTTTGCCCAAGGGTGCGATTGCGACTCCACTCGCCGGAACAAGTCGCCACCAAATCACCAAATCCACTGAGGCCGAAGTAAGTTTCTTTTTGCCCGCCCAGTTCTACGCCGAGGCGCACCATTTCATTCAGACTGCGCGTAAGTAAGGCTGCTTTTGCATTATCTCCCAGTTGCAATCCATCACAGAGACCCGAGCCGATAGCGTATATATTTTTTAAGGTTCCGCCCAGTTCCGTGCCACGCAGATCATCGGAAAGGTAGGCGCGTAGCCCCGCATTACTAAAAGCACTTTGATATCGCTCGGGGTCTTCGCAATCGCTACTCATGGCGAGTACCACGGCTGTCGGTTTGCCCTCGGCTACCTCGCCTGCAAAAGTGGGCCCCGAAAGCACCCCGCGAGCGATACCTGGCAAGGCTTCGCCCACGATCTCGGCAGGCGTTTTAAAGGTCTCTAGCTCGAGGCCTTTGCACATAATCACACAAAGTTTTAGCTGCCAAGCGCCCTCTAGGTGCGGCTGGATCGATTCGCAGAGCAATCGCAGCGCTTTTGACGGGCAGGCAAGGAAGACCACCTCTGCCTCCATAAGGACGGGGCCTACCTCACAGCCGACTTGAATTGTGTGGGGCAACTTGAAGCTCGGCAAGTAGTCGCAATTTTCACGCGAGGAGGCAATCTCAAGGGCGTGTTCCATACGACGCGGCACCAAAGTTACCGAGTGGCCACATCGGTCAAGGTGAAGAGCCATTGCGGTGCCCCAAGCACCGGCTCCTAAGATGCAACAATTCATAGAGGTATGGGTTGTAAATAATTAACCAAGTATATGATCATTAGAGGTTGATAATACAGCGATGCATTAAGTCTGTATGACTGATCTTCTTTTGACAACTCTTTGTCTCCACTGGAGCACAAAACATGTTTATCGCTCCTACCCCAGTTGCACCGTCAAATCCTCGAAATCCCTCGGGAGCGGAGCCTCAAAAGTCATCAGCTCGCCGCGATCGGGGTGCTGTATGCGTAGCTCTGTCGAGTGAAGCATGACGCGGGGCACTTCAATGTCCTTCAAGCGCCCGGGCTTGAAGCCGTAGGTCGTGTCGCCGAGTAGCGGGAATCGAATCTCGCTCATGTGAACACGTATCTGGTGAGTGCGCCCAGTGTGTATGATGCAACTCATGCGTGTCGCCTTCTGGCCATAACGTGCTTCGACCTTCCAATCGGTATGGGCAGATTTGCCGCTATGCACGACTGCCATCCGAGTCCGCATTACGGGATGGCGCCCGATGGCTTCTTTAATTGTGCCACGACTTACCTTTGGGGTGCCGAAAACCAACGCGGTATAGCGCTTGTAGGTCTTCCTTTCGCTGAAGGCAGCAGCCAGCTTGTGATGTGCCGTGTCGTTTTTTGCGACGATGATTAAGCCGCTGGTATCTTTATCCAAGCGATGAACAATCCCTGGCCGATCCGGTGCGCCAACCGTGCTGAGATTTTCGCCACAATGATATAGCAGCGCGTGAACAAGCGTATTATCCTCGGTGCCGTTGCCGGGGTGCGTAATCATCCCTGGTGCTTTATTCACCACTAAGATCGACTCGTCTTCATAGATCACGTCGAGCGGCAAATCGACGGGGGTCGGTGCGGCATCAAAGGTCGGTTCTTCGAGTGCGGCGCGGAGCAGTCCTGATTGGGTCACCTTAAAACGTTTATCAATGGTCTTACCGTCAAAGGTGACTTGCCCTGCATCAAAGGCGCGCTGTAAGCGAGCGCGGCTGACATCATCAAACTTGGCTGCGAAGATCTTATCTGCGCGCCCTGCTTTAGTGCCAGAAGGCACTGAGAATTTTATGATCCGGTCAGGCATAATGGTTTTTACTTCGGTTGCTTGAAGGGGCACGCCACTCTTAACCGAGCAATCACTCAGCCAACTCCTTCGCCGTTACACAATCTTTAGCAATCTGGGCTTTCAACTCTTTGGCGCAGGCAAATTTTTGTTCAGGGCGGATAAACTTTAACCACTCAACCTCAATCGCATCGTTTATGCTTAGCTCTGTCGCATCCAAGGCATGGACTTCGAGCGCAGGCACTTGATCAGCATTAGCCACAGTCGGTTTGACGCCGTAGTTGGCCACCCCGACTTGCCAATCCTTCGACCCGCTTTCACGTAAGCTTACTAGATAAACTCCGTAGCGCGGTAGACACTCTGGTTGCCAAGGAAGGTTCAATGTAGGAAAGCCAATTGTGCGTCCCAGCTTTGCGCCACCGACGATCCTACCCCTTGCGGTATAATTATAGCCGAGCAAATCGTTAACGGCCTCAATCTCGCCCGTTTCGAGTTCTTTACGAATGCGCGTACTACTGATTGGTTCGCCGTTATGTTTAATACGCTCGGCGCTGAACACACCGAGGCTTAAGGCGCGCCCAGATTCAATCAATGTCGCCACGTCACCCGCACGCTTCTGGCCAAAGCGGAAGTTCTCGCCAACATAGATTGACTTGAGTGCGGGTAAGGCAGCCTTCAGATGGCTAAGAAACTGGTCGGCAGGAATCGAGGCAAAGGCATGGTCGAAGTGCTTGCAAATCACGCAGTCGACCCCTACCTCGTGAAGCATTGAGGTCTTCGTCTCAATCGGCATGATGAGGCGCGTCGGATCTTTGGGGCGAAAGAGACGACTCGGATGCGGATCAAAAGTTAGCACACCTGCAATACCACCACGGCCTGAACCTGCTTGAAGTGAGTTTTTTCGGGCTGCTGTAGTACCTGAGCGGCGAGCGGAAAATACGGCCGATTCAATCACAGCCTTATGACCGAGATGCACACCATCGAAGACACCAATGGCCAGATGTAGTTCTCCCTTTAACCCAGAAAGAGCTTCAAAGTTATCAACGGTAGCTGGGAAGTTCATGAGAATTGCTTAGCTTAGAGTTCCGCCCTTAAAGCGCATGAGTGGGCACGGCTTGAATCACGGGAATTAGTTGCTTGCGCAGGGTGGACGGGGACATCACCTCTAGCTCTTCGATCTTGGTGGCATTCTCGATGCGAAACTGGCCGACGGCGGTCCTACGAAGCTCATTCAAATGGCCACCACAACCGAGTTTTTCGCCAAGGTCGTGCGCAATCGTGCGCACATAAGCACCCTTACTCGTGCCTACTATAAAGGAAACTTCAGGCAGCGCATACTTGGTTAACTCAAAACGGCTAATGTGGATAACGCGTGGCTCGCGCTCAACGACTTTACCCTGACGAGCTAGCTTGTAGAGCTTTTGGCCATTAATCTTCTTCGCCGAAAACATCGGGGGTGTCTGATATTGATCACCCATAAAGGTCTTTATCTCGGCTTTCACTTGCTCTTCTGTCAGTTCAGGCACAGGGCGCTCTTCTGTAATCTCGCCCTCAGCATCTTGCGAGTCAGTACTCACACCTAGCTTGACGGTTCCAGTGTATTCTTTGCCGAGACTCATCAAATATTGCGAAGTCTTTGTCGCCTTACCAATCAAGATAAGTAACAAGCCGGTGGCCATTGGGTCAAGCGTCCCAGCATGCCCGACCTTTTTCATGTGGTAGACCCGGCGGATTTTTGACACGACATCGTGCGAGGTAATGCCTTGCGGCTTATCTACAAGAAGGATGCCTTCCGGAGCGTCGGTAATTGGCTGGGACATGATGAAATGGTTGGTTGATCGCAGGGCTTTACTTTGCTGGATACTCGGGCGGCAAAGGATCGCCCTCGCCCACCTAAGAGCATTGCGCTAGCATGAGTCCTAAAGAAATAAAATTATAAATTCTTCAAATGTTCACCGATGGCTTGCATAAGTTGCGGATAAAATTCTTTGGTCGAGCTGTTTTCGACATTGAGTCCAGCCGCACAAGCGTGGCCTCCGCCCCCAAATTGTTTGGCGATTTGGTCGACACGATACTTCGGGTCTTTAGCGCGGAGGCTCCCTTTGAGGGCTCCAGCCCGATCTTCGATTAACACGCCCACTTCGACGCCATCAATGGCACGAGCATAGTCGACTAAGCCTTCGGAATCATCAATCGTAGCGCCAGTTTCTTCGTAAACACCGTTTTCGATTAGGCCAACACAAACGCGGTTCTCAAACTCCATGGTAAGGGAATTAAGGAAGTTCTGTAAAAGTTTGATTTTGGCAAAACTCTCGCGCTCGTAGAGTTCATGCGCCGCTGCAGAGGGATTTGCTCCACACTCACAAAGGCGGCGCGCGATCTCGAAGGTATCAGGCGTGGTTGAAGAGAACCGGAATTGCCCCGTGTCGGTCGCTATACCTACATAGAGTGCCTGGGCGGTAACGGCATCAATATCGTAGCCATTATCTAGGTAGAAGCCAGCTAGGATCTCTGCGGTGGCACAAGCCGTCGCAATGACTAAGTTTTCCTGGCCATACAGCTTGTTAGAAATGTGGTGGTCGACGTTTAGCGTAACTTCAGGAAAGAGCTCATTAAGGCGATCGCCCACGCGCTTGAAGTCAGCGCAATCAACAGATAAAGCCACGTGCCCATCGGGTGTAAAGTCGGCAGCTAGAGCCATCGGAGTCTCGCCAATAAAAGCTTTAAGGGTCGCTGGCGTGACGTCGCGATTTAGACCAATGGCCTCGATCCCGAGGCTCTTTAATACACGAACCACAGCAACGGTAGAACCAATGCAATCTCCATCAGGGCGCTGGTGGCCAAGTACGGCAACTTTTTGTCCCTTTAGCTTTTCAATCGCGGCAGCGAAGCGCGCGCTGTCTTCGGGGTAGAATTTTTTATCTGTCATTTTGATTCTTGGTCCAGTTGATCGAGGATTTCGTTGATCTCCGCCCCGCGTTCTAGCGATGGATCGTAGGCATAATAAAAAGTCGGGAAGTATTTAAGCGTGATCTCACGGCTCACCCGCTGGCGGATGTCTTTACCGATCCTACGAAAAAGCTTCTGGCTGGCTGCGATCTCGGCATCGTCGCCGAGCACTGAGTAATAGATTTTGGCATTACGTAAATCAGCAGACACAGAGACATCACTAATTGTGATCGCTGCAGTATCTGCGCGATAATACCGCCGCATTTGTTCACTGATCTCACGTTGAAGTAGTGCATTAATGCGTGTGATGCGTTGTGACATGATAGCTAGTAACTTAAGGCGAGAAATAGTTAATTCGGGGCGTGCTTGCCTGTAGATGCCAATTTAGGCAGCAAGTAAAGCAAGTGTTCGAAAGCGGGCTCGCCGCGTAAATTATAAGGATGCGCGTTGCTCTTCAACGGCGAAGCATTCGATCGTATCGCCTTCTTGATAGTCGTCATAACCTGCCACGTTGATACCACATTCATAGCCTGCTCGGACTTCTTTGACGTCGTCTTTAAAGCGTTTCAGAGTGTCAATTTTGCTCTCGTGGATGAGCTCGCTACCTCGCATGAGACGGGCGATACAGTTGCGCTGGATAACGCCTTCCGTAACCATACAACCAGCAACGTTGCGCGTCTTACCAACGGAGAATATTTGGCGAACCTCGGCTGCGCCTGTCTTCTTCTCTGTGTATTCCGCGTCGAGCAAGTCAGTCATAGCCTCCTCGACTTGGTCGATGAGTTCATAGATAATCGCATGCTGGACAATGCGAATATCGTGATGTTTAGCCAGACTTTGTACGCCGTTATCGAGTTTGACATTGAAACCAACAACTACCGCTCCTCCCGCGCTAGCGAGAGTGATGTCGTTCTTGGTAATATGGCCAACGCCTTTACTGATCACATCGAGTTCGACCTTATCGCTCCCGATGGCTTTGAGCGCCTGAACCAGTGCTTCAGTCGAGCCGTGCACATCTGACTTTACAATAATACGGAGGCACTTCTTCTGCTGATTTTCGATCGCAGCGAAAAGGTCTTCAACTGTAGCAGCGCCACCTTCTGTGTTTTTCTGTTGAGTCTTGGTTGCGTCATGGAGTTTACGCACTTGCATGTTCTCCTCTGCGCAGCGTTTGGCTACTTTTTCGTTTTTCTCAGTGGAAAACTTGGTGCCGGATGCGGGTACGTCTGACCACCCGGTGACTTTAACCGGTGTCGCAGGTGGCGCGTCTTTGAGCTGTTTGCCATCGGCATCGGTCATTGTTTTGACTCGACAATAAACCTCACCGCAGAGCAATGCGTCCCCCTTCTTCAGGGTGCCTCGCTCGACGATGACCGTAGCGGAAGCACCACGACCCATTTCGATCTGAGATTCTATAATAGTGCCAGATGCGGGGCAAGTCGGGTTGGCCTTGAGCTCAAGAAGTTCGACTTGGAGTAGAATCATGTCGAGCAGGTTGTCGATGTTCGTGCCCTTGAGGGCGGAAACCTCGACAGCAATCGTTTCACCGCCCCAATCTTCTGGAGCGATGCCCTTCTCCTGCATCTGCTGTTTAACACGATCGATGTTGGCTCCCTTAGAATCAATCTTGTTGATGGCTACGATGATGGAGTTGTTAGCCTCTTTGGCAAATTTGAGTGCTTCTTCGGTCTGCGGCTTAAAGGCGTCGTCGGCCGCGATCACAAGGATCGAGACGTCGGTTACATTGGCACCGCGCTCTCGCATCATGGAGAAAGCGGCGTGCCCGGGTGTATCGATAAAGGAGATCTTCTGCCCCTTGTGATCGATCTGGTAAGCACCGATGTGCTGAGTGATCCCGCCGGCTTCCCCTTTAACCACGTTGGCTTTGCGTATCGTGTCGAGCAGTGTGGTCTTGCCATGATCGACGTGACCCAAAATGCAGACGACGGGAGGGCGGGGCTTTAGAAACTTAGGGTCATCGTCGTCGAGCTTTTCCACTTTTGGCTTAGACCCGCTTTTTTCGGTCTGCTCGCCACGGTGGTGGATCTCTAGTTCGCAACCATGTCGGCCTGCGACTTGCACCGCGACGCTCTCTTCGATCGTTTGGTTCATCGATGCGAAAATGCCCATCTCCATTAGCTCAGAAATGAGCTTGAAAGGCTTAAGTCCAATCTCGCCCGCAAAGTCGCGCACGACAATAGGGGGTTTGACGTGGATTTTCTTCAGCGCTCCGGCTTCAGTCGTAGAAGCTTCGAGATCTTCAGCAGATTCGGCAACAGGTGCTTCGTCCGCATCGACTTCTTTGGAAGCAGCGGGAGGCTTGGGAGGACCAGTAGGCGTCGGTGCAGCAGGCGGTGTAGAAGTTGCGGGTGTCGGGCTAGGTGCCTTTGGCGGAATCGTAGCGGGAACGGGTGGCGATGCGGCGGGCGCAGGATCGGCCGACTTGGGTGCTTTAGTCGTCTTTTCTGATTCCTCGGCGTCAGATTTTTCCTGATGCTCACGCTCGATGTCAGCAACGGATTTGACGAAGGCGCCCACAGGCAACTTCGGCGCGACTGGCGCTTCAGTTGTGGTCTCGGCCTCGACAGGCTGAGCTTGAGGCGCTTGCGCGGCGAACTCCTCTCGGAGGGCCTCGGCGGAGATGTTGTCGACGGTGCTGGAAGCGCTCTTCACCTCATAGCCACGACTCTTCAGAAGCGCTATCAGCTCCTTGTTCTCCATTCCGATGTCTTTGGAAAGTTGGTGTATGCGAACACTCATAGATGAGATATTTTTTAAGTCTGGTTATTGCGGGAGGGATGGCAGCATGTTCGCTTAGCCTTGTTGCTGGAAAAATGCGGCTACCTTCGAGATCACGTCTGCGGCCTCTTCAGAAGTGAAGCCTGCGCCTATCAGGTCGTCGGCTTCGACGCCTTCAAATACTTCGGGACTGGCAAAACCAATCGCGACCAATCGCGAGGCCACTTCAGGATCCAATCCACTGATGGCATTAAGCCCTTGGACGGCTTTAGCGACCTTTTCATCAAAACCGACGGCCTCTTTCTCCTCCTTGCCAATGTCGAGCTTCCAGCCTAGAAGACGAGAAGTGAGCTTAGCATTGAAGCCGCGGCGTCCAATCGCGATAGAAAGGTCGTCTTCCGCCACTTCAAAGTGAATACGGCGATCGCCTTCGTTTACGTTGATGTTTTTCGGGACGGCAGGCTTGAGCGCTTCCTCGAGTAATTGTAGCGGGTCTTGATAATAACGGATGATATCGATCTTCTCGCCGCCGAGTTCACGGACGATGGTTTTGACACGCGCACCACGGGCACCAACACAGGCGCCGACGGGATCAACCTTAGGATCGTTGCTGTTCACTGCGATCTTCGTACGATAGCCGGGCTCGCGAGCCATCGCTTCGATCGAAACAGTGCCATCCGCGATCTCGGTAACTTCAAGTTCAAAGAGACGACGTACGAAGTTTAAGTTAGATCGGGAAAGAATGATATCGGGACCGCGGTTAGTCTGCTCGATCTTAAGTAGTAGGCAGCGGATGCTTTCACCAGGGGCGTAATCTTCGCCGGAAACACGCTCGCGAGGTGGCAAGATCGCTTCGGCCTTACCGAGGTCGACTACCAAGTCGCCGCGCTCGCGACGACGGACGATACCGGTGACAATGTCGCCTACAGTGTCTTTATAATCATCGTAGATACGGTCTTTTTCAAACTGGCGTATGCGCTGCATGATCGCTTGTCGGGCAGTCTGCGCTGCGATACGACCGAGATAGGCCGGATCGATTTCCTTCTCGATAGTCTCGCCAACTTGAACGTCCGCGTTGACTTGACGTGCCTTCTCAACGTGGATTTCAAGATCATCATCTCCGACGGAGTCCACGACCTGTAATACGGTCCATGCTTTGAGAGAACCGGTCTTTGGATTAATCTCAACACGGATATCTTGACCCACACCGACACCCTTTTGGGCAGCGCTCGCGATCGCACTAGAGATGGCTTCGATCATGTCTGGGCGACTGATCCCCTTCTCTTTTTCCATGTATTCTAAAACTGATAATATTTCGTGGCTCATTGGGTGCTAAAAATAAAAAAAGCAGGCATAGGCCCGCTTTTAAAGTGTTACTAGATTTAAAAGTGAATTTGGCACAATATAGTGCGCTTAGCCCTTGTCAAGGTACCTGTATGGAGGAATTAGGTTCGGAGAACCGAAGCCCACTCCCTTCATTTATACTTGCAGCGATCCAACGCATGCACATCTTCCGCAGTTACTTTCGCCCTGCTAGCTGAATTCCCAGGGCTCCGCCATTCTGGCACGCCACTGAATTCATGAAAACCGTCATTGTCTATTCTGGAGGCCTCGATTCGACCGTCCTCCTCTATCACTTACGTCAGGCAGGTCATGACCTTCACGCTCTCTCTGTGGACTACGGCCAACGCCACCGTTGCGAGCTCGAGCGCGCCGCCGCGATCTGCGAAGAGCTAGACATCCCGCAGCCCGTCGCGAATCTTTCGGCGCTCCAGCCACTCCTTGCAGGCAGCAGTCTAACCTCATCAGAGATCGAAGTTGCCGAAGGGCACTACACGGAAGAGAATATGAAGAGCACGGTCGTGCCGAATCGTAATATGATCTTACTCTCCGTCGCGACTGGTCATGCTCTCTCAATCAAAGCGGGGCAAATTGCCTACGCCGCCCACTCTGGTGATCACGCGATCTACCCCGACTGCCGTAGTGAATTTGCCGATGCCATGAGCAATGCAATCAGGCTCGCCGACTGGGAAAAGGTCGGACTAATCCGCCCTTTCGTCGACTGGACAAAGGCTGACATCGTGCGCCGCGGTGCCGAACTCAGCGTACCTTTTGCTAAAACATGGTCATGTTACAAGGGCGGCGACCTCCACTGCGGTCGCTGTGGCACCTGCATCGAACGCCGCGAAGCCTTTGACCTCGCCAAGGTCAAGGACCCCACCCCCTACGCCGAAAACGCCCCAAGCGTCGCAAACCTTCGCGCAAACGACTGGCGACTTTGAGCACCAGAATCTGCCTATCTCCAGTAAAGCGCCTCTCCCATCACCTAAACATCATGCTAACCTGTAGCAAAACCTACCGCGACATCCCCTTCGCTCATCGTCAACACCGGCACGACGGCCACTGCTCCCTCATACACGGCCATAACTGGGCAATCACCCTCACCTTCGCCTGCCAGAAAAGTGATGCCAACGGTTTCGTAGTCGACTTTGGTGACTTAAAATATCTCAACGCCTGGATCGCCCAAAATCTCGACCACGCCTGTCTTTTCAATGACTGCGACCCGGAGAGCGAAGCCCTGCTTGCTCAATTTGGGCACCTCTTTAAAGCCTACATTTTACCCAACACCTCTTGCGAAGGCCTCGCACAACATCTCCATGGAGTCTTTAACCCCATGGTGCGTGCGCAGACAGAAGGCCGCGTCTGGGTCACACAAGTCGAGATCGAGGAAGATTCTAAAAACTCGGCCATCTACTCGCCGGAATAGCCGCAATCCTAGTAGTTACTATCGAGATATTTCGCCCAGAGATAACTGAAGGACCATGCAAAGTCACGCGGGCGATTACTAAGCCAATTCTTCAAATCCTCTAGATCAATCCAGCGGCCTTCGATCACTTCAATTGGATCTAAGATGAAAGGCCCCTCCGCTAAGCAGGTGTAGACCCAGACAAATTCATTCCCAGTCGGCTCGCAGGGGGCTTCTTTAAAGAGGCGCTTCAGATCGACAGGGTCGCGCAAGCCGAGCTCTTCAATGAGTTCTCGTCCGGTCGCTTCGTCGTAGTCCTCGCCAGTATCAACATGGCCAGAGCAGGAACTCACCCATTTGCCCGGTGCAGTATCTTTGGCCATAGAGCGACGTTGTAAATAAAGTTGTCCCGCTTGATTAAACACAAAGACATGGATTGCGCGGTGCAGGAGTTTCTCACGGTGCACAACAGAACGTGGTTCTTGTCGGAGTACCTTGTCGCTCGTATCGACGACGTCGAAAATATCGGTTACGGGCATGATCGTAATTAGCTAGATAATATGAGCTGCTTTTTAGAAGCGCTCATAGCCTGCCAAGCCTTATGGTGAGGGGCGAGCCAAAGTTAGTGACATTTCGTAAACAATTTATGAAAGGTCACAATCAAGAGGTCCTACTGGCGCATCTCAAACATCCATGGCATAAGGCCTGAATTCACTTTAAAGTCATCAAGCGTGAGCGTGCTAACCCATTCCCCATTTTCGAAGTTCTCAATTTGTTTCGCGATGGGCATGCCCGACTCATGAATATAATCCTTGTAAACGACGCTAGTCACTGAACCACTGCGGAGGTCAGTATGAATGGATTTAAGCTCTAGATATACGCGTATATCGATGAAATAATCGACCTGAAACTCATTATCGAGCGTCACACGAATGTGATGGCAAAGATTACCTTCGGTGGGGACTGTATCGATATATTGGATCTTTTTTCCATCCGCGTAGGGATGCAGTAGATAATTACCAAACCGGGCGCCGTGTATAAGGCGTCTCGCCTCGTCCTCTCCCAACGCTTCAGGCTCAGTATTGCGGCCTGGCTTTCTTTGCCAAGCGGTGGTGCCGTCGAAGCCCATCTCAAAATCTCGCATAGCGTGAAGAATCCTCATTCTAAAGAGGTCTGGTTTTTTTTGATAAGCAATCACCTCGAACTCGCCACCCGCCAATTTGATCATGCCAGACACTTTTAAGCTCGAGATCTGATCCCATTTTTCTGCGCCTCCAAAGCTTGTTTTGTAGTAACGGGTGAGAATCCTTGCGAGTCGCCCTTCACCTAGATCAGGCATAGCGCTTTGCCGTATGATGGTATTGATCTGATCGGTGGGCATACTCAAAGTATCGCCCAATGGTATTGGATCGCTCTCGCCCGAAAGCGTGGCAAAAAGCCCTAGTGAACAGAGCAGGTAGGTGGCAGAACGGGTGA
>QXZH01000087.1:48292-49495 GCA_009886465.1 Opitutaceae bacterium
CACACTTACGCTAAAACTCTGTGATAAATCAGCATCGCCTCAGTCGAACTTTTGAAAACGAAAATAGTGGACTTGCCGTCCTCAACGCGACACTCCTCTGGTATTATAAATGGCAGTTTTTAACTATAAAGCGCGTGAGAAGGATGGCACGATTGTAAGCGGCACGATCGAAGCTGCCGAGCGCCGTCTCGCCATGCAGCGCCTACAAGCGCAAGGGCTCAGCCCAGTGACTTTAAAGGAAGGCGCTGCTGGAGCACCTTCTGCCTTCGCCAAAATAGGCGAACGCGCAAAGGCACTACGAAGCAACCGCAATGCAAAAGGCGGTAATGAAAATTCTCAAAAGCAACGAGGCGCCAAGCGGGAAAGCGTCGGTCTCCTCGTACTAAAACGCTTGATGGAGCTTCACGGCTCTGGCTTACCCGTAGGCGACTCGATCCGCATACTCAGCCAGCGACTCAGCGACAAGGAGCAAGGAGCCATCGCGCAAACGCTCTGGCGCGACCTAAGTGAAGGCTCTACATTGGCAGGGGCTATGTCGCGCCAACCTCGCTGCTTCCCAAGCTCAATCAGCTACGTGATCGAAGCGGGCGAGGCGACTGGCAACCTCGCCCCTGTTCTGCGCAAAGTCATCGATTACCTAGAAGAAAAGCAAGGGATACGCAAGAAGATGATCGCGAGTATGGCTTACCCTGCCTTCATCTGTACTATTGCTACAGCAGTTGTCATCCTTTTCATGACGGTGCTATTACCACAAATTCAAGGCATGCTAGATCGCCTAGGGGGCGAAATGACTTGGAGCGCACGCATCTTGATTGATGGTTCATCCTTCATCGCACAGATCGGCCCCTTTCTTCTACTTGGACTCGTTATTGGCATTATAGCTTTTCGACAATGGCGGAGCACTGAGTCTGGATTAGGTCGCACCGACTCATGGCTTTTAAAACTGCCACTGCTTGGTAAAATCTTTTACTTCAGCGACCTCTTCCAGGTAGGTAACTTGATCAGCACATTGCTAGAAAGTGGCATCAATACAACCGAGACTTTACGCCTGACCGAGCGTACAGTAAAAAACACTGCCCTGCGGAAACGCTTCAACATTGCACGAGGGCAAGTCAACGAGGGGCTCTCAATCGCACAAGCCTTTCAACGAAACCAATTCATGCCCGACCTCGCCGTCGACATATTAACGGTCGGTGAAAATAC
>QXZH01000088.1 GCA_009886465.1 Opitutaceae bacterium
ACGTTCTACCGATGATTAAGCAAGGCCTTTCCGCGAAAGAAATCTTAATTAAGTCAGAATAAGACCCCCATTCATTATTAAGGGGATCGTTTAGACGCAAGATCTACGAATCAGCGGTAGCCAAAAACCTTTTTAACGAAGCTCCAGAAACTAGGCTTGGGCGGAGCTTGAGGAGGCAAAGTATTCGGCGTGGAGGGCCCCGTGCTCTTACTCTCGGGACTGGTAGCGTTTGGCTCATAGCTAAGGTCTAAGCGGTAATCTTGAATCGAAGAGCGTTGCATGACGGCGACCTCGACAATCTCGGTAAGTTGGTCGAGATAATCTTTGCCAATCGATTCGAGCAGGATGGGTCCAAAATAATAATTAAGCGATTCGTGCTCGTAGATGACATACCACCCAGTGTCGAGCTTGGAGGGATCGTCTAATAGATCGCCATGATAGCGCTGGTCGAAGTCTACCTTGGACAAAAAACCCGCAAATGGAATCGCGGCTTCATCAATCACGCGGATGGGCCTTGCTTGTAGTAGTACGGAGAGAACAAAAAACAATAGCGCAAGCTCGCGCGCGCGCGCGAACGCTCTTAGTGTGAAGATAGCGCGAGCAAGCACCCAAAGGGCATTCGACTCGCACGCTAATGAGTTATGCATAAATGAGGTCATAGTCCACTCGGCAAGTTAGTGCCATAGTCACCGCCTAGGCTACCATTACCACCTTGCGAGCCACCGGCGGCTTCTTGACCTACCGCAGTAGTAAAGTCATTTACCTCTGGAGGTATGGTGCTGTTGCCAGATGATAAGCTAACTGGAGTAGTGCTTTCTTTAGATCGATTGACCTCTACAGTCTCTTGCGCGCCTGCGCCACCAAAACCAAAGTCTTCAAAATTGCGTGGCTCTTGGTTATCGAAACCAGAACCGCTTGCTGGTCCAGTGGTTGGTGTGCCGCCAGAACCAGTGCCTGCGGAGGCAGCCTCGACTTTACTAGTGGCTTCGCTGAAACCGCCGCCACCCTTGGTGTCTGTTAAGTCCGAAGAGAGCGTTTCAGCGCTGCCACTTCTTGCACTGCCGACATCGCTATTAGAACTAAATTTTGAACTAGAGTTCTCCACTACTTTGGCACCGCCCGGGCCGCCGACACTTTCTAAATCTCGTTGTTCGACCCCCTCAGTGCCATCGACGCCCGCGGAACCATCCTCGCTACCACTGTCTCCAAATTCACCGCCGCCAGACTCGGGCGAGCCAGCGGTCGATTCCGAGTCAGAGCTGCGCGTTGTGATGCGACCGTCAAAGAGATCGGGATCGGGCGCGGCGAAAAGACTGATCACAGAAAAGAGGCACACAAAAGGAGAAAACCAAAACTTCGATGGAGACTTTCGATTGTAGCGGAAGCGCGAAGTGGATTGTGGTAGCGTTGCGGCACTATGAGTTAGTCGAAACGAGTTTATCGCTTCACTACTCTTTCGAGAAGTCAATAAAGCAGCTATAACTTTTCGGTGCATGCGACGGAAATCGTTGGATTGGGCTTGGTGGCATCAACCTTGAGGTCGATCTCGACACTTTCGTATCCAGAACGGATACCACGAACTTTGTAGACATCAGGAAAGAGTTTTAATTTTTCTACCCTGAATCGATCGGGTGGCAGGACACCGATAATACTGACATAGGTGCGCTTATCAGACTCTATCGTCACGCTGACTTCGTTCAGCTGGGCGGCGAGCGCGGCGCGTATACGAGCTTCTTCAGTCTGTTGACTGGATCCGACAGTGCTGGGCCGACTGGCCATGGCTTCGTTAAAAAGTTTAGCGGCAATCGGGAAACGCCCGTCTTCAATCTGTTTGGTTGCGGCGGCCAAACTTTGACTGTAACGAATATTAGCAAGGTAGAGATTAGAGGCTTTTTCGAGTCCCGCGCGGGCCTCTTTCGAGTCGGGCGCGAGAGCAACGGCTTCTTTATAGAAATTACGAGCTACTTCATAGCGGCCAGACTTCAAAGCGTCGAAACCATCGGCGAAGAGAATTTCTAAGCGAGCCGCTTTATATTTTTCTTTGAGTTCGACGAGGCGAGCTTGTTGTTCGGGGCTTGTCTTGATCTGCAGCGCAGCTTCGAGGGAGACGACCGCTGCGCCAAGGTTGCCCGCTTGTTCGGCCTTAACAGACTCGGCTACGAGTGTTTGGAAATCACGCTCTAGAATGCGAGCTTCGAGTGAGGCGCGTTGATTGCGAATGAAGGGATTTTGTTGATTTTCAGCTGCCAAGCGCTCGAACTCAGCGAGCGCGCCTTCAAGGTCGCCACTGGCTTCAAGCGCACGAATGACTTTGACCTCTTCAGTAATACCTTCGAGCGCAGTTACCATGACTAGACCATCAGTTGCGGCTGCATTCACCCTATCGAGATCGAGAACAGACTCGAAGGCAGTCCGAGAGCCAGCAAGGTTGTAAGCCTCCAGCGCCGTAGTCGCGGCTTCGAGCAGACCAGCTATTTGCTGAATGGCGCGGGCTTCCATATCGCCAAGAATTGCACCTGCCATCTCAAAGTCGTCGACTGCGGATTGATACTCGGCCGTGTTGAGCTTAACTAGCGCACTGTTGTAGGTCTCGACGGCTTCGATGTAGGTGTTCTCGAAGGAAGATTTTAGGTAGTCGAGGCGCTGGAGCTCTGAGTAAATATTATCATTCAGGTCGCGCACTTTTTCGACCAGCGCAAGCACAGCGAGTTGAGACTCGGCTGCTTGGACGACGAACGCGTAATATTTAGCGGCGCGGTCTAACTTGCCCTGGACCATGGCATCTCTGCCCTTTTTGGCATTGCGTTTGAGGTCAGACATAAAGTCGAGTGAGACATCGCCCTCTCGCAGCGCTTTTGCGAGATCTTGTTCGATTAGATTATCCGCTTTTTCAGCAAGTTGACGAAGGTCAAAATCGGCAATGCTGGTTTCTTTTTGATTTACAGTAATGCTACCACTACCGATTTCTGAGCTTACGGAAGCACCGATGCGTGCGATCAGAAGTATCAGCAGTGGAACAATGATGAGCGCGGCCAAAAATAGGGCGACGATCAAAACGGGTTTCTTATTTTGGGTCATAAACTAGTAAATACCCTAGAATAAGAATCAAAGGCTCAATTACCATGAGAAAAATTACTCTTAATATCTACCTTCAATTGAGTTCTTCGTGCTTGCATGGGACTTCAAAAAAAACAGCCTTTCGGCAATTTTATGCCAAAACGCACTGATATTCAAAA
>QXZH01000089.1 GCA_009886465.1 Opitutaceae bacterium
CACGGCTGGCACCTCGGCGACCACGGACTTTGGTGCAAGCATACCAACTATGAACAGGCCACCCGCGTGCCTCTCATAGTCGCCCACCCAGGCGCTAGAGTTCAAAAAACCGAAATGCCCGCTGAGTTGACTGATCTCTTCCCCACCCTCTGCGACTTAGCTGGTATTCAAATACCTGATACCCTCGATGGCATTAGTCTAGCCCCTACCATCCGCAACCAGAACATCCGCACTCGGGAATTTGCCCTTAGTCAATTTCCTGCTGGTAAAAAAATGGGCTACGCCCTCCGTAATGATCGTTACCGTTTCGTGGCATGGTTTGTGACCGGCGGCGGCGGCGCCCGAGCGGGTGATCCCATCGCTGCGACGGAACTCTACGACTACGCCACCGACCCCCTTGAACAAAAAAACCTCGCGGAAGACCCTAAATACAAAACTGTAATCGAAGAACTCTCCAACAAACTCTACGATTCCATCCACTCCTTTTAATATCCTAAATAATAATGCCATTCATTATGAAACGTAAACTTACCTTCCTCGCTCTCGCTGGACTCAGCCTGTTCATGAACGCTCATGCCGAGCGCCCCAACATCATCTTCTTTATTGCCGATGATATGCTCCCCAACCACTTCAACTGTCTTCAGCAGGGCAAAGATAAATACCTGACCCCAAATCTCGACCGCCTAGCCCGCGAAGGCACCCTCATGCTGCAACAGCATGTGGTCTCGCCCGTCTGCACTCCGAGTCGTTACAACGTCCTCACTGGTAACTTTGGCAGCCGCGCCCGAAACCCCTACTTTACACAGAATACCAAGAAGAACGGACAAAGCATTGTTGAATTCAACACCCATATTCTTTCGACTGACCGCACCCTACCCGCGCTATTAAAAGCCGCCGGTTACACCACTGGAATGGCTGGTAAAGACCACGTCGTAGAAGTAGGTGGTCTAAAGCGTTTTAAAAACTTCAAAAGTAGCGCCCATGATCCTGCCAACAAAGCTCAGCTCAAAGCCAACCACGACCATACACGGCAAGCTATGCTTGAGATCGGCTTCGACTTCGCTGACAGCCTTTATCACAACAACCCCAGCTTCCTCGGACTGTATGAAGTCGCTGTTCAAAACATGGACTGGATCACCGACGCGGGTGTGCGTTTCCTTAAACAACACCACTCCGACCCCTTCTTTCTCTACTTCGCTACTACTGTTCCCCATGGCCCCACCCAAGCAAAGCGCTCCTGGAAAGCCGACCCCCGCCTAACTGCGATCGGTTACCTCGACAAGGACCTCACAGTTCAACCCAGTCGCGACACCATACCTAAACGCCTCCGCGCCGCCGGTCTTCCTGTTGACGATAATACCGCCAATCTCCTTTGGCTTGATGACGCGCTTGGCGCCCTCCTCGATACCCTCGAAGCCACCGGAGAAATCGATAACACAGTCATCTTCTTCTTCAACGACCATGGCCAACTTGCTAAAGGCACCGTCTACCAAGGCGGCGTCCACAACCCCAGCATCGTTTGGCGTAAAGGTGGGTTCCCCACTGGAGCCACTTCTCAGGCGCTCGTCTCAAATGTTGACTTTGCGCCTACTATCTTGGACCTCGCTCAAGTTGATTATTCACAACACAAATTTGATGGTCAAAGCTTCCTCCCTTACCTCGAAGGTGAGAACCCTCCTGAAGAACGCCTGCTGTACTTTGAGCTTGGCTACGCACGGGGCATCCGTATCGGCGACTGGAAATACATGGCCATCCGCTACCCCGAAGCCATTGAGAACATGAATCTCGAGCAACGCACTGCCACACTCAAAGAGTGGAACGACGCCCGCCGCCGACGTCAGCTCAATATTGTAACAGACGACCCCACTCAACCCTTCAGCCACCTCACAGCCATTCCTGGTGGCGGCGACGCAGAAAAAAAATCGACTGGTTCCTACCCCGCCTACTTTGAGCGCGATCAACTCTACAACCTTGCCAACGACCCTAACGAACAAAGCAACCTTGCCGGCGATACTCGGTATGCCTCTGTCCTCGCGGAAATGCAAGCCGCCCTAAAAGTGCAACTTGAAACTCTCCCAGGTAGCTTCGGCGAATTAAAGCCGTAAGGGCTAAATATTTTCAGCAAAGAAATAAATTTTAGGCCATTGCGCATGCAGTGATTCATCAAAATAGGGAGACTCCAACAGAGAAGACTGTAGGAATTACAGAGCGGTCAACCTAGCCTATTGAATGGCTTCATACAATGGCCTTGCTGCAGCGCTCGAATTTCTGATAACTGGCACGCATTGTTGGCGCGTGATCTCCTGTGTTGCCAATTCGCGCTTAGATTCAATTAGCTCGAACAGTGCCCGTATGCTAGCATAACCGACCTCCTCACATGGGATACCCACCGTGGTTAAGGGTGGAACAGTCAATTGACACATACGATCGTTCGTCATGCCCACGACTGATAGTTCGTTCGGCACCTTTATATTCAATTCATTGGCAACCTGAATCACGCAGGCTGCTATTGCGTCATTCACACAAAGAATTGCCGTAGGAGGCTCACTGAATTCTAGCAACTGCCGGGCCGTAGTTCGCGCTTGGTCCCACTCCCAATTACTTAATCGGACTGGGCACTCATCAGGCTTCAAATTAAAGTGTTCGACGCCCCGTAAAAAAGCCTCACTCCTTTCGCGACTTACTTCTGAAGTACGATCCCCCCCGATATGGGCGATTTGGCGGTGCCCGAGTCCGACGAGATGCTCCATCAGGATCATGACTGCTGTGGAATTATCCACCTCAACTCGCTTATGGGGAAATGAAAAAGAACAATTATTGCTGACGACAGCCACACGATAGCGCTCGGTCGCAAGTTTAAAGAATTCATCGGTCTCTGGAGGAGGATTGATGTTAAAACAAAAAAGACCCTCTATTCTGGACCCAAGTAGCCGCTTCAAAGCGCTGCGCTCCTCCTCAGCTCCAAGCACCGTCTCAACTCGCAGTGAATATTGTGTGGACTGAACAGCGCGTAAGGCCCCACATAGGATTTTAGCACCCCATTCCTCAGAAATTGAACTACTGATTATTCCGATCGTGAAGCTACGCCCTATCCTCATTGACAAAGCATTCTGATTTGGCACATAGCCCATCATTTCAGCTTGAGCTAATACTCGCTGGGCAGTTTTCTCTGATATTCCTAATTTTTTATATCGATCATTTAAAATTGCCGAGACAGTTACCCGAGATAATTTAACCTCTGCTACTATATCGCTAATTTTGATCATTAGAATCAATAAAGCTTCACTAAATCAATAGACAAGAGTAGAACCCCTATAATGACTAATAATTACCACCCCAACGGCTTGACAGATGTTATTTGAATACATTACTCGTATAAAGCTAATATCACATGCCTACTAAAGTATCACTCTCGGATTCAGGCCGTTTTAATCCACAACATGTCGCATCCATTGCAGATCAAACTTCTAAATTTGAAGAAAGACTCAACCCACTGGGGCGAATCCTCGAAATTGAAGGCTACCACGTTTGGTGTTGCTCACCTATTTACGGCCCCGACGGTCGCGTCCATGTTTTCTATTCACGCTGGAAAAACGAGTATAAATTTTCTGGCTGGGTTTCAGCCTGCGAAGTTGCACATGCGGTTGCCGATAGCCCTGAAGGCCCCTACCAAGATTTGGGCGTAGTTCTGAAAGGTCGAGGCGGCGATGCATGGGACTCATGGGCCATCCACAATCCCACCATTCAAAAGGTAGGCGATTGTTACGCGTTATTTTATATGGGTTCGGACGGTTCATCACTCGATATCGAACAGTCCGACTTACCAAGCTTGTCAGACGAGGCCTACGAAAAATATTATACAGCACTAGTCTACAAAAAACGTATTGGCCTTGCCCTTGCGGACAGCTTAGACGGACCCTGGGAGCGTGTGGGCAACGAACCGATTCTTAATGTCGGAAAGTCGGGCGAATGGGACGATGCCGTGGTCAGCAATCCCTCACTGTTGCAACATCCCAACGGCGAATACTGGCTCTACTACAAGGGATGGGACTGGGACACGGGTCGTCGCTTTAACGGTAACCGGAAGTATGGCCTAGCTATCGCCAAAGACATCGCGGGTTCCTACATCAAGCAATCGGTTAATCCGATTGTCGACTTCTCTAATATTGGCGAACGCGTGCAGTGCGAAGATGCCTACACTTGGTATGAAAATGGCACTGAATTTCCCTTTAAAATGATTTTACGCGACATGGGATTCTTTAACCATGAATATGGCCTTTTCTTGGAATCCAGCGATGGTCTCGAGTGGGGGAATCCGCAAGTTGCCTTCAAAGACGCGCCTTCTTATTTTGATGAAAGCTTACCAGGGCTCGAACGTCAGGGAAGGTTTGAGCGCCCACAGTTGTTAATCGATTCGGAAGGCAAACCTACCCACCTTTTTTGCGCTTACCAAGGCGGGAAGTTTGGTACTTGTAGCGGTGTTGTGCTACAAATCTCATAAAACTAGTTTTCTAAGATAGCCCATGCGCACCACTTTTCAATTTAGCGAGGACTGGAAATTCCATCGCGGCGATTTCACCGAAACCAATCATAGAGCTATCCATGCCAATCGCTTCAAAAGAGCTGAGTGGATGAAGGCCGGCAATCATGGGATCTCTCGATTAGGCTTTCCTGAGGAAAGCTGGGACGATGTAAACTTACCGCACGACTTTGTTGTGGCAGGAGAATACACGTCGACTGCCAACGCGGTGCATGGCTCCTTACCGACTGATGTAGCCTGGTATCGCAAAACTTTTGAAATTCCGCCCGAAGTCATGGACCAGCGAATTCATCTTGAGTTTGATGGCATCTACCGCGATGCCACCATCTGGGTCAACGGACACCTCGCTGGTAGTCATCTTTCCGGTTACACCAGTTTCTCACTCGATGTCACCGAACTTTGTGACCCGAACGAATGTAACGCAATCGCGGTCCGTTGCGATGCGCAGGAATTTGAACTCTGGTCCTATGAAGGCGGGGGTATTTATCGCGATGTCCGTCTAGTCGCCACCGAAGACCTACATGTCCCCTATTCTGGCACCTGCATTCGAAGCACATTCCCTGACGTGACCGACCTCTCCAAGGTTCAAATCGAATTACAGGCAAAAATTCACAATGCAGGCAGGGACGATCGCGACGCGCTAGTAATCTTCAAAATATTTGAAAATACAGGAGACTCCCCAGTCTACGAGTCGAGCCAATCTTCTCAGATCACTGCCGGAACAAAGACAACAATCAATCATCACTTAGACTTAGCTCAGCCTAGACTTTGGAGTGTCACATCGCCGAATCTTTACCGCTTAGAAACCCATATTCAAGTCGAAGGTAAATCCATTGATGTTTACAATAGCCAGTTTGGCGTGCGTTCCATTCGTTTTGATGCGGATAGCGGATGCTTCCTCAACGGTGAAAGCATCAAGCTCAAGGGTGTCTGTAATCACCAAGACCATGCGGGTGTCGGCACTGCCATCCTGCCAACCATCGACGAGTGGCGCCTAAAACAATTGAAAGCGATGGGCTGTAATGCGATCCGTACGGCACATAATCCACCTGCACCGCACTTGCTCGACCTCTGTGATCGAATGGGGTTCCTCGTGATGAATGAAACCCGCTTAAGCGGCACATCTCCTGAATTATTAGGACAGCTCGAAGCACTCGTCACCCGTGACCGGAACCACCCATCGGTTTGCCTTTGGTCACTAGGCAACGAAGAAATGCTGATCCAAGAAAATGCCATCGGTGCGAGGATGCTACAAAGGATGCAGGACCTCACGCATCGCTTAGATCCGACACGGCCTTGTATCTATTCTGCCAATTGCGACTTTAACAGCATCGCTGAAAACTTCGTTAACAACGGATTTCAAATTGATGCCTTTGGCGCTAACTATACGATGCGCGAAAACGCTGAGGGGCAACTCACTGCAGAAGCAGAACGTTACGACGAATTTAAAAGCAAGTTTCCAGACTGTCCACTTATCGCCAGTGAGAGTGGTGGCTCAGCTTCGACTCGTGGACTCTACGGCCAAGAGTATTATAAAAGCCAAGCACTGAACCCCCATCCTGAAGCCATCGGCGCAGATGCTCCAGTTTACCTAAACCCAAAGCGCGCGGGGATGGTCACCGCCTACGCCGAAACACTCACGCCATGGGGCCGCTCGATCGAGGACACTTGGGAAGACTGTGCAAGCCGTGATTTCGTAGCTGGCACATTTCTCTGGACGGGCCTCGACTATCGCGGCGAAACCTATCCTTTTTCATGGCCAGCAGTCATCACACGTTATGGCTTGATGGATTTGTGCGGCTTCCCAAAGGACAGCTATTATTATTATCAAGCAGAGTGGACCGACGCGCCCGTGCTGCACCTATTTCCGCACTGGAATTTGGAATGTGAAGCCGGGGCAAACATCGACCTATGGTGCTACACCAATTGCGCCGAGGTCGAATTGTGGCTCAACGGCAAATCTCAAGGGAGACTCAAACGCGCGCCCTATCGCAAGCTGCAATGGGAGGTCCCCTACACGCAAGGCACGCTGGAAGCGGTCGGCTACGACTCCGCTGGGCAGGAGACCATCCGCACCCGCATCGAAACCACGGGTGCTGCCACAAAGCTACGCATCATCAAAGCCCATTCGAATACCGAAGCTGATGGTAGCACTGTGGCGATCCTCAATGTGAGTGCATGCGATTCCGCTGGGCGCAGTGTCCCTACTGCGAACAACATGCTTGATTTTGAAATCGATGGTGCAGCGACTTTACTAGGAGTCGGCAACGGCAACCCCACCAGCCACGAACCTGAACAAGCTTCTTATAGGCAATTATTTAATGGCTACGCGCAATTAATCGTTCGTACTCACGGCCAATCCGGAACTGTTTCCATTAGGGCACATGCCAAAAAACTAGAATCCGCCTCACACCGCATAGAAGTTCCGAAGGCCATAACCCTTGCGCAGAGTATTGGTGCATCCACCGTTCAGTCCACAGACATAAAGAAGCTCAATCCAATCGATGGTTCTTTATAAGCTCCCAAACCATACGCAGAATTCAAATGAAACTCCAAAAACGCCCCTTTACAGATTTACTTGGCGCAGCCTTTGTCGTCCTTATTTCTGCGTTGCCATTGCACGGTGATAAGAGGCCCAACGTGGTGTTCATTCTAATCGATGACATCTCCCATTATGGAGTGTCGGCTTATGGCGCCAAACAGCTGAATTCTACAGAGGGCCTTTTTGAAGGTATGCCCGTGAGCACACCAGAGATCGATCGACTGGCCGATGAAGGCGTGTTGGCAAAAAATGCATTTGCTTATGCAATTTGTGAACCGACTCGCATTGCTCTGATGACAGGCATGAACAATCAACGCAATTTCGTGCAAGCGAAGGCCTTGCATGAATCCCACATCACTTTTGGAGATCTATTCAAGCGAGCAGGTTACACAACTGGCATTGCGGGCAAATGGAAGCAATCTAGAGGTAGCTCAACCATACCTGGGGAGGCCTATGTCGATCAATTCGGATGGGACTACATTCATTGCTTCGACTTGCTCTATGAAGGCCCACGCCATATCGACCCCAATTTTGTGATCAACGGAAAAATCAAATGGTATAAGGGCTTAAGCCCAGAAACTAAACGGCGTTACTACGGGCCTGAACTAGTCAATCGCTTTGCACTCGATTTTATCGAAACACATCAGGACGAACCCTTCTTCCTCTACTACCCGATGTTGCTCGTTCACGATGAACATACCCCCACCCCAGACACACAACCGAATGAGCATTATGACAATTTTGAAGTCATGACACACACGGGTATCAAAGCTGACAATTCATTTGGCGCTTTCAAAGGCGATGATCGCAGATTTTACCCCGACATGGTCGCCTACATGGATAAAATGATCGGCAATGTGACCGATCAACTGGATCGGCTCGGACTCAGAGAAAAAACACTGATCGTCGTGATGGGTGACAACGGCACTAAAGCAGCGTTTTCCTACACCCTCGAAGATGGCACGGTGTTCATTGGTGCTAAGGGGCAAAGTAAGGTCAACGGCCTTCAGGTTCCGCTGATACTTTCTTATCCCGGGAGCATTGCAGCTGGAAGCATTTACGACGGCTTAATCAACCTAACCGACCTGCTACCCACGCTCTGCGAGCTTGCCGATATCAACATCCCGCACAAAGAAGAGATCGATGGCATTAGCTTTTGGCCGCAGGTAACTGGCAATCAAGATGAAGCCCATCGAGAGAATCTATATACCTGGTACAATGCTAATCGAGCGATGGCGGACCAATCCAAGCTTATTACCTATGCACAAGAGATCGGCTTTAAGCGTTATGGCCCAGATACCAACTATCCAAATGGCAGGTTCTTCGATCTTCGCACTGATCCCTTTGAACGCGCGGGTACTCAAAAGGTAAAATTTGATTGGAATAATTGGCACCACTCTGGCCTAGATATTTCAAAACTGACCAAAGCACAGAGCGCCGCCTACGAACGACTGGGTGCGGTGCTCGAAAGTAATGCCTACCGTCCTGTGAGCGCCGTTAAAATTGTGGCTCCACCTAGTCGCTTGAAAATAAATGAATCGATCGTTTTACAAAAATTAATCTCTCCTCAAGACGCAAGCATGCGTAGCGTCATTTGGGAGTCCAGCGATCCAGAAATTGCAAGGGTCGATAAATTTGGCAATGTAACTGCTCGACGCACTGGAGATGTGGCCATTTCGCTCTACTCTTGGGATGACGAACGACCAGTGGCCGACGGCAAAAATGCGGCCCTCATCAGGAGCGGGCTATCCGACCAAATTACCCTGAGTGTCATCCGATAGTCGTTTGATGAAAATGCAATCTCACTCCCTTCGCTTTCGCTCGCCTCCTACTCAGTATCGTATGCTTCGTTTGATAACAGGCTTTCTCTGGTCGATCGTCTTCCTTGATGCCACCGACTTAGAAACAGAGAAAAGCCTGCACGAAAACTTTTGGGATAATGTAATCAAAGACTACGAGCTCGAAACAAAAACCCAGGCGAACTCCCGTAATCGCGTACTCACAAAGCTAGGTATTTTTGAGGGTAAAAGAGCCATCGAAGGAACCACTAAGCTCACTATTTCAAAAGCACTGGCACCCTACGTAAGAAATTTTTCATTCCTAGAGTTTGAAGGAGAGAATCTCGATCAAATCAAGTCTGTCGCCTACCAGGTTGCGGGAGGTTATGTTTACACAAATCCACAGCTACAAACCCAGGGACTGATTCAAATACCCGCCTCCCTTTTTGCAGACTGGGTCGCTGAAACGCAGACAATTATCCTCAAAGGATCGGCTGTAGTCACAGGAATGCGACTCATCTCACTTGAAGGGCTTTCATCCACTTTTGACGAAAGCCTATTTAATTTAACAGACCGTTCAGAACCGCCGATTGACGCCGTGATCCAAGTCGATCCTAGCCGCACTCTCTCAATTGAAGGTGTCTCCGAATTACCAACAGATCGTTTTTATAGGCTTTATTTCAATCCCGGCTCGGATCTCTCGGGTATGGAAGCTGACTTTGCGGCCAAAGGCTTTTATCCTGGACGCCAAATGTTAAAACTCGCCCACGAGCTCGAGACTCGGCACGGCGCATTTACCGAGCCCCTATTACAAGAGGATCCAAAGAGAACAGGCTATGCCGATCTTTCCATATTCGAACAAAGGTCTTTCGATCAATTCAAGTCTACTGACCCAGAACTAGATTTTGCTCAATGCTTTAACATATGGCCGAGCTTTATGGACGCCAAAATCTCAGGTCAGAAAAATAAACTCGGCACGCCAGCAATTGACGCATTTGACGCCGCAGCAGAACTAGCGGCTGCCTATGTTGCCGATGAGATCGAGGATAGCGGGCGCACCGCCAACTACTGGGAAGTCAAAAATGAGTCTGACATACAGCATGAATGGACCTACCATCTACTGCCGCAGTTCGATGGATGGGGACTACTCGGCGATTTCCATAATCGCGTCGCTCGTGCGCTGAAAAAAGTCGACCCAACGATCCAAGTAGGTGGGCCCGCCTCAGCTTGGCCGCGTATGGAAATGGGCAGACCGGCATTCTCAGTTTGGGAAAATCACAAGCAATTCATGAGTTTAACAAAATCTGACTTAGATTTCTACTCCCATCATTTCTATGATCGCGGCGTTCGTTCCAGCTACGCTGCTCGTAATGAAGGCTATGATGATTGGCTACAGGGGCGACTCGACTGCGTTTTAGATCTGCTCTGCGCTGAAATGCACAATTCCGGAAACATTAAGCCGCTCTTAATCACAGAATACGGCACACTCCTCGGCGGGACTCGAGAAATCGACTACTGGTTACGTGTCTCCAACTACAGCAGCTTCATGATGCAATTTATGGAGAGACCCGCAGATTTTTCACTAACGGTGCCCTTCCTTTTAGGTTACATGCACTGGGAACCTGATTCGGGATTCGCGCTGGTCAAACGTAATTCCTTGGGCGACTTTGAATTGAGCAAGAATGCCTACTTCATGGATCTGTGGGAGGGCGTTAGTGGCGAATATCTTTGTTTCGATCCCATTCACCCTCGCGTCCATAGCTTAGCTTGGAAAAAGG
>QXZH01000009.1:0-7008 GCA_009886465.1 Opitutaceae bacterium
CTACCGATAATTCTCTATCGCCCATGCTGGAGCCTCTGGCTAATGATCTATTACTTCTGCCTGCCCGACGAGTTACACGCCAATCGACCCGAAGATAGCGACGACCTCATGTTCGAAGAAGAACAGCGACGCTGAACAGTGCCCACTGTGTTTACTCAGGCTTGTGTTTCCTTTCTGCCGAATAAGACCTAAACAAGCCCACACGCTACGATCTACACTTCGTTTGCCCAGATCTCTTCCAGCTTTTGGCGGCGACGTATTAATTTTGGAGCGTTATTCAAATCAAGTAACACTTCAGCTGCTTCGGGATAAGAGTTGTAGTGCTTCGGCGTCATAGCGGAGGCGTAGGCGCCGGTACCATCAATCACGCAGTAGTCGCCAATTTCAGCGAGAGGTAACGCCCGTGTGGCGAGAAGCTCGGGGTCGCCGGCAGCTGGTGTCAAAATATCACCAGACTCGCAGCAGTGCCCGACGATCACGTAGTCTTTAGCCTCAGACTTTTTGGATGATTGTAGCAGGCTAATCGGGTGCTGAGCCCCATAGATTGAGGGGCGCAGAAGTTCGGTCATACCGGTGTCGAGCTTAATAAATTCATAGCCACCCTCTCCAGTCGAGACGACGTCTTGGACTTTCGACAATAAAGCGCCGGCATTGGCTACAAGAAAAGTGCCAGGTTCGACTTCGAGGTGGATCTGGCGACCAGTTTCGACAGCAAAATCTTCAAACTTCTCTTTCACGGGCAGGCCAACGACTTGTAGGTCGGTCGACTTTTCGTCGGGCATGCGGCCAACTTTGAAACCGCCACCAAGATTGAGCGTGGTGACGTCCGGAAACTGGCGGACAATATCAAAATTCATCTTCGCAACCTTGAGCCAGACATCTGGATCACTACCCGAACCAATGTGCGTGTGGATGCGTACCGCGGTGAGGTCGTATTTTTTGAGAATCGCTTTAATTTGTGGAATCCAATGGTGCCAGATACCAAAACTGGATGACGTGCCGCCGACGTTAGTGCGATTATTACCCCCCGAGCCTGCACCTGGGTTAATCCGAATGCCGACTTGCCCACCGGGCTTTATTTGACCAAAACGCTCCAACTGCGCGAGCGAGCAGGCATTCAGTTGGATACCCGCATCCAGTAGGTCGGAGAGGTCGACTGGTAGCTCTTGCGCACTCAGGCTAATGTGTCTTGCGGGGATGCCCGCAGCCATCGCGCGGTGGACTTCGTGCCCAGAAGACGCGTCGATGTGAAAACCTGCTTTGGCAAAAATCTTCAGTATGGCTCCATTGGGCGAAGCCTTCATCGCGTAGCGAGCGGTCAAACCAAAGGCATTTGGAAACTTGAGCACAGAAGCCGCGTTGGCTTCGAGTGATTTTTGGTCGTAAACGTAAATCGGCGTGCCAAAACTGTCGCTCACTGTATGGGCAGTCGTATAATCTAAAAAACGGGGCTGTTCTTTTTGAACCATTTTAAAGAGCAAATGCGCTTAATCCGCCCAGGCAAGCGCGAACCGCGGTTCGGACCTAGATTACTAATAGCGAATAACTGAGGTCGAATACTAAAATCAATTTACCTTCCGACCTCAGTTATTCGCCATCAATGCGAGTCGCACGGTCACATCCATAGGTTTCAAGCATCTCGGCGACCAAGCTGGGCAGGTGCGTGAGATTGGCACCTGCTCCTGCTGCCTCGCCCGCGCAGCAAACGTAGCCGATCTGTTCTTTCATAGCCAATTCAAGGCCGCGGCTATCGAGCCAAGCTATTACAATACTAAGCGAATCGACCCATTGATGTAATGAAAACTCGCTCTCGTCAGTCGCCTCGAGTAATTGATGCCGAACTTCAGCATTTTCGGCACCAACAAAATAAGCCTCCAAAAGAGCCACGAGCTTAGGGGAATCCGCGAACTGCTCATTGAAAATGTCAATACCCAGACGCTCTACAATTTCATCCATACGAGAATGTATCACGCATTGTCTACGAATTTCAAGGAAGTCCTGAACTGATACTTAATTTTGAAAGATAAACTGTTGAGTCTTGCCCTGAAAATGACAGCTTCTATCGGTATAGTCATATCATGCGTCACATCCGAACTGCGGCTCGAGCCCTCATCATAATTGATCAAAAAGTCCTCGCCATCAAAATGTGCGATCGAACAGGTATTTTCTACATCCTTCCAGGTGGCGGGCAGAGGCACGGAGAAACGCTTCGCCAAGGACTAGAACGTGAGTGTCTTGAAGAAATCGGCACCAAGGTCGACATCGAAGAATTACTCTATGTGCGCGAATACATAGGTAAAAACCACGAATTTCATAAATCACACAGTGCCTTCCACCAAGTGGAGAACGTCTTTCGTTGCTCACTACCTGACCCAAATGGCATCGGTCAAGGCACCGAGCACGACAAAAAGCAGGTCGGCGTAGAATGGATCCCGCTAGAAGATTTACCCAAGCGCCGCTTCCTCCCTGAGGCGATCAAACCCTTTTTCAAAGATGGTAACTTCGACTCAAGGACGAGCTACCTCGGAGATGTAAACTGACTAAAATAGTGAAACTAGGAAACGCTGAAAGTGCGATTCCTCATCCTTAATTACCTATTCTAATTCTCAAGTGTCCGTCTACCGCCGCATATTTAGTAAGCAATATCAGAACCTGATGTATCCGGGGGAGCGTCTCCGCTTCGACATCCTCAACCCGCTATGCATGTTCATGCTCTGCGCGATCGGCCTACTCTTTGTCTATTCGGCGCAGATTTCCTATGATGGAGACCACTGGAAGCGGCAGTTCTTTTTCATAGTGGTGGGTGCTGGCATTTATAGCTTAATTTCGGCGCTCAATTACAAAATATTCCTCCAATACGCTCACTTTATCTACATCGCGGGAATCGTCGGCCTAATACTGACCATGCCATTCAGTCCAATCAGCGTCGATCAGATGGGCGCTAGAAGGTGGATCGACATTGGCATCACCATCCAACCGACCGAAGGTGCGAAGATCGGCACCCTCATAATGGCGGCCAGTATCCTCGCTAGATCGGAAATAGGGACGGTTGGAGACTCCTTTCTTGTGTTGGCAAAGGTAGCAGGAGTCTTTTTACTGCCTATGTTATTGATTTTCCTGCAACCCGACCTAGGTTCAACGCTTGTCTTTCCACCTATGATCTTCGCCCTCCTATACATTTCCCGACTTTCGGAGAAATTTTTTCTAAGCGCTTTCGCAGCATTTGTAATCGCGCTGGCTGTTTTGGGTGCGGATATTTACGGTTACAGCCAGTATCTGGAGGCTCAGCGCAGCGCCGAGAGATCTGGTTCCACAGGAGAACAGAGCATGGTGGGCGATTACCAATCCCTGCTCCCTATTCACAATTATCAAAGAAATCGGATTCTTACCTTCGTCGCCCCCGACGTAGTAGATCCGAGCGGCACCGGCGCGAGCTGGAATGCCAATCAAGCTAAAATTTCTGCCGCTACTGGTGGATTGTCGGGCAAGGGTCTCTTTAAAGGCACCCAAGCGCAGCTCGGCTATCTCCCACAAGCGGTGGCACACAACGACTTTATTTTCTCCGTTATCGCGGAGGAAACAGGCTTTCTTGGAAGCGCGTTCATTGTCGGGCTATTTTGCCTGATGGTCGCCAACGGCATACGTATTGCCGGACTCGCAAGAGATCGATTTGGAATGCAATTGGCCATTGGGGTCAGTATT
Organism: Opitutaceae bacterium; assembly: GCA_009886465.1. GTDB lineage: Bacteria > Verrucomicrobiota > Verrucomicrobiia > Opitutales > Coraliomargaritaceae > Thalassobacterium. The sequence goes on from QXZH01000009.1 coordinate 3,703, forward strand.
TTATTCCTCGTCCACTTCTTCATCAACATTGGCATGACTATCGGCATAACCCCGATTACTGGACTACCGCTTCCGTTTTTAAGTTACGGAGGCTCCTTTGTTTTGAGCTGCTTTATTCTACAAGGTCTTGTGCAAAGTGTATATCGGTATCGAAAGGATTTTTCATGATACGGACTCACTTACTTGCACGCAGATTCGATAGTCAAAGCAGACAAAACTTGGGATCCCCACCTCACCCCCGGGAGACCAAGACCAATGAACGACGAATCAACTACAGAACCAACTGAAACTAAAAACGTAAATGCCGCTTCTAAGGAGGAAGTGGTAAACGATGAGCAATATACCGAGGAGCTGATTTCAGCGCCCATAGAACAGAAGTCCGAGCGCATTAATACCCGTGCGCTTAAAGACGACGCAGCCAAGCGCGAAAAAAAGCAACCACTCATCCAACGCATCGTGAAAGCGATTAAGGCCGAGAAGAAGTCCTACACCGAACTGATCATCAACTCGGAGCCGCTCGAAAAACGGGTCGCTCTTCTTCAAGACGGCGTCCTCGAAAAGTTTGAAGTCGAGCGCACGGGCGAAGCCCGTGAAGTCGGCGCCATCTTTAAAGGCCGCATCCAGAATCTGGAACCTGGCCTCAAGGCAGCCTTCGTCGATATCGGTGAAGAAAAGAACGCCTTCCTGCACTACTGGGACATCCTGCCTGCTGCAAAGGACAATTCGATCGAGATCGTCCGCGATAATAAATCGGAAAAACAGCGCAAGCGCGAAGCCGAGAAGGTCTCGATCAAGGACATCCCCAAGCTCTACCCTGTAGGTAGCGAGATAGTGCTCCAAATCACTAAGGGTCAGATCGGCACTAAGGGACCACGAACCACGACGAATATCGCCCTACCAGGCCGTTTTCTCGTGCTAATGCCCTACACCGGTACACTCGGCATCTCTCGTAAAATCGAGGACAAAAAAGAGCGTAGTCGCCTGAAAGGAATACTCCGTGACCTTACTCTACCCGAAGGCATGGGTATCATTGTTCGAACCGCTGGGGAAGGTAAAAAAGCCCGCTACTTCATCCGTGATCTCCATATCTTGCTCAAACGCTGGGAGGTAATCAATCAACGCATGAATTCGACAAAGAAACCCGCGTGCCTCTACGTGGAGCCCGACATTGTTGGCCGCACTGTGCGCGACTTTCTGACCGAAGAAATCGACCGCGTAATGGTCGATAAAGTGGAAGACTATGAAAACATAATCGAGGATGTAACTAAAATTTCGCCTCGTTCGAAGTCTAAAATCCACCTGTTCAAAGATGACATCCCAGTCTTTGAGCGCTTCAATATTGAGCGGCAGATTGAGCAGACCTACAATCGCTGCGTTCCGCTACCTGGTGGTGGCGAGATTGTAATTGAAGAAACGGAAGCTCTCATCTCGATTGATGTGAATACCGGTTCGCACAAGAATAAAAACAAGGACGGTAAGGACTTCATCCTCCAAGTGAACCTTGAATCGGCTACAGAGATTTGCCGCCAAATACGCCTGCGTAACATCGGTGGTCTCATTATCCTCGACTTCATAGATATGAAGGCGAAGAAGGATCGAAACGCTGTACTTGCACGTATGAAGCGTGAGATGGCCGCTGATAAAGCAAAGAATCACATCCTCCCCATTTCTACGCTTGGCATCATGCAAATGACACGCCAGCGACACTCTGAGAGTCACTCTAGTGGTATCTACACTGACTGCCCGTATTGCAACGGCCGTGGCTCAGTCAAGAGTTCACGCACCATGAGTGTTGAAGTGCAACGCCGTCTGATCAGCGTTATTCGCCACATCCGCGCCCGCGACGGTCAGGACAAAGAAATCGCCCTTCGAGTGCTTCTCCACCCAACCAATCTTGAACGACTCCGCCAAGAAGATGAAGACCTCCTCTTGGAAATCGAGCAATCTTACGGCGCTCGCCTTTCTTTCCGCGCTGACCCGATCTACCACGTAGAGAACTTCAAGATCATAGACATAGAAAGCGGGCAAGAGCAGCGTTAACGACAATGCAGTAATAAAAAATAACAGACAGTTAAGGATGAATGTTTCATATTAGATAAATCATGCACACTTCGTGCTGATTGATCATTGTATCTTCCTTCGTCATATTAGCATGAAAATACTAGCTGCCTTCGATAAGTTCAAAGACGCCATGCCTGCAGACAGGGCTTGTGATGCTGCCCTCAGTGGGGCGCTCGAAGCGCTCGGTGAACCGCTAACGCTGTACCACACACCATTGACTGACGGAGGTGAGGGCTTTTGCCCGATTTTGACTCAAGCGGGCAGTGGCTACATGGAACACCACAAAGTCAGTGGCCCACTTGGCGAAGAAGTCGACTCGCCACTCGGTTGGGTAAACCTTGAACGCATCCCCGAGAGTGCCCGTAAAATGCTCGGCTTAAAAAACGGCAAGCTCGCAATCATTGAAATGGCCTCGGTCGCTGGGATGGAGCAAGTGCCAAACGCGCAACGCCACCCAAAGCATTGCACCACGCGCGGTGTCGGTGAACTAATCCGCATCGCAGTGGCTGAAGGAGCCGATGCCATCCTACTTGGTATCGGTGGCAGTGCAACGAGTGACCTTGGACTTGGCGCACTGGAGGCGCTTGGCTTGGAGTTCTGCCCCAACGGTCAAGTCACACCCGAACAATGGTCAGTAGTTGATCAGATTAAGGGCAGCATAGAGTTTACAATACCGCCGATTTATATCGCGTGCGATGTGGATAACCCATTGCTTGGCACCAAAGGAGCTGCAGCTGTTTACGGCCCGCAAAAAGGGCTTGAACCTAACGAGATCGAAGCCTTTGACGATGCTTCTGCACGAGTAGCTAAGTTGCTATGTAAATTCTTCAATCAATCCGAATCCACTCTAAGAGCTGCTGGCAGCGGTGCAGCCGGCGGTATCGGCTTTGGCCTAAATGTCGCCCTTGGCGCTAAATATGTGTTTGGCTTCGAACTAGTTACCGCGTGGCTCGACCTGAACAGTAAGATCAGAGAAGCCGATCTAGTCTTAACGGGCGAAGGTAAATTTGACAGCAGCTCACTCGCAGGCAAAGGCCCCTACGCGCTACTCGCCGCCGCCTATTCTAACGATACATCAGCGATCTTGCTGGCTGGCCTCGCAGAGGAGGAAGCCGCTCAAACTGTCCGTGAGCGTTTCCCAGGGACCGCTATCTATAGCATCACCCCCGAGGGTACGCCGCTGGCACAAGCCCTCAAATCAGCACCTGATTTTTTAAAGCAAAAAGTGACCGAAGTCTTACAGAC
>QXZH01000009.1:7108-28160 GCA_009886465.1 Opitutaceae bacterium
TACTCGATAACTTTATCTATGCCGCATGGGGCGATAAGTTTGATAACTTAGCGACCGTATTCAGTGTCACTTGCCTTGGCGCGATTGTGATGGGTATTTTCTTTGGACTCATTGCCAGTTTTGCCTACCGTATCGTCGCGAATCGCACTGCTACTAGTTATGCCTTGCTCCGTTATAAGATAACAGAACGTAAATTAAAAACGCAATCTTCCTTCCACAAAGAGGGCCCTACCAATGATTAAAAAAATCTGCCAGTTTTGCCTCAGTCTCTCCTTCTCGATTGGTCTTCTCCAAGCAAATTCAATTCAACTAGGTATCGACGTATTAGAAGAAAGCGGCTTTCGCGCCATCGCTGGCAAGCGCGTCGGTCTACTCACCCATCCAGCAGGGCTCAACCGTCGTGGCGAAAGTAGTATCGACGTGCTCCGTCGTGCACACAATGTTCGCCTCGTCGCCTTATTCGGTCCGGAACATGGAATCTATGGCAACGAAAAGGCTAACGTCCCTGTCGATGATAGGATCGACTCACGCACTGGCCTCCCCGTTTACTCACTCTACGGTAAATATCGCAAGCCCACTGCCAAGATGCTCTTGGGACTCGATGCCCTAGTGATAGACCTTCAAGATGTCGGCGTCCGCTCTTACACCTATGTCAGTTGTATGCGTTACGCGATGGAAGCCTGCTTTGAAAACGGCGTCGAAGTAGTCATACTCGATCGGCCTAACCCACTCGGCGGCCTCAAAGTAGACGGCCCCCCGCTCGATCGTGAATGGCGTAGCTACGTTGGCGCATTCCATGTACCCTACGTTCACGGCCTCACCATCGCCGAACTCGCTCGCATCGCCAAACACACGCCTGGCTGGATGGAGACGCCCGAACATATTCGTAAAAATGGCAAACTCACGGTAATACCAATGCGCGGCTGGCGGCGTGACATGCTTTGGACAAAAACGGGGCTCCGCTGGGTGCCCACCTCACCCTACATTCCCGATCTCTCCGCCGTACTCGGCTATGCTATGACTGGGCTCGGTGCCCAAGAAGGTGGCTTCTCCCATGGCATCGGCACCCCCTATCCTTTCCGCTTCCTTCGTTATAAAGGCAAATCCCCTGGGCAGATCAAAGCCGCCCTCGAATCCAAACGAATTCCTGGGCTAGGCTACCGCATAGTAAAGACCCAAAGCGCGGCTGGCGCACCGCTCAGCGGTGTCTACGTCAGTGTGACTAACTGGAACCGCGCCCGACCCACCGAACTAAGTTTTCACATGATGCAACTCGCCGCCGTATGGTCTTCCAGTAACCCCTTCGCAGCATCAAAAAATCCCGGACTTTTTAACAAGCACGTAGGAAGCACCGCATGGTGGAACGAAATCAGACAACGCGGTGCTCAAGCCCGCGTTGATGTTTTTGTCGAACAGTGGGCACAACAAGCCAAGAGTTTTCAACAAAAAGCTAAACGCTTCTGGATTTATAACTAGTCGAACTGAAGACTGAGGTCTTACTCATTTGAAGAGCGATGGCCTTAGAATTTGAATCATTGCCCCTGAAAGCGCAGCACATCAGCCTCTGCATATTCAAACAAATCGCTCCACGGCTGTACCGCTTCTATCGTCGCAGGCACCGCATCAATCTGGGTATTGAGCACGCCGATCACCGCGAGGTGCTCTTTACGGTTAAACATCCGTAGGCGTAAGCCCAGATCATCTAGCATTGGTTTCAGCTCTGTGACATCCACACCCTCAGCCAAATGGATTGAGATCTGATCTGCTGCCATAAAGCTAAATTCACCCGTCGCGATCGTCTCAACGACACGAATGTAAGGGTAAGTCTTGTCAAAGTTGAGTAACCACACGCGCTCCTCGGCCACCTCTTTATCTGGTAAATAACCAAAGTCGATAATTCGCCCCTTCTGGATCGAATCGGGCATGTTATGCGGTAGCGACTCAGCTCCCCCTGCTATGGCTTTCGTATTATGGGTCACCCATGGATCGACAGTCGCCTCTTCTTTCGAGGCTCGGCGTGAAAGGATCATAGACACTAAAAGTGACCCCAAGATGAAGCCCACTAGATAAACCGTAACTCGCTGTGAATTTTTCATTAGCGCGTCACTGTCACGATTTAGGCTGTGCCTGCAAGTATTCCTTACGCGCGCGCATGACACAAAGTACGATAGCAAAACCACCCGCCCAAACTCCGCCATAGCGGAGACCATTGGAAAAACCAAAAGCGGCTTGATCTCCATAGTCGGGCGCATTCATGAAGATGAGCCCAAATAATAGATGGCTCACCACACCAATAAAAGCCCCTGTTAAGCAGATGATCAACACGAAGTAGAGCCAGATAAAGAACCACCGAATAATTTGCCCAAGAATGTTTAGCATTTAAGGCGTAACATGAAAGTCACAGCTCTAACAGGCAAGCCTCGGAGAGAAAAAGAAGGGAGCATATTGATAACTACATCTCATGACATTAGGTTAACTCTACAATTAAATTCAATTTTTGAGCCTTGGTCAGTGCTTTAATTCGACGCTCTTCGATCGTCGCCTCGGATTGTGTGCCAATCTCTTTCGCATAGATCAACTCAAGTGGCGCGCGCCCTCGTAAATACTTGGCCGACCTAGGACTGCTACTGGCATGTTCCTCAAAGCGGCGAGTCACATTAGTAGATATTCCCGTATACAAAGTACTATCTGCGCAGCGAATGATATAGACGGACCAGGTTCCACTCTGAGAGTAACTACTCATATATATAATCGATAGGCACCGAAAGTTAACAGCAACGCCGAAGCGATCGAAGCGATCACCTAAGGCATTGGAGGATTCACTCAACGCGCACAACAACATGTAATCAAGCTTACCAATATGCAAGAGCGCGTCCTTCAAGGTGAAATTATTGGAGATGAACTCTTCAACGGTATGTAGTTTTGACACTTGCGAACCTATTCCAACCCTGCCCTCGGCTCAAACGCAGGCAATCGCTTGAACCATACGTCATCATGATGCTAACTAGAGATAGAAAAAATCCGTATGTTGAACCTTTATTACGATCCGATCTACACCGAAGGCCTCGACCCGACAGTTCGCTTCCCACGTGAGCGATATCAGCTTTTAGCAAGGCGCCTAACAGAGAACTCGGATATCCACATCCAGCGCCCGCCCCTCGCTACGCGCGAGCAGATTATGGCAGCACACGACGAACACTACGTAGACCTGTTTATAGAAGGTAAACTAGAGCCTGCTGCCATACGCCGCATTGGACTGCGCCCTTGGACGCCCGCCATCGTCGAGCGTACCTTACGACTCGTCGGCGGAAGCTTATCCGCACTAGATCACGCCATATCGAATATCAGTATCGCTGGTAATATGGCTGGCGGCACCCACCACGCCTATCGAGACTGTGGTTCAGGCTATTGTATTTTTAACGATGTCGCCATCTGCGCCCTAGCAGCCCTCAAAGAACCAAGGATTAAAAAAGTCCTCATTCTAGACCTTGATGTACATCAAGGCGATGGCACCGCAGCCATCCTCCAAGGACATCCCAACATTTTTACTTGTTCAATTCACGCCGAAAGTAACTTCCCGTTCCGAAAACAACAAAGCGATCTCGATGTCCACCTCGCAGACGAGATCAAGGATGCCGACTACTTAGCTTGCCTCGACCGCACATTGGAAAAAATTCAACCCTATCGCTATGACTGCATACTCTTTCAAGCTGGTGTCGACCCACTCGAAGAAGACGCCCTTGGGCGACTCGCCCTGACTGGGGCTGGACTACGCCAACGCAACGAACGAGTCTTCCAATTACACCGACAATACCATCTCCCTGTTGTCATCTTCATGGGTGGCGGTTACGCTAAACCCATAGAACGAACCGTCGATGCTTTCGAAGACCTTTTTACCCAAGCTGCTCAATTCACAGTTTGATTCAACATGAAACGATACACCGCAAACATCAATACTAGCCACCCAATCATCGCCATCGACATAGGCTACAGCGCGAAGACTGCATCGTGCGCCCTCACTTACTCTGGTTCCCGAGAAACCCAGACAATTCAGTTCGGCGAATGCATTGAAGCGACTCGTCACTTAATCGAGAAAAAAGGAAAGCATACGATCATCCTAGAAGCCGTCCTCTCCACCTATCACCGTCCCAACGGTAACCCCGACATCCGAGGAGATTTTGAAAAAGGCCGTGGTTGGTATTACGGACCTGGTGTATCCACCTTCGCGGCAGCAATTCGTTTCCTTCAAATCCTCGACCAAAAGCTCTCAAAGGACATCCGTCAGATTCCAATAGTCGAAGGCTTTTTAAGCTACAAAAAGATCCGCACTCAACATGCAGACGACGCTCAGCGACTACTCAAAGAATTCTCCACTGCCGAACGCTTTAAAGCAAGAAGCGGCAGCGAACCGATCATCTCAGAGATTGATGGTATCCCGAACATCGTGAGATACAATCATCCGTAATAATTACAGCCAACTTCACGAGTTAACAAACTGCGTCATCAAATAAGATTGAAAGGCGCAACGCAGGAGCACGATTCACAACAACTTAAGAACCAAAAGAGCCGTTCCTTACGGAACGGCTCTTTGCTTAGATGACTCTTAATCGTTACTATGCACTTCGACAAACTCGACCTTAACTAACTGGTCGCTTCAGCTTCAGGATTCTCCGTAGTCTCCGTTCCTTCTTCAACTGCGTCGGCTTCTGGGACGGGGGCTTCCTCGGTGGATCCTTCGGCATTAAACTCAGGCGCGGGTAATGGCACACCTTCGATGCGCTCGGCAGCTTCTTCGGGGCTGAGTTGTTCCATCTCGGCACCGAGGGTGTCGATGCGGAGGTTTCGGTAGGCGGGTAGACCTGTGCCGGCTGGAATCAAGTGACCCATAATGACGTTTTCCTTGAAGCCCTTAAGCATGTCGACCTTGCCCAATGTAGAGGCGTCGGTAAGCACACGTGTGGTTTCCTGGAAAGATGCAGCGGAAATGAAGGACTCTGTTTCAAGCGACGCCTTGGTAATACCGAGGAGAACGGGTTCGCCTTCAGCAGGCATACCACCTGCTTCTTCGATGTGGTCATTAGCCGACATGAACATAAAGCGATCCACTTGCTCGCCCCAAAAGAAGTCGGAGTCACCTGGATCGGTGATGCGAACCTTCTTGAGCATTTGCGAGATGATGACTTCAATATGCTTGTCGTTAATTTCTACACCCTGGAGACGGTAGACTTTTTGAATCTCCGCTATGAGATAGTCTTGAACAGCGGACGGCCCGAGAATTTCGAGGATTTCATGCGGATCGGCACCACCTTCAGTCAGATTCTGGCCCTTTTGAACTAGGTCACCAACTTGCACGACTAGGTGCTTGCCGTGTGGTATGAGGTGAGCCTCTTCGTCCCCAGACTCTGGATCGGTAACAAGTAGCTTCTTCTTGCCGCGGACAGTGCCGTCGAGTGAAACAATACCGTCGATCTTAGCCATCTCGGCTGCGTCCTTCGGACGGCGAGCTTCGAATAACTCAGCAACACGAGGAAGACCACCAGTAATATCCTGCGTCTTGGAGGCTTGACGTGGTGTCTTCGCAAGCATGGTGCCGGGCGCAATTTCGTCGTCTTCGTTAACTGCAACCTGAGCGCCAACTGGGATCGCATAGGTTGCGATTATCTTACCAGACTCGTCGAGAATGTTAACAGCAGGATTCAAGTCTTCTTTGTGCTCGATCACTACAGTAGCGATACGACCAGATGACTCATCGAGCTCACGCTTGACAGTGACACCTGGGATCATATCCGTGAACCCGATAAGACCTGCCTTCTCGGAGAGAATTGGAATGTTGTGCGGATCCCACATAGCGAGGATTTCACCCTTTTTAATGGAATCGCCGTCGCCCTTTGTAAGAACAGAACCAACTACAATCTTGTAAGTTTCAATTTCGCGGTCGTCTTCGTCAAGAATCAGGACGGAGCCAGTCTTATTAAGAACGATATTCGCACCATCGGCTGTTTGTACGATACGCAGCCCCTTATAAACGACCTTACCACCTGTGCGGATCTTGATCTCAGGATTCTTAAGAACACCCGACGCAATACCGCCAATATGGAATGTACGCATGGTCAGCTGTGTACCCGGTTCGCCGATCGACTGAGCGGCGATAATGCCAACAGACGAACCGCGTTCAACCATGGCCGCATAGGCTGGATTGATGCCGTATTCGAGTGCGGTGATACCGACCTTCTTACGTGTGGTGAGTGCTGAGAGAACTTTCACGCGCTCGACACCCACGTCTTCAATCTTACGGGCGGCTTCTTCGGAAATCAGTTCACCGTTCTTAATGAGGAACTCATCAGGGTTGAGCGGATTCTTGATGTCATTGGAAGAGCAACGGCCGACGATACGGTCGTAAAGAGAAACGATTTCATCATCACCTTCGTAGATCGCATACTTCCAGACGCCGTCACGGTTGCCATCATCGAAGTCTTCAATGATGCAGTCCATAGCAACGTCACAGAGCTTACGTGTGAGGTAACCAGCATCCGCGGTTTTAAGTGCAGTATCAGCGAGACCCTTACGAGCACCATGAGTAGAGATGAAGTATTCCAGAACAGAGAGACCTTCGCGGAAGGAGGAAAGAATCGGGCGTTCGATAATTTCACCAGATGGTTTGGCCATCAAACCACGAGTCCCGCAAAGTTGGCGGACCTGCTGTTTGTTACCACGAGCACCGGAATCCATCATCAGGTAAACAGGATTCACTGAATCTTTGCCACCGTTAGACTTGAGTTCGTCGAACACAGCCTTAGCGATGTCGTCGGTGCATCCGGTCCAAATATCGATGATCTTATTATAGCGTTCACCCTCGGTGATAATGCCCTTCTTATACTGGCCTTCTACTTCATCAATCTTCTTACGAGAAGCTTTCACGATAGCTGTCTTAGCAGGCGGGATGATCATGTCATCAATACCGATCGAAACACCAGCACGGGTAGCGATCTTAAATCCTGTATCCTTTAGGCGATCGAGTGTGATGACTGTCTCCTCACGACCTACGGTGTTGTAGGTCTGGAGAATAATATCGCCCAGCTTACCTTTAGGGACTGGGAAGTTGATGAATCCAAGTTCTTTCGGCCAGATGCTATTAAAGATCACACGACCAACTGTAGTACGAATAATCTTCTTTTCAGAGTTGCCGAAGACAGTGCCCTCTTTTTGATAATCTGGATTGATGAAGTTGATAAAATCGTGCACCTTAAGTGCACCATCATTAACAGCTGTATCCAACTCGTCGGCATCGACAACCATAGGCAAGCGCTGGTCTTCCGCTGGCATGACAGGTGGGTCGAGCGTAAGGAAATAGGAACCTAGCACGATATCCTGCGAAGGCGTTAAGATCGGCTTACCAGAAGATGGTGAGAAGATATTGTGTGTCGCCATCATTAGGGTCTTAGCTTCCATCACTGCTTCGAGCGAGAGAGGCACGTGAACCGCCATTTGATCACCGTCGAAGTCAGCATTGTAGGCTGTACAAACAAGTGGGTGTACGCGGATCGCATCGCCTTCGATCAAGACAGGCTCGAAGGCCTGAATGGAAAGACGGTGCAAAGTAGGCGCACGATTCAAGAGAACGGGGTGCCCTTCGGTGACTTCCTCAAGAATGTCCCAAACTTCAGGAGATTGTTTTTCGATCATCTTACGTGCGCCGCGAACGGTGTGTACGAAGCCGAGCTCTTTAAGTCGGCGGATGATGAATGGCTCAAAGAGTACGAGCGCCATCTTCTTAGGCAGACCGCATTGGTTCAGCTTAAGGGACGGACCAGAAACAATAACGGAACGACCAGAGTAATCGACGCGCTTGCCAAGCAAATTCTGGCGGAAGCGACCTTGCTTGCCCTTTAGCATGTCAGAGAGCGATTTAAGCGGGCGGTTACCCGCACCAGTCACAGCGCGACCGTGACGACCATTGTCGAATAAGGCATCGACAGCTTCTTGAAGCATGCGCTTCTCATTATGGATGATTACGTCTGGAGTCTTAAGAGACAGGAGGTTCTTCAAACGATTGTTACGATTGATGACACGACGGTAAAGGTCGTTCAAATCAGAAGTCGCGAAACGACCACCTTCAAGTGGAACAAGTGGACGAAGGTCTGGTGGAATGACAGGAAGTACCTCAAGCACCATCCACTCTGGGCGAGTGCCTGACTCCATGAAGCCTTGGATTGTCTTTAAGCGCTTAGAGATCTTCTTTTTGATCTGCTTAGAGCGGGTGGCGTGCATTTGTTCGTGCAACTCGGCAACTGTTGACTCAAGATCAACCAGTGCTAGGGCATCGCGAACCGCTTCGGCACCCATGCGTGCGACAAAGGAATCTTCACCATACTCGTCTTGTGCCTGCATATACTCTTGATCGGTCAAGAGTTGACGCTCTTCGAGGGGTGTTTTACCTGGATCAATCACCAAGTAGTTCTCGTAGTAGATGACACGCTCAAGGTTACGAGCGGTGATGTCGAGCAAGAGACCCAAACGGGACGGCATGCTCTTCAAGAACCAGATATGTGAAACGGGAACGGCGAGTTCGATGTGGCCCATGCGATCACGGCGAACGCGAGAGACGGTGACTTCGACCCCGCAGCGGTCACAGATCACACCCTTATACTTGATGCGCTTGTATTTACCACAGGCGCATTCGTAGTCGCGCACTGGACCGAAGATACGCTGGCAAAAAAGACCGCCTGGCTCTGGTTTGAATGTGCGATAGTTGATCGTTTCGGGATTTTTGACTTCACCACGAGACCATTCACGAATGGCTTCGGGCGCGGCGACAGTAATGCCGACACGGTCAAATTGCTTAGTGGCTTCATAGCCTAGGACGTCGCGTGCTACTTCGTTGCTCATTTAGTAAACTTTCTTTGAAATGTTAAGTTGAATGGTGGCCCTTAGACGTCGATCGCAGTGTCGAGCTCGAACTTCCCTTCGGAGCCGAGGCGAACATCGAGACAGAGACTTTGGATTTCCTTCATCAAAACGTTGAACGACTGAGGCGTTCCCGCTTGTAAACTGTTATCACCCTTAACGAGTGATTCGTAGATGCGTGTGCGACCTGCAACATCATCGGACTTGACGGTAAGCAACTCTTGAAGCGTGTAGGCAGCACCATAAGCTTCGAGGGCCCAAACTTCCATCTCCCCGAAACGCTGGCCACCATACTGCGCCTTACCACCGAGCGGTTGCTGAGTAATAAGTGAGTAAGGACCGACCGCACGAGCGTGGATTTTGGAAGCAACCAAGTGGTTGAGTTTAAGCATATACATGTAGCCAACAACGACCTCTTGGTGAAGTGCTTCACCAGTCTGACCGTCGTAGAGAATACTCTTACCAGTGGATGGGAGACCCGCTTCTTCGAGATACTCTCGGACCTTGGCTTCGGAGATACCGTCGAAGACTGGAGTCGCCACCTTGATGCCAAGCTTCTTACAAGCCCAACCTAAGTGAGTTTCCAAAACCTGTCCCACATTCATACGAGATGGAACACCAAGAGGATTCAAACAGATCTCAATCGGAGTGCCGTCTGGCAGGTGAGGCATATCCTCTTCAGGAACGACCTTGGCGACTACGCCCTTATTACCGTGGCGTCCTGCCATCTTATCGCCGACTTGCATCTTACGCTTTTTAGCGATGTAGACCTTAACGCTCTTGACGACGCCTTGATCCGCATCTTCACCAGATTCGACGCCCTCAATTTTACGCTCACGCTCGTAGTCGACCTCGTCGAACTTACCTTGGTAATTAGTAACGATCTCCATGATCTTGATCTTCACAGGTGAGGGATCAATCTCGATATCTTTGGAGACGGCTGCGAGGCGACGTAGCAGGGTCTTTGTGATCTTACGGTTCGCTGGAATGATGATTTCACCTGATTCGCCGTTCTTCACATCAAGCGGGATTTTTTCACCGAGCAAGATATTGGAGAGCGCTTCAGTCAGATCTTCGCGGAGCTTGTCGCTCTGCGAGCGATAAGATTCATTGATCTTCTTTATGGATCGACGACGATCGGAGGCTGACATTTGCTCGGGCTCGCCATCGACTCTGGCAGAAACCTTGATGTCCATGATGATACCGCGAACGCCCGAAGGAACGACCAAAGAGGTATCCTTAACGTCAGCGGCCTTCTCACCAAAAATGGCGCGAAGCAGCTTCTCTTCAGGAGCAAGCTCAGTTTCAGATTTCGGAGTGATCTTACCGACGAGGATGTCGCCTGGTTTGACCTCGGCACCTACACGGATGACACCGTCGTGGTTGAGATCCTTGAGGGCTTCTTCACCAACATTGGGGATATCACGAGTAATTTCTTCAGGGCCGAGCTTTGTGTCACGCGCGGTAACCTCGAACTCGTCGACGTGAATCGATGTAAAGATGTCATCCTTGACGATCTTCTCAGAGATCAGGATCGCATCCTCGAAATTATAGCCATTCCACGGCATGAAAGCCACGAGGATATTACGACCGATCGCAAGTTCACCATCTTGGGTCGAAGCACCATCCGCAAGGATTTGGCCTTTCTTCACGGGTTCACCGCGAGAAACGATTGGTTTTTGATTAAAGCATGTGCCCGCATTGGAACGCATGAACTTACGAAGATCATAAACGAAGATGTCCTTTTTGGCGTCAGTCTTGATGTCCTTGGATTTAACAGGAATTTCGCCGTCCTTAGTCAGAACGATTCGATTGGCATCGACTTGAGCGATGATACCATCGATGTCAGCGATCTCCACAGTTTTGGAGTCGATAGCGACGCGTTCTTCAATGCCGGTGCCTACGAATGGGGAGTCGGACTGAAGAAGAGGCACACCTTGACGTTGCATGTTCGATCCCATGAGTGCGCGATTGGCATCATCGTGTTCGAGGAAAGGGATGAGGCCCGCTGCAACCGAAACAAGTTGCTTTGGTGAAACGTCCATGTAGTGAACTTCTTTTGGATCGAGCTCAAGCACCTCATCTTGATTACGGCAAGTCACCCGAGTGCCTACAAGATTGCTTTTCTTATCCAACTCAGAGTTGGCCTGGGCAATCATATACGGCTCTTCTTGGTCAGCGTTGAGATACTCAACGTCGTCGAGCACCTTGCCATTGACCACCTTGCGATAAGGAGTCTCGATGAAGCCGAACTCGTTGATACGCGAGTAAAGCGATAGGGAGTTGATCAAACCGATGTTAGGACCTTCAGGAGTCTCAATCGGGCAGATACGACCGTAGTGAGATGGGTGAACGTCGCGAACCTCAAAACCAGCGCGCTCACGATTCAGACCACCCGGTCCAAGTGCGGAGAGACGACGCTTGTGAGTCAGCTCAGCCAATGGATTAATTTGATCCATAAACTGAGACAGCTGACTGCGTGCAAAGAAATCGCGAATCACCGTGCTGAGTGCCTTCGGGTTAATCAGCTTTTGAGGGCTGATCGAATCGACGCTTTGATCGTAGAGTGTCATGCGCTCTTTAACCAATCGCTCTGTGCGGGCGAGGCCGACGCGACATTGGTTGGCTAGGAGTTCACCTACAGTACGCACACGACGGCTGCCCAAGTGGTCAATATCGTCGAGTGTGCCATCACCACGCTTCAAGCGTGAGAGATACTTAGTCGCTTCAACCACATCCTCAGCGCCGACCACGCGGAACTCAAGATCGGTGTCCATTTTAAGCTTTTGGTTTAGCTTGTAACGACCAACTCGACCAAGGTCGTAGCGGCGTGGATCCTGGAAGAGACGTTTGAGAAGCGCTTTAGCGTTCGCAGTTGTAGGTGGCTCGCCGGGGCGGAGACGCTTGTAAATATCCTTGAGCGCTTCTTCTTCATTTTGAGTCGGATCCTTTTTGAGGCAGCGGATGATCGCTCCATCATCGACAGTGGTGTCGATCGCAACGACCTTCTTACGGCCAGCTTTCTGGAAAGAACGAACGATCGTCTTCGTGAGTGGCTCAAAAGCACGGGCAAGCACGACACCCTTGTCCGCATCGACTATGTCTTCTGTCAAAACGAGATTGGATACGGAGTCGCGCTTGAGAGCATCGGCCACCGTAATCTCATCCATATCGTAGAAGAGATTAAGGATCTCCGCATCGGAACCGTAGCCCATTGCACGGAGTAATGTGGTTAGGAGAAATTTACGGCGACGGCGACGGCGATCTAGGTAGACATAAAGGAGGTCGTTCTGGTCGAACTGAACTTCGAGCCAAGTTCCGCGGTCGGGGATAATGCGAAAGGCGTGAAGAATCTTGCCGGATGTGTGGACACTTTCCTCGAAAGCGATACCCGGCGATCGGTGAAGCTGGCTAACGATGACGCGCTCAGCACCATTAATAATGAATGAGCCACGCTCGGACACCATAGGTAGCTCACCCATGTAAATTTCTTCGTCCTTAATGTGATCTTCTTCACGCAAGCGGAGCTTCACATAAAGAGAGACGGAATAGGTAACACCCTCGCGAATCGCTTCGATCTCCGTTTCCCGAGGGGGTATGACGTTGTAGCTGACATACTCAAGGTGGCAGCGACTGTCATAGCTTTCGATGGGGAAGACTTCGGAGAAAACCGCTTCGAGTCCGACGGTCTCCCGCTGACTGGGAGCGGAGTCCATTTGTAAGAATTCCTTGTAGGAATCAACCTGATTTTCAATCAGATTGGGTGGCTGGATAACTTCCTTGAGTTGACCGAAATTTAAGCGCTTTGACATGATGGATGTCCCGGGTTACGGTTTATATTAAGATTGTTCTTAGAGTTTGCCAAGATCGCCCGACTGGGCTAATTAGCGGAAATGCAAAAACAGCTAGGTAAGGCTCACCCGATTTGGATGAGCTCACCTAACTGTGGAAATGTGCGTTGGTTAAGTATAATCGGAGTGCCCGTAAATTACTTAAGTTCGACTTCAGCGCCAGCAGCTTCGAGCTTCTTCTTGATCTCTTCAGCTTCGTCCTTGGAGCAACCCTCCTTAACAGGCTTGGGTGCACCTTCGACGAGATCCTTAGCTTCCTTTAAGCCTAGACCTGTGATAGCGCGGACTTCCTTAATGGAAGCGATCTTGTTAGCGCCAGCAGCCTTAAAGATGACATCAAACTCATCTTTTTCTTCTGCAGGGGCATCGCCGCCAGCAGCAGCACCGCCAGCAGCTGCAACAGCGACAGGAGCAGCAGCGCTAACGCCCCACTTCTCTTCGAGTTCTTTAACTAGATCAGCTACTTCGAGCACTGTTTGTGCTGAGAGCCATTCGACGACTTCTTCTTTTGTGATTGCCATGGTATTTTATCTTTCAATTGGTTAGCACCCCGAAAGTCGGGATATTTAAGAGATGAATTTCTCCTAACCTTATTTTTGGATTTTTGGTTTGTTTTGGGCCGCCCCTTTTAGAGTGGGCAGCTAAAGGATTTAAATTTACGGTAAGTGGATGGTTTAATTACGGGCTTTCGCCTGCAAGACATTGACGAAGCCTTGTGGCACAGCGTTGATGACACGGACGAATCCAGTCGCAGGCTGTGTGAGTAAGCCAAGAAGCTGTGCGCGGAGCACTTCTAGACCAGGCAGTTTTGCGAGGGCTTTGATTTCTTCTTTGGTGAGGGCACGCTCATTGACGATACCTGCCTTCATTTCGACTTTCTCCTTCTTCTTAAAGAAATCGCCGATTATCTTAGCGACTCCCGATGGATTTTTACCACCTACAACGATTGCAGTCTGCCCGGTGAGGTGCTCGCCCATATCGGGTAGCTCTTTAGCCGCCGCAGCGACACCGAAGATGCTGTTTTTGATAACGTGGAACTCAGCTTCGTGCTCGGAAAGCTGTGCGCGTAGTTCAGCAATTTCTTCAACAGTGATGCGTTCGTAGTTCGTTAGGTAGACGTAATCGGACTTGTCGAGGTGGTTGTTCACCTCTTCAACGAGATATTGTTTTTCTGGTCTCATGTAATGTGTCCCTCGTTAAGCTTTGTTAAAATCAGCGACGTCCACTGCGAGTCCAGGGCTCATCGTCGAGCTCAAAGTGAGGCTCTTAATGTATCTGCCAACAGAAGCTTTTGGGCGTTGCTCGATGAGAGCATTGACAGCTGCTACCGCGTTCTCCGTGATTTGCTCAGTAGTAAAGGAGCGCTTGCCGACAATGACGGCGACATTGGCGGTCTTGTCCATCTTGAACTCTACGCGGCCAGCTTTGACTAGATTGATACCTTCGACGATATCATCAGTCACGGTACCAGACTTTGGGTTGGGCATAAGGCCACGTGGACCCAGCACACGGGCGACCTTGCGGACGCTCTTCATGGCACTAGTTGTAGAAATCGCGACATCGAAATCAATCCATCCGCCGGTAACTTTCTCGATTAATTCATCAAGACCTGCTTCCTCTGCGCCAGCAGCAAGAGCTTCTTCTGGATTTTCAGTGAAGACGATCACGCGCACGGTCTTTCCGCTGCCGTGAGGAAGCTGAAGAGTGCCGCGAACCATCTGATCGCTCTTGCGAGGATCAACTGCGAGGTGGGCGTAAACTTCGACAGTTTCGTCGAACTTCGCCTTAGGTAGTTTGTTGAGTAACGCAGACGCTTCTTCGACCGAGTAAGTCTTCGTTAGATCAGTCATTTCGACTGAAGAACGATAGCGTTTGCTTCCCTTAATTTGCTGGGTGGCCATTGTTATATCTCTATTGTGGTGAAACGGAAAACCGGAGCGGTTTTCGCGAAAATTGATTGCGGAACTAGCCTTCGACTTCAAGCCCCATGGATCGTGCAGTGCCGGCGATGATGTTGAAGGCGGCGTCCTCGTTTTTAGCGTTAAGATCGGCCTTCTTGATTTCGCAGATCTCGAGAACTTGCTTACGAGTGACCTTTCCTACCTTGTCCTTGTTAGGAACGCCTGAGCCTTTTGCGATACCAGCAGCCTTCTTCAGAAGAATCGCGGCGGGTGGCGACTTCAAGATGAAGCTGAAAGAACGGTCTGCATAGACTGTGATCACGCAGGGCAAAATCATTCCTGCTTGATCCTTAGTCTTGGCATTGAATTCTTTACAGAACCCCATAATATTGACGCCCTGAGCACCGAGTGCGGGACCGACTGGAGGTGCGGGATTTGCAGCGCCAGCTGGCAGTTGCAATCGGATTTGACCTGTGATTTTCTTAGACATGTCTGATTAGCTTTCTTCTGTTCTCTGGACTTGCCAGTATTCAAGTTCGACAGGCGTGTAACGCCCAAAAATAGATACGGAAACTTTGAGTTTACCCCGGTCTGGGTCGATCTCCTCAATTTTGCCGACGAGGTTCGCGAAGGGACCTTCGTTGACTTTGACCATTTCACCGATTTCATACTCAATCTTCGGCTTCTCTTTGCCTTCGGCTTCTTCGACTTGATTGAGGATGCGATCGATTTCGCTTTTCTTCAATGGAGTCGGGCGGTCGCCGCCAACAAAATTTATGACGCCGTGACCTTCACGGACGAAATACCAGGGCTTCTGTAATAACTTACCGTCATCATCATAGAGACGCATATTGACGAAAATGTAGCCCGGGTAGAATTTACGAGTCTTAATGCTCTTCTTCCCAGCCTTCACCTCGGTGATTTGCTCAGTGGGCATAAGCACGTCGAAGACAAAGTCATCCATTTCTTCGATTGCGATGAACTTATCGAGATATTTCTTAGCCTTTCCCTCTTGATTGGAGAGAGTCTGAACGGCATACCAGCGAGGGCCTGTGATTGAAGAAGAATCTGACATTGATGAAGTCTGGAGACGGGTAATTGAAGCCGTGAACGGCGGAAAAACTTAGAAGTGTATCTTAGTTAACGTGGAGCTATTTTACCCAAGAGGTTAGGAGCTCAACACCATTCATGAGTGAGAAGTCGATAAGCGCAATGTAGGAGCCTAGGATAGCGGTCGCGATAAGGACAACGACCGTCGAATCGCGGAGCTCCGTCTTAGTCGGCCAAGAGGCTTTCTTAAGCTCGGTCATCATCTCTTTGTAAAAGAGACGTATGCTAGTGAATGGATTTTTCATTAAATATATGAAACTGGCAGGAGAGGAGGGACTTGAACCCACAACTTACGGTTTTGGAGACCGTTGCTCTACCAATTGAACTACTCTCCTGTAAGTTTTGGACTAAAATCTATAAAAAAAACAATTAAGCCGAGGGCCCATATAGAGCCCTCGGCGAAAAACTAGAATTTATGAAGCGAAGTTGATCTACTTGATCACCTCAACAACACGACCAGCACCGATGGTACGACCACCTTCGCGGATAGCGAAACGTTGGCCAGCTTCCATAGCGATCTTCTTACCGAGATCAATTTCGACGGTAAGATTATCACCAGGCATAACCATTTCAACACCCTCAGGGCACTTGATGATACCTGTGACGTCAGCGGTTCCGAAGAAGAACTGAGGACGGTAGCCATCGAAGAAAGGAGTGTGACGTCCACCCTCATCCTTAGACAGGACGTAGAGCTCAGCCTTGGCAGTTGTGTGTGGAGTAATCGAGCCAGGCTTAGCAATAACTTGGCCACGCTCGATAGCTTCCTTATCAACACCACGGAGAAGAATACCAACATTGTCGCCGGCCATACCTTGATCGAGTTGCTTGCGGAACATCTCAACACCAGTCACGGTTGTTTTTTGAGTGTCGCCCATTCCGACGATTTCGATTTCTTCGCCAACCTTGACGACGCCACGCTCAATACGACCAGTAGCTACTGTGCCACGACCTGTGATCGAGAAAACATCTTCAACAGACATGAGGAGAGGCTTGTCAATTTCGCGAGCAGGCTCGGCGATATCTGTGTCAATCGCATCCATGAGAGCCGTTACAGCCTCTGCTCCACCTGGCTTGCCATCGAGGGCAGCAGTTGCAGAACCACGAACGATTGTGATGTCATCGCCAGGATACTCATATTTAGAAAGAAGGTCACGGACTTCCATTTCAACAAGCTCGAGGAGCTCTTCATCATCGAGAAGATCAACCTTGTTGAGCCATACGACGATTGTTGGAACACCCACCTGGCGAGCAAGCAAGATGTGCTCGCGAGTTTGAGGCATTGGTCCATCCGCAGCAGAAACAACGAGGATCGCTCCGTCCATTTGGGCAGCGCCAGTGATCATATTCTTGACGAAGTCAGCGTGTCCTGGGCAATCAACGTGTGCGTAGTGACGTTTTTCAGTCTCATACTCAACGTGAGCAACCGCAATAGTCACTGTTTTAGTAGCGTCGCGAACTGTACCACCCTTAGCAATGTCAGCATATGACTTGAACTCAGCGAGTCCCTTGTCTGCTTGAACCTTGAGGATCGCAGTAGTTGTAGTTGTCTTACCGTGGTCAATGTGACCAATAGTGCCGACATTGACGTGTGGTTTTGTTCTTTCGAATGTTTCCTTAGCCATGATTGATGTTATTTAGTGATGAGAGATTGATTAGTGGTTATTATTTGCCGCGATGGAGCCCTCGAGCGGGATTGAACCGCCGACCTCATCCTTACCAAGGATGCGCTCTACCACTGAGCTACAAGGGCACATCGCAAATTGATGATATAGAATGTAAAAAGTCGGAAATCCTACCAGTTGAGGGGTTGAATTTTGGAAAGCCCGCGAAACTGCCTCTCGACCCCTACTCAGTCAATACTTATTTCTAAAAAATAAATTAACACGGGAAATCAGTGTTTTAGCGGGCTAGAAGCCGAGAAATGGGGGGATTTTCAATAGATCAGACATCCTCTCGGCCATGCAGAACAAACAACCCATCACAAGCCGCGTAAAATTCTATAATATTACCCCAACCCGCTAAAAAATTACCTCACACGGTGTAGGGCTTCTTGAAAATGGCTCCACTGCGACGGCGCTCAGCTATTTTCTCGATTTCGTCGTCTGTCATACGCTCTGGGTCACCAGTCTCGGGATCGATCTTCCATTTAGCGGGCTTGAGTTCATGGTCGACAGCTACGCGGTAGTCGAAAACAAAGCAATCGCCCTCCCAAAGGCTCTGATCTTTGGGCATCTTCTCTAAATAGTGTAAAATTCCACCTTTTAGATGATAGACGTCCTTAAAGCCTTTTTTCTTTAAATAAGCGGTCGAACGCTCACACCGGATACCGCCCGTGCAATACATAGCAATCTTCTTGTCCTTCTGCGAAGCAAGGTGCTCGTCTACAAATTCGGCAAATGCGGTGAAATCGTCTGTTTTTGGATTAATGGCCCCTTTGAACTGGCCGACATCCACCTCGTAGTCGTTGCGCGTATCAATAGTAATGACCTCAGGGTCGCTAATTAGATCATTCCACTCATCAGGGTCAAGATAGGTGCCCACAACCTCTCGCGGGTCAGCACCCTCTTGGCGAAAGGTGACGATTTCCGGCTTCTTCTTAACCTTAAATTTTGGAAAAGGGTTAAAATCAGCATAAGAGTATTTAACCGACATCGCTTCGAAGCGCGGATCGGACTGGAGCATGCCGATGGTCGCGTCAATTGCCTCGGGCGAACCAGCACAGGTCGAATTCACTCCCTCGGGAGCAAAGATTAAGGTGCCACGTAGGCCCACCCTAAGTCCGTGGTCGACCATGCGTTCAGCCCATGAATCGCAGTCGGGCAGGTCGGTAAAATGATAAAAAGCAGCTATTTTCCACGAGTCGGACATGTGCCAGCCATATTATCTGATTGAGCAACAAATCAAGGGCAAAGCGTGGCTTTTAATTCTTGTCATCTCGCATTGACCTGTCAAAGCCCTGCGCCTCACTCTAAGGAAGCCTTGAATAGCAGGCTAATTCCGCCAAGAGCTCAAGTATCGGTAAAACGCCCGGTCGATGGGCAAAGACACAGATACTATGGACACGAAATTTACAGACCTCGGCCTTCGTGCCGAACTCATCGAAGGCATTCATCGCCTCGGATTCGAATCGCCCTCCCCGATCCAGGCAGAGACCATCCCTACTGCCCTATCTGGCAAAGATATAGTTGGTCTCTCACAAACTGGATCGGGTAAGACAGCCGCCTTCGGCCTCCCCGCGCTCAACATGATCGATGTCGATCTCAAGCAGACGCAAGTGCTCGTACTTTGTCCGACCCGTGAACTCGCGGTGCAAGTCTGTGAAGAGATTAATCGTCTTGCCTCCGCGCTAAAGGGTTTCACCTCGGTGCCCGTTTATGGCGGCGCACCTATCGACCGCCAAATGCGCGCCCTGCGCAAAGGTGCCCACATAGTGGTCGGCACACCTGGCCGCGTGATGGATCACCTTCGTCGCAAGACTCTACGCACCGACGCCATCAGCCTTTGCATCCTCGACGAGGCCGACCGTATGCTCGACATGGGCTTCCGCGAGGACATGGAAGTCATCCTTGGCGATATGCCCGAAAATCGTCAAACACTCTTCTTTTCCGCCACGATGAACCGCGGCGTCGAAGGTCTTATCCGCACCTTCAGTAAGAACCCGCAAGAAATCTCTATCGAACGCAAAGCTCTGACCGTCGATACAATAGAGCAGACCTACTACGAAGTTCGTAACCGCTCTAAGATTGAAGTTCTCTGCCGTTTGCTCGATCTAGAGATCAACCCGCGTGGCATCGTTTTCTGCAACACAAAGCAGATGGTAGAAGACGCCACTGAAGCACTCTCCGCACGCGGCTACGTGGCCGACCGTATTCACGGAGACATTACCCAAGCCAATCGCGAACGCGTCATTAAACGTTTCAAGGATGGCTCTGTCGAACTACTTGTCGCGACCGACGTGGCAGCACGGGGCCTTGACATCGATGACGTCGATATCGTCTTCAACTACGACCTTCCCCACGACCCCGAAGACTACGTCCACCGCGTCGGCCGCACTGGCCGTGCTGGTCGCTCGGGCAAATCCGTGACCTTCGTTTACGGACGCGACATCTACCGCCTCGAAGCAATCGAACGCTACACCCGCCAAGTCGTTAAGCGCATGCCGATCCCCAGCCTCGAGGATGTCGAAGGCCGTAAAGCAGATAAAGTTTTCAATCAAGTACGCTCTTCACTCGAAACAGGAGCCTTTAAGCGCCATGATGACCTCGTAGATCGTTTACTCGACGCCGGCCACACACCGACCGACATCGCCAGCGCCCTCTTCGATCTCCTCGGTAACGACGAAGGCCGCGAAGGTGAAAAAATCGCTGAAGACAACGAAGCCTTCAACCCCAACCCTCAGCGAAAGGGCAGCCAAGGCGGCGGTAAAAAAGGCGGTGGCTATAAGGGTGGCTATAAAGGAGGTCACAAAAAGAAACACGGCGGCGGCAGCTACCAAAAGCGCGGCAACGATAGCGGTGATGGCAAGTGGAACGAAGGTGGCAAGCACAAGCGTCCCTTTAAAACCAAGAGCAAAATCGCTGGAGCTAAGTTTAAAAAACCTGCGGGTAGTGAGCACTCTGGTAGCGGCGATAAAAAGCCTGCTCGCCGTTTTAAGCGTCCCGACTAGAGATCAGGCAAATAAGTTTTGCCTCTTAGCCGAACTCGTGAGAAATTAGTTGGACACACTACATAGATACGAGATTCACAAAAGAATCTATTTACGATGGCTGAGGAAACCGCGAAGAAGAGCACAAAAGAGCCTGAAGAATGGTTTTGTCTACGCACGCAAACAAAGCGTGAGCATATCGCGGCAGCGATACTTGATCGTTTGGACGAAGTCGAAGTCTTCTGCCCTCGCATCAGCCAAATCAAGAAGACCCGCACAGGTAAAAAGCGCTTCGTCGAAGCAATGTTTCCTGGCTATATTTTTGCTAAATTTCAATTCCACGCGCATTCGAGACAAGTTGTTCATAGCCAAGGTATCACCCGGATGGTCGAACTAGGAGAGCGGCGTATTATCCCCAAACATGTGATCGAAGATCTCATGCTTAGCCTCCCTGAAGATATCATCGAGGCCCCCGATCCAAGTATTTTACCGGGTGCGGAGATCGAGGTCATCACCGGTTCGCTCAAAGGGCTTAATGGAAAAGTTCTAGCTCAAATGTCCGCTCAAAATCGTATTCAAATCCTGCTCGATTTCCTAGGGCGAGAAATCAAAGTGTCTGTTGCGCCCGACGATGTGCTGCT
>QXZH01000090.1 GCA_009886465.1 Opitutaceae bacterium
CTACCCTTTGCTCCCACGTCCATGCAGGCTCCCCCGACTGGGCAAAAGACATGGTTTGGTATCAGATCTTTCCTGAGCGCTTCAACAACGGCGATTCGTCTAACGACCCGACTCGCGCTTCACTCAACAATCCGCAAAACGTCACCTCAGAGTGGGCAGTCATGGACTGGGAGGCCGAGTGGTTCGAGCGTGCCAACTGGGAAGAAGCGCAAGGCGGTGACTTCCAGAGCACCCTGCAGCACCGCCGCTACGGGGGCGACCTCCAAGGCGTAATCAACAAGCTCGAATATCTTAAAGAACTCGGCGTAAAAGGGCTCTACTTAAACCCCATCTTTCACGCTAACTCGCACCACAAATACGACGGAAATTCCTTTCACCACATTGACCCCTACTTCGGCCCTGACCCCGAGGGCGACCTCGCACTGATCGCGAGAGAGTCTAGCAACCCACGCTACTGGCAATGGACGGCTGCGGACAAACTTTTCCTTAAACTTTTAGAAGAAGCCAAAGCGCGCGATATCCGCGTCATTATCGACGGAGTTTGGAACCACACAGGACGCGACTTTTTCGCCTTTAATGACATCCGCGCAAAGTCCCAAAAGTCGCCCTACGCACACTGGTATAAAATCATCAAGTTTGATGATCCCCTAACTGCGCGCAACGAATTCGACTACCATGGCTGGAGTGGTTTTCAAAGCCTGCCTGAGTTTGCTGACGATCCCTTCGGCCAAAATCTTGCGCCAGGTCCGAAACGCTATATTTTTAACGCAACTAAGCGCTGGATGGATCCCAATGGCGACAACGATCCCAGCGACGGCCTTGACGGCTGGCGCCTTGACGTAGCCGAAGAAATACCTAGCGGCTTTTGGAAGGAGTGGCACGCCTACATCCGAGAAATTAACCCCGAAGTCTTCACCTCCGCTGAGATTTGGGGTCGCGCGGGGCAGTATTTGGCGGACACAGATTTTACCTCCGCCATGAACTATCGCGGCTTTGCTATCCCGGTCAAAGGCTGGCTGATCGACGGCCAAATCACTGCCAGTAAATTTTCTGAGCTACTCGACCAAGAGCGCAATAGTTACGATGATGACACCCCCTACATTATGCAAAACCTGGTCGATTCGCACGACACCCAGCGCATAGCCTCGGCAATTGCAAATCGCGGAAGCTTTTCCGAATATAAAAACGCTAATTGGTTCGACTACGACGACGGTGAGCGCGTCAATGCTCGCTCCTCTGGCTACAATAATAGTCAACCAGACGAAGAAGGACGTCGTATCTGGAAAATGCTTGCGCTCTTTCAAGCCACTTACATCGGAGCACCCATGCTCTACTATGGTACTGAGTTGGGTATGTGGAGTGCAGACGATCCCGAAGACCGTATGCCCACATGGTGGCACCGTATGGATGAAGAAATCTTCAAAACCTACCAAAGTGCCTTTTTACTACGCCACACTCACCCTGCACTTCGACGTGGCGGCTTTAAAGTATTGGAAACCCGCGACAAAAGCCAAGTTTTCGCCTTTGAGCGCAGCCTCGGTGACGAGCGTTTAGTTATCATACTCAATCGAGGCCAAGGCGAAGCCACTTTAAATAAGGATTATTTGAAGGGCTTGAAAGTCATTCGCAGCACCGATCCCTTAGCCAGCATGAGACGACTGCCGCCGCTTAGTGCAGCGGTGTTTGGGAAATAGTATCCCCACGGTGGTGTTAAAAAACTATCTAAAGACTGGACTCAACTTTTTGACTGGCGCAAATTGTAGCACTGCGTTTGTCTGATCGCTTATGTCCGACGGCAATAAAGAGACCCCAGCTGATTTCATCCGCCAAATAGTGGCTGCCGATGTGGCGGCCGGTAAGCATTACGGGCGTGTGCAGACGCGTTTCCCGCCTGAACCCAATGGCTACCTCCAAATCGGCCACGCGAAGGCGATCTGTTTGAACTTCGATATCGCGAAGGACTTTGGCGGCCTCTGTAACCTTCGTTTCGACGACACAAATCCGGAGAAAGAGAGTGACGAATTCGTCCAAGCGATCTTAGAGGATATTAAATGGCTGGGTTACGAATGGGCGAAAGTCTGCTTTGCCAGTGACTATTTCGGCCAGCTTTTTGACTGGGCTTGTAAGCTCATCATGTCGGGCGATGCCTATGTAGACGAGCTGAGCTTTGACGAAATGCGCGCATACCGTGGCTCTGTCAATAAGCCGGGCAAAAACAGCCCCCACCGCGACCGCCCAGCAACCGAAAGTCTTGATCTGTTTAAAAAGATGCGCTCGGGCGAATTTGAAGACGGCGCAAAGGTGCTCCGCGCCAAGATCGATATGGCACATCCAAACATGAACATGCGCGACCCGGTCATGTATCGCATCAAGCGAATGCACCACCACCGGGTGGGCGACGCATGGCCGATTTACCCAAGCTACGATTTCACCCATGGCCAAAGCGACTCAATCGAAGGCGTCACCCACTCGCTCTGCTCGCTGGAATTTGAAGACCACCGTCCGCTCTACGATTGGTTTATCGAAAAGCTTGGAATCTTCCCCTCAAAGCAAACTGAATTTGCCCGCCTAAACCTGACCTACACCGTAGTGAGCAAGCGAAAACTTCGCACTCTGGTCGAAGAAGGCCGGGTCGAGAGCTGGGAAGACCCTCGCATGCCAACTCTATCTGGAATGCGTCGCCGCGGCTACCCAGCTGCTGCGATTCGTAGCTTCTGCCAAACTGTCGGCATCACTAAGACACCATCGACAAGCGACGTCGCGCTGTTGGAACACGCCGTGCGCCAAGAACTTAATCACACTAGTAGTCGGCGCATGGCGGTGATGGACCCGCTCGAAGTCGAGCTGACCAACTGGCCAGAAGGCAAAGTCCTCGAAGTCGAAGCTATCAACAACCCTGAAGATGAAACTGCGGGCACGCGCAAGATCCCATTTGGAAAGCGGATTTTCATTGAGCAGGAAGACTTTCGCGAAGAGGCCAACAAGAAATTCAAACGCCTAAAGAAAGGGCATGAGGTACGACTTCGCGGCGCCTATGTGATTAAATGTGACGACTGCGAAAAGGATGCCGACGGCACTGTCACCAAATTGCTTTGCACTGTCGACCTCGACACGCTCGGGAAGAACCCTGAGGACCGGAAGGTGAAAGGTGTCATCCATTGGGTCAGCGCCGCTCACGCCGTCAAAGCGAAAATACGTCTCTTCGACCGCCTATTTTTACTCGAAAAGCCAGAGGCCGATAAAGAGCGGACATTTACCGAGTTTGTGAACCCCGACTCTTTGACCGAAGCCACCGCCCTCTGCGAGCCGAGCCTAAGCGGATTACCCGTGGGCGAGACCTGCCAATTCGAGCGTATAGGCTATTTCTGCCTCGACTCAAAACTCAGTCAACCCGATGCCCTAGTCTTTAACCGCACAGTGGCGCTCCGCGACTCTTGGGCAAAAAACAGTTAAACCCTATGCACGCACCCACACTTGAACTGTTTCAACAGTACTTCCCTCTTCAGCCCCTACACTACGCATTCGCACCTGGACGGATCGAGTTTATCGGCAACCACACTGACTACAATGGAGGCCTCGTGATGGGTGCCGCAGTGACGGAAGGAATCACAGTGGGCGTAAGTCTACGCGAAGATGCAATGATTCACATCGTGAGCGACGCAGGCGATCTGGTTGAAATTCCCCTAGGCAATTACAAAGCAATGAAGGGCGCAGCCTCTTGGACGAACTATCCGATTGGCGTGACAAAGGTAATGGCCGATCTCAGCATGGCAACGCCGACTGGCTACAACATGGCTGTGACGAGCACGCTCCCCTCGGGCGCAGGCATGAGTAGCAGTGCCGCTTTTGAATTAGCGACGGCCAAAGCGCTCGCCGCGCTCTACGGTTACGAAACGGATACTGCTGGCTTTGCACGCATTGGGCGTAAGGCAGAAAACGAATTTGTAGGTATGCCCTGCGGCATTCTTGACCAAGGTGTCTCAGCCTTCGGGAAAGCCGACCATCTTGTCAAAATTGATTGCGCGACCGAGACCTTCGTGACTGAACCGATGCCCCGCGGCGCGCACTTTTGGATTTTTAATTCTAACAAAAAACACGCCCTCGTTGACTCTGCCTACGCAGATCGTTTCAAAGAGTGTCATGACGCACTGGTGTTGCTACAAGCCGACTATCCCAAAGCAAAGACGCTATCAGAGATTAGCGAAGAGCAATTAGCGGCCTCAAAGCCTAATCTCGACGAACTAATCTTCCTCCGCGCCGCTCACATCGTCGGTGAAAATGCCCGCGTGCGTAAGGTCGAACTGGCTTTAGCAGATAACGACCTCAAGGCCGTTGGTGCATCCCTAAACCAGTCACACGAAAGTTCCCGCGTTAATTTTGAAAATAGTATCGAAGAGCTCGATACACTAGTCGAACTGCTCAAGCTACAGCCTAGCGTTTATGGTGCCCGCCTGACTGGTGGTGGCTTTGGCGGCGCTGTCATGGCCCTGACCAGTGTCGACTTCGGCCAAGCCCAAGCCGATGTCATCGCTGCAGCCTTCGAGGCTAAGCATGGAATCCAGCCATCGATCTTTCATACCCGCGCAGGTGACGGCGCGAAGCTGCTAAAGTAGGTCACGCTTCGAACTCCTCTTGATAAGTTAAAGCTTAAAAAGATGACTCTTAAGGTGCAACAAGCGTCCTGCCCCCTCTATCATAAGTGTGGGCGCGTTGATCTAAGACGTGGCCTTCTGCAAGTCATTTTCAAAATATAGTTTTAACCCATTCACTTACACGGTCTAGCCACCTAAAGAGAAGTTAACAAATAGCTATTTCTGCTCGTCTTCACTGCGTGGGAACGGCGCATACCAAGCCGCCAAGAAGGAAGGGATTGTGGCAAACATGACGACGGTAAAGAATGTCAGATATCCGAGATAATCGGCCAAAAATCCACTCACTGCAGTCGTCGGCCAGAGAACAAGGTTCATGATCGCTGTGCAGAAAGCATAGTGCGTCATGTGATACTTACCTGGACTGATCTGCTGCATCATGTAGAGCATATTCGCGATAAATCCAAAGCTATAGAAAAACTTCTCAATCGTTACCAGTGACCCCACAGTCCAGAGTGTCAAGGGCTCCCCACCATGAGCCGCAAACGCGAGATAAACATAAGTCAAATTCGGCAGGTTAAGACAAATCG
>QXZH01000091.1:0-4716 GCA_009886465.1 Opitutaceae bacterium
ATTCGATTCAAACCTGGGAAACTGCTGTGCGCTACCAGATGTGGCACGCTTTAGCCCTTATCCTGTTGTCAATGATCAGCTTAAGACATCCCATACCGAAAATGGCTGGTCCCTGCTTTGTGGTCGGGACCTTGCTGTTCTCAGGCTCACTTTACGGACTGGCACTCGATGGGCCAAAATGGCTCGGTCCAGTGACCCCGCTGGGCGGACTATGCCTGATGATCGGATGGTGGCTACTTGTTTATTCGAGTTACAAAAATAAGGTATAAACTTTAGCTATACATAGCGTATATAGCCTATATTATAATGAGGCTTATACCTATTTCTATTGGCGATAGGCAACTTACTGACGACCAGCCCTAATTGAATCTGTTACTAGTTTAGAGATTTTTAGTCAAAAAATCAAAGCTCCGTGTTGCCAATGGGCGCTGCTTTGTCATTTCTTGCGCCATGCCATACGAACACACTTCTACGCGCCGAATAGAGTTTTCCGAGACTGACATGGCGGGACTCGTCCACTTTTCTAATTTTTTTAAATATATGGAGACGGCGGAGCGCGACTTTTTCGAGGCGGCAGGAGTGGACTTGATCCGCACCGAACCAGGCGAATTGGTCGGCTGGCCCCGTGCGAGGGCTGAGTGCAAATTCTCTGCTCCACTGAGATTCGGGGACACGATTGACATCCACCTAGCCGTCAAATCAGTTAAAGATCGAGCGATCGACTACCAGTTTCGTATTTTCCGCCGCAACAAGGAT
Source organism: Opitutaceae bacterium (assembly GCA_009886465.1). Taxonomy (GTDB): domain Bacteria; phylum Verrucomicrobiota; class Verrucomicrobiia; order Opitutales; family Coraliomargaritaceae; genus Thalassobacterium. The sequence goes on from QXZH01000091.1 coordinate 757, forward strand.
GGCAGCCGCACACAAGCGGGTAAAGGGCACATGACGACGATCCTGGCAAAAGTTGACGAGAGCGGCGAACTGCAGTCTGCCGAGCTGAGCGATGATCTGCGCAAGCGTATAAGCGAGGCACCTGCCGAGGTGCTCAAACCACCAGCAGCCTAGTGAAAAGAAGTTTTCATTTTCTAATTTTAAAGCACATCTAGCGCCATTTAACGCTCAATCTATGAAACCACATGCATTGGTCACCAACGACGATGGGATCGAATCCGCCTTTTTACACCGGTTGGTGGAAGCACTTCTGCCCCAATTTCGTGTTTCCGTCGCTGCGCCTGCACTAGAGCAGAGCTGGACGGGGCGGAGTATGACACGCCATGGCGAACTCGAAGCGATCCACAGCCCTTCGCATTTCCCTGATGGCGTCGAAGCTTGGTCGATCAGCGGCACACCGACGGATTGTGTCAATATCGCCCTCGGTAATTTGCTTCCCGAAAAGCCAGATATTGTGCTTTCCGGTATCAATATTGGTTTTAACACCACCGAATCGCTCATTCTCAGCTCTGGCACCGTGGCTGGCGCGATCGAGGGCGTGCTCTGGGATCTGCCGGCAATGGCCTTTAGTAAGTGTGTGCCCAATCACCTTTTTGAGAAGATCCGCGATGCCCAAGGGCAAGCTGACGATGATTTCAATGCTTCCCTCAAAGCAGCTGCTGCCCACGCCGCGCGGATGGCAGTCGAAACCCTAGCCACGCCCGAAAAGCACCTTGGTATTGTGGTCAATGTCAACTTCCCAGTCGAAACCGACGCTGACACGCCTATCACCGATACCTTCCCTGCCAAGCTACAACTTGGTAGCTTATTTGCCGAGTCCAGTCCGGGCAAGTTCACTTTCCGCTACTCGGATGGCTTTGTTACTGATTCAGATCCGAATACTGACCGCGCCGTGCTTGATAGCGGACGCATTAGTCGCAGCCTACTGGATTTCTCGCGTATTGGAAAACGCGACTAATTTATAGTGGCTTCAGGATTAAAGCCTCAGCGGCAAATACGAAGGGACCACATGGCCGAAACGCAAAAGCTCCACGATTAATTCTTGCCTGTTATGACTGCGAAAAATAGGCACTTAGTATGATTATATTCTCCGCGCAGAGATGCACCCGATTTTTTCGATCTATAAACGTAATTTTCTGCGGTCTCGCGATCTCTAGCTTACTGGGTCTGAGCGCCCACGCCCAGAGTAAGGACGAACTTTTCCGAGGCACTTGGCAGATCGATACGCCGGAAAAAGGCGCGCTCGTTATGATGCTCAAGAGCCAGAATCGAGCCTCCTACTTCTGGGGCGATAATACCGATCAGACTGTCTACTCAGGCACTTGGGCGAGTGAAGGCGAAACAGCCACCCTTACTTGGGAAGACGGCAGCCAGCACCGAATTGAGGGCGACAGCCTGGGCTTTGCTATCACCTATATCGATGCGGGCGGCAGAGAGGCCTACACGACCAAAGCACAACAAGTGCCCGCCGAAATACTGGGGCAGTGGGCGAAGCCCCCTACTAAAGCAAGCGAGATCGCATCCGACCGTGATCGAGCCAAAGGCTTTATCGGTATTTGGAAAATCGGCGAAGACGAGACGAAGGCAAAATATATATTTGTCGAGTCCGACCGCTCCGCAGCGACGAACGCTGGCGGCGAAGACGGCCTCCGCGGATCTTGGGCCAAACAAGGCAGCGAGTTGCACATTACTTGGGATAGCGGTCACTATTCCATTCTCCGCCCAAACAAGCGCGAATTTATTTACAAGATGGTGGAGCCAGGTCTCATCATCGAAGATGACGACACAGTAATGCGACCTGCCTCTCGTATCAAAGAGGATCGAGTGCCCCTTCCATGGGCGACCAATTACCGGACAGAACGCGAGATCTATACAGGCGGCATCGCCTTTTCTAGTCGTAAGAACGCCCGAGCTTTTTACCGTGGTGATTGGATCGTAAAACTCTCCGAAAATAGTTTTGAACGCATCGCGCTCTCTCGCTTCGGCGGACTTAGCACTACACTCGACAGTGGCCTCGAAGGCGACTGGCGCTTGCAGGGGCAAGACCTCTTTATGCGCTGGGACGATGGGATGCGTAAAATCCTCAGCCCCATCGGGCGGGGCTTCGTCATCTACGAGTATCCCGCTGGTCGCCCACTCGACGGCGTGCCCACTCGCACTCTTGCCACCGCGCCTGCAGACAGCGCAAAGCTAGCCGAACACTTAAAAGGCCGCGAACAAGTCGCCCTCAAAATTGTTAAGCTCGCAGAAGCTGCTGGTATCGACCTCACTCAACAAGAAACCGCAGGCTGGGGGCGCACCTTCGCTCGCTGGGCGTGGCCTTTTGGTGAAGATGAAGTCGCCGCATCAGCCGATGCCATGTTGAATCAAGAATTTGAAGAATCCCGCGATACAGACCCATGGTGGTGGCCTTTCTGGAGCGAAAAAGGCTCCGCAGAGCAAGTTAGCGGAACCGAAACTGCGACAGACGCCATAGAGGTGCCAGAGCCAGATAAGGCCGCCGAAGGTATTACCATTGATACGACTGTTGAAAATGTTACCGGTTCTTCAGTCGCCGAAGAAACAAGCGAAAAAAATAGCCGCTCCGTTCGCGATTGGGTCTGGCCTTTCTAAAGTATACTTTTCTGCAAAAGTTTTTAATTATAATTCACGCATCATTCATACCATGACCACCGTCACATCTAGTCCAGCCCTCAACGCTAGCACGGTCTCTGAGATCGACCCTGAGATCGCCGCCGCCATCGCCGCCGAACGCCAGCGCCAAGAAAACCACGTCGAGCTCATCGCTTCCGAAAATTTTACATATCCGGCAGTGATGGAAGCGCAGGGTAGCGTGCTCACGAATAAGTATGCCGAAGGCTACCCACGCAAACGCTGGTATGGCGGATGCGAGCATGTTGATGTGGTCGAAGACCTAGCCATCGCCCGCGCGAAGGAGCTCTTCGGCGCGGATCATGCGAACGTGCAGCCACACTCTGGCTCGCAGGCCAATTTCGCAGTTTACACTTCCGTGCTTCAGCCCGGCGATAAAGTGCTCGGCATGAATCTTGCCCACGGCGGTCACCTCACCCACGGTAACCCAGTCAATTTCTCGGGTAAGCTTTACAAATTCGTTCAATACGGAGTCCGCGAAGACACCGGTCTAATTGATTACGACGAGTTGGCTGCTGTCGCCGAGAAAGAAAGGCCAAAGATGATCACCGTAGGCGCATCCGCCTACTCGCGCATTATAGACTTCGAACGCATGGGTGAGATTGCCCGCTCCGTCGGCGCCTATCTTTTCGCCGACATCGCGCACATCTCAGGGCTCGTCGCTGGTGGAGCGCACCCCTCTCCCGTGCCCCACGCCGACTTTGTCACGACGACCACACATAAGACACTTCGTGGTCCACGCGGCGGTCTGATACTTTGTAAAGCAGAGCATGCCAAAGCAATCGACTCAGCCATGTTCCCGGGCGGTCAAGGCGGCCCACTCATGCATGTCATCGCCGCCAAGGCAATTTGCTTTAGCGAGTGCCTCAAGCCCAGCTTCAAGGCTTACGCAGCCCAAGTTGTGGCCAACTCAAAAGCCCTCGCTGCAGCCATGATGGAACGCGGCTATAAATTGATTTCTGGCGGCTCAGATAACCATCTATTTCTTGTGGATCTACGCGCCAACTTGCCTGAGCTCACCGCGAAGGTCGCCCAAGAGACGCTCGATCTAGCTCACATTACTTGTAATAAAAATACAGTCCCCTTCGAGACGCGTTCTCCCTTCAAAGCATCGGGTATACGCCTCGGCACACCCGCCGTGACTAGCCGGGGTTTCGACGAGGAGGATATGGTGATCATCGCCGACTGTATCGATCGCGTACTGAAAGCAATCGATACCGACGACCTAGACGGCACGCTTGAAACAGTCAAAGGACGCATCGCTGAACT
>QXZH01000091.1:4816-8770 GCA_009886465.1 Opitutaceae bacterium
GCATCAAGAAACATGCTGTCCACCTGATAGGGGTCTCCGAGTAGGATCACCTTCGAACCTTCAGCCATCCGGCTGACAACCGTCTTCGCTTCGTGCGGGGTCAAGTTCTGCGCTTCATCAATAATGAAAATTGTGTTCGAAAGCGATCGCCCGCGAATGAAGGTCATCGCTTCGACCTCGACCATTCCGTAGTCGAAGAGAAACTGGAAAGGCTTGCGTGGCTTACTTTCGTCCTCGCCTTCGTCACCTTGGCTGGGCTGCTTGGCTAGCTTAGCCATCGCCTTCTTGCGCTTGCGCGTTGAAGTGATACGGCTCACCGCATCATCCTCATGCATATCGGCTTGTTTGACCACCTTGCGATTACTAAAAAGCACTTCAAGGTTATCAAAAAATGGGGCAATATAGGGCGCCATCTTTTCATCCAAGGTGCCAGGCAGCGCGCCGGTGTCTTTGCCGATATGCACCAGTGGGCGTGTAATAAATACACGCTCGTATAGGTTATCCTCACCAATCGCCTGGAAGAGTGCCATAGCGATGGAAACGAGTGTTTTACCTGTACCCGCTTTTCCACTACAAGTGACTAGCTTAATATCTTCATCCAAGAGTGCATCCATAAGCATGCGTTGCTCTGAATTGAGGGGATGAATACGTATGCCTTTCGGTATTTTTACACCCACGTCTGAACCAAGGATCAAACTGTCAACCTGTCCATCACCACGATAACGCGCAGGCTCGCTAATCTCTCCGTTACTTAGAAAGATGTATTCGTTGATAAATAGATGGCTCGTTTGTTCGGGAAGAAGGTCCACGCCGTGCTCCTCGAGGAAGCGCTCATAGTCTTCGTCGCTGACCTCGATCGTCTTACAACCGCCACCGAGTTTGGCAGAGGTCACTTTATCGTTCATGTAGTCCTCTACTTCGAGACCTAGCGCGATACCCTTAAGTGCCATATTGGCATCCTTCGTTACCAGAATCACTCGACTGTCGGGGCAGACCTCCTTTAGGAAAAAAACCGAGGCCAAAATACGGCTATCCATTTTCTCCATGTTAACGAGCGTCGCCTTTAAACGATTCAAAACCTGATTATCCGAATCGCCGCTCACCATGTAGTCGTTGATCACAACGACGAGGCGACCACCATTAGGTAATTCCCGGCTTAGAGCAGAGCTACCTTTACCATTTAGCTCGGGCGGCGATTCCAAGCCCTCATCGAAAAGTGCCCGGAGGTCTCGATGTATCTTTCGTGCTGAAAAGCCCAGCTCGCCGGGAGCAGACTTCTTACCATCGAGCTCTTCGAGGACTTCGACGGGTATCGCGATTGTATTTTCCTCGAACTTGTGAAGGCACTGCGGATCGTGCAGGAGAACATTGGTATCTAGGACAAAAATCTTAGTCTTCGACGCGGGCGTTGTTTCGTTCGGCAAGGTATGTAAAATAAATGAGTGCGAAATACGATTCTGGCATTTGCAGCCAGCCTAAAATGAGCTAATACAAGGCATAATCGCGTGCTCTACCTTTGGGCAAGCCGTAAACCCAATTAGCTCAACTTTTCCACCAAAATGCCCAGCGAACCTATTACTCAACACGATTTTCAAGATGAATCTCTGCTCAAACTAGCCCTCACTCACTCTAGCTGCGATCGGGTTAGTGGCGACAACCAACGCCTCGAATTCCTAGGCGACGCTGTGCTCGACCTCATTATCGCAGAAACTCTATATGTAAAATTCCCCGAGGCCGATGAAGGCGCGCTCGACCGCTGTCGTGCCAGTATTGTTAATGGCAAGTCCCTCGCGCGCGCCGCGACCGCTAAAGGTCTTGGCAAATATCTCGAAGTCGGCGACGCCCACCGCCAGCACCACCCCGAGCCGAGTAAGGCGATGCTCGAAGATGCCCTTGAAGCCCTCATTGGCGCCGTCTACCTAGATGGCGGGATCAAAGCCGCGCGCGAGACCATCTTGCATCTATTCGACAGCCAAATTGAAGCCATCGCGCTAGCTACCGGCAATCAGAACCCGAAAGGTAAGCTCCAAGAGTGGTCGCAAAAACACCACAAAGGAGAAGTGCCTACCTACGCAGAACTCTCAGCTGAGGGTGCCGACCACGAGCGCAGCTACACCGTCACAGTATCTTTAGGTGGTAAAGAGCTAGGCCGTGGCATAGGCAGTTCGAAAAAAACCGCCGAAGCCAAGGCAGCGAAGGCCGCGCTGGAAAATCTCGCGTAAGGTAGCGTGAGTTTGCTCGCTCGCTACGAATGAAATACCTGTGCCCAAAAAACAAAAACCTTCGCCCATCAAACACACGCTCTACCACGGCGTATGCACGGAAGCACGTGCCCCACTGCTCTACTCCCTAGCGCAAAGCAACGACGCAGAAATCACCGTCGCCCTCGTCGCCGATCCGCAGCGCGCGCAAGAGCTCGCCGCCGAACTCGACACCTACACTGTCTGGGCCAGAGCCAAAACGCCCCTTCAAACTCTTTACTTTCCCGAAGACCCTCCGCCCGACATCGATGCACAGCGCCGTGCCGACCGTATCTGCGACCGCCTCACTGTGCTCAGCGCACTCCTCACCAGTCCAGTGGGTAAACGACTGCTTATCGCCACTCCCGAGGCCCTACTGGGTGCCTGCCCTGATAAAGTGGCCTTTGCGCAACAGCGCCTCACCCTTAGAGTTGGTCAGTCATATCCCTTTTCCGAATTGATCGCCACCCTCACAAGCGATCTCGATTACGATTCCGAAGCCCTCTGCGAACAGCCTGGACAGATCGCAACTCGTGGCGGTCTGATTGACCTCTACCCCTACGATGCGCACGAGCCCTATCGCATCGATTTCTTTGGTGATGAGATCGAGAGTATCCGGCGCTTCGACCCCACTACCCAGCGCACGCATGAAGAAGTCGACGAAGTTCAGATAGCCGCTGCCGAGAGCGCTAACTCCATTCACTCGACCGAAGGCGCCCTCCTAGGTTACCTGCCCGAGGGTAATCTACAATGGATACTCGACGATCCCACCACACTCGTACGCGAGCATCCCTACAGGTTTGAAAATATCAAAACGACCAGCGCTAACCTACGCTCTTTTTACCAAGCGCTCGCTCATCGTGAGAATATCGACACACTCACTTCCCTTTGCGAACTGGATACAGATCCCGAACTCTTTCGTAGGGCCGCGCGCATTGAGATTCAGTCCGAGCCGACAGCTAACTACCGTTTCCACACTAACCAAACACAGATCGGATACGACCGATTTGAGTCGGAGCAGAGTGCTCGTTTCAAATTTGAACAACAACTAGCTGATTGGACTAAAGAAGGACTTGAAATTACCTTCGCCACCGCAGGCGAGAGCGAGCAAAAGCGCATCAAAGAACTGCTTGCCGACAATCCACTGACCGCAGGGATCAAATCTAATTTTATCGATGGTACGGTATCGGGCGGATTCATTTTTCGCGTTAGCCCAAAAATTCCACTCGCCACTCTCCCTCTTCACTCGAATGCAAAGCAGGGTTTTGCTTTAATAACCGACACCGAATACTTCGGCAGTCGAAACCGTAAGGTCAGCCGTCGGGAGGAACGCGCCCGCGTTACCCTCTCGCAAGTCGACCAGCTACTCGACTTCACTGAGCTAGTGGACGGCGATCCACTTGTCCATCTGCAACACGGCGTCTGTCTCTTTCGCGGCCTCACGCAACTAGAAATTCAAGGTGGCAACAAAGAGGTCATCTCTGTCGAGTTCGCCGATCAGATGACAATCCACGTCCCGCTACAAGAGTCGCATTTGCTCACTCGCTATGTCGGCCTGTCTAAGTCGCAGCCCAAGCTAGGCAAGGTCGGCGGCGCGACGTGGGGGCTCTCCAAGGACGTCTACGGCTACATCGCCACGCGCAGCGGCGCGGCGATCATGCACGGCGTCAAAAGCGTCCACGTGATCTGCGAGTTGTCCTACGCCACGGAGGGC
>QXZH01000091.1:8780-11617 GCA_009886465.1 Opitutaceae bacterium
CGCCGCTGAACGCGCCACCCTCGACTACGCAGCCGAGATGCTCCAGCTCCACGCCCGCCGCGCCCAATCCGGCGGCTTCGCCTTTCCACCCGATCACCCTTGGCAGAAAGACTTCGAGTCCGCCTTCCCCTTCAAAGAAACACCGGACCAGCTGAGCGCAATCGAAGCCTGCAAGCAAGACATGGAGAGCAGGCAAGCGATGGATCGTTTAATCTGTGGCGACGTCGGCTTCGGCAAGACCGAGGTCGCCATCCGCGCCACACTCAAGGCCGTACTCGCAGGTAAACAGGTCGCCATTCTTGTGCCCACCACCGTGCTCTGCCAGCAGCACTTCAACACCTTCCGTGAGCGCATGGCACAGTATCCGATCATCATCGACATGGTTAGCCGCTTCCGCAGCGCCGCAAAAAATAAAGAGTGTATTGCGCAACTCGCAGCCGGCAAGATCGACATTGTAATCGGCACTCACCGTCTACTCAGCAAAGACGTCCACTTTCAAGACCTCGGGCTACTCGTGGTCGACGAAGAACAACGCTTTGGTGTGAAGCAAAAGGACCGCATCAAGCAACTGCGCGCCGACGTCGACATCCTCACCCTCAGCGCGACACCGATCCCTCGCACCCTCTACCTCGCCATGGCGGGTGCACGTGCCATGAGCGTTATTGAAACGCCACCCGCCGATCGCCGTCCGATCGAGACCATCGTCAAAAGCTACGATGAAAATTTGATCAAAAGCGCCATCCAAGCCGAGACAGACCGGGGGGGCCAAGTCTTCTACCTACACAATCGGGTCGATAGTATCCAAGGCGTTGCCGCCAAGATTGAGGCGATGCACCCAAGGCTCAAAGTCGCAATCGGCCACGGGCAGATGACGGAGGGTGCACTCGAAAAAGTCATGACGAAATTCGTCGCGGGTCAATTCGACGTGCTGGTCTGCACCACGATTATCGAATCTGGTATCGACATCCCGAATTGTAATACCCTGATCATTGAGGGCGCCGACCGCTTCGGGCTCGCTCAGCTTTATCAGATCCGCGGACGAGTCGGTCGATTCAAACGTCAAGCCTACGCTTACCTACTGCTCCATCGCCACGCTGCACTCGTTGACCAAGCACAAAAACGATTGAACGCACTCAAGCAACATAACCAGCTGGGAGCCGGTTTTCGCATAGCAATGCGCGACCTCGAGTTGCGCGGCGCAGGCAATCTACTCGGCTCGCAACAAAGCGGTCACATCGCGGGGATTGGCTTTGAGCTGTATTGCCAATTACTTAAACAAAGCGTTGCCCGACTGAAGGGTGAACCTGGCGCCGACCGTATTCGTGCCGAAGTTAAACTCGACTTCATCACTACCGGTGAAGGTGGACGTCGCGCCCGTAGCACGAGCGGCACCTTCAGCTTTGCCGGGATTAAGGATGCCGAATACGGTAGTCAAAAAGGCGACCTGATCGAGGCCGCTCTTCCCGCTAACTATATCGCCGAACCGCGTCTGCGGATCGACTTCTACCGTCGCCTAGCACTCGCCGAAAAAAATGCTGGAGTTGAGGAGATAGCCGAAGAATTAGTCGACCGCTTCGGTGCATTGCCCCTCGCTACTGAAGCCCTCATCAATGTCAGTCAAGTCCGCGTGCTCGCCGAGCTGGCAGGAGTCCGCCGAGTCGAAACCGAGGGCGACCGTTTGATCTGCAAGCTTGCCCAGCCGGTCAAAAACGGCGAATTCCTGAAATCTGGCACTCGCTTCCCTAGGCTGAAAGCCAAAGATTCTATCAAACGCCTCGCCGAAATTCAGAGCTTTTTAAAACGCCAGCGAGTGCTCAAGTAGCCGCGCAATAGGGGCTTTATCAAAAGTGGAAGCGTGGCTCTACTCACATTTTTACGGGTGCTTTAATATATAGGCGTTTTTCGATCTAGAAAATTCTAAATGCATTTAGGATAAAAAAAAGCCCCGCAGCTTTTAAGCTGTGGGGCTTGGGAAATAATCTAACTGGTCGAGTTTCAGCACTTTCCGACCCTAAAGACCGAGGCTACGAATCAATGAGTCTAGACGTTGATCGAGATGTCGATACCAGCAGGTAGATTGAGCTTCTTGAGTTCGTCGACTGTCGCAGCAGTGGGCTCGACGATGTCAATGAGGCGTTTGTGCGTGCGCACCTCGAACTGGTCCATTGACTTTTTATTAACGTGGACAGAACGATTCACGGTGAACTTCTCGATCTTCGTCGGAAGCGGGACAGGGCCAGCGACGCGAGCGCCGGAGCGTTTTGCGGTCTCGACAATGTCGACTGCGGACTGGTCGATAACGCGATAATCAAAGCCTTTTAGGCGGATACGGATACGTGGTGTGCTCATAGTTTATGTGTTTGGTTGATTGTTGTTGGTTGAAAGTTGTTGGTTAGTTGTTGCGAAAGAGAGAGAACAATTGAATTTAAGAGTTTATTTTATAAGTTCTGAATTGTGTGCCCTTTTTAGTAGCGACCTCTCGTAGAGGTTTCTAGGATGGTATTGAGAACGATTTGTGGGACTGGCTCGAAGGATTCGGGCTCCATACTATAAGAAGCACGACCTTTGCTGAGTGAGCGAACGATGGTAGCGTAGCCGAACATTTCTTGCAGCGGTACCATCGCAGAAATTGAGACGAAGGCAGTCTTACCAGTGACGTTTTGGATCTGGCCGCGGCGGCGATTGAGGTCGCCCATGATATCGCCTTGATATTCGTCGGGCGTTTCGACTTCGACTTTCATCATGGGCTCAAGCAGTTGTGGGCTGGCTTTTTCCATGGCGTCTCTGAAAGCGAAGATGCCGGCCATCTTGAAGGACATTTCAGAGGAATCCACATC
>QXZH01000092.1 GCA_009886465.1 Opitutaceae bacterium
GTCGACAGATTCGCGTGACCGAGTAGCTCTTGCACGGCGCGAAGGTCAGCGCCCCCATCAAGCATATGGGTGGCGAAAGAGTGCCGCAGCTTGTGAGGCGTCATGTCGAGGGGCAAACTGGCGGCAGCGAGGTGGGTCTTGAGTAGCTTTTGAATCTGTCGTGGCTCCATCCGCTTACCTTTGCGCGTGCAGACCAGGGGGGCATTGAGCGCGGCTTCTAAATCGAAGCGCTGCACGAAGGTGCGTAAGCATTGCACAGCCACGGGGCCTAATGGACAGAGGCGTTCTTTGCGGCCTTTACCAAGCACCCGCGCAACGCCTTGTCCAAGGTCGACTTGCCCATGGTTCAGCCCGCAGAGTTCGCTCACGCGCAAACCACCGCCGTAGAGTAGCTCTAAGATGAGGCTGTCGCGGAAGGCTTCAAACTCGCTGATCTGGCCGTCTTTCCAGAGCAAGATGGGTGCGTTGAGCAAAGTCCGCATCTGAGTTTCTGTGAGAAACTTTGGCAGTGGTTTATCCAGTTTTGGTAGAGTCAGGCCAGTGAAAGGATTATTCTCAACAATGCCCTGCCTGCGCAAGTAGAGATAAAAAGCGCGCAAGCCGGAAACTTGATTGTGCAGGGTGCGGCGAGCCTTGTTACGACCTTCTTCAATTAGGAAGGAGCGCACTTGGATTGAAGTCACCGCAGCAAAGTCCTCCTTCCAATTGCCGGCATCATTGAGATTGCGAACAAAATTTTCGACTGCCGCACGGTAATTACGTACCGTGTAGTCGGAGACACGGCGCTCATGCGCGAGGTGGTCGCAGAACTTCTCTAGATTTGGGATAGAGGTGGCCATTTTTAAAACCTAGCGCAAGTATGCTCACCCGCTGGGCCTTTGCTCATACGCTACTGCTACTTACCCAAATTGAAGCGCTCGATCACTTCGTCCGCAAAATAGCGATAGGCGTGAGCGCCGTTACTGTTGGGTTCATATTCAAAAATAGACTGTCCGAAGCTAGGGGCTTCGCTCAAGCGGACGCTGCGAGGGATCATACTGCGGAAGACCAGGTCTTCGAAATGATTGCGCACCTCGCCGATGACTTGTTGCCCGAGATTGGTACGCTGGTCGAACATCGTCATGAGGATACCGCCAAGCTCGAGGCCATCGTTAACGCCGGCATCGCGGAGCTTATCGACGACCTTTAGGATTTGCCCAAGGCCTTCCATCGCGAGGTATTCACATTGGAGTGCGATGATGAGATAGTCTGCGGCAGCGAGGCTATTCATCGACAGCATGCCAAGTGCTGGCGGGCAATCGAGCACGATGGCATCGTAGTCGTCTGACTCGCGAAGGGGCGAGAGGACTTCGCGCAGCTGAATAAGGTAGTCTTCGCGCTGAAAAAGCTCGATCTCAATCGCGGCCATGTCGACCTCAGAAGGAATCATGAAGAGGCAATCGTTAGTGCCGACGGGCTGTACTTTTTCTAGGGCATTACCCTCCCCGCAAAGAGGCCCATAGAGGCTGCCGCCTTCGAGCTTTTCAAGACCGAGTCCGCTGGTGGCATTTGCCTGCGGGTCGAGGTCGACAAGCACAGTGCGCACGCCCTTTGCGGCAAGTGCATAGCTGAGGTTGATGGCAGTCGTCGTCTTACCGACGCCGCCCTTTTGATTCGCAATAGTAAATACAGTGGCAGGCATGTATTTGTTATTAGACGATGGGTAGAGATCGTCGAGCAGAAAGGCGATTGCTCTAGCCTAGGCTTCTGCAACCACAGGATTACGCAGCATACCGATGCCACTGATCTCGACCCCGACTTCGTCGCCCGGCTTAAGAAAGCGCGGCGGATTAGCCGCAACCCCCACGCCCGGTGGCGTGCCCGTCAGAATGACTGTGCCCGGCAGCAAGGTAGTACTGCCGCTAAGGAATTCGATCAGCTCGGCTACAGTGAAGATCATATCGCCCGTAAACGATTCTTGCCTAATCTCAGTATTCAGGATGGTTCGGATGGGAAGAATCTGTGGGTTCGGAATACGATCTGCCGTCACGAGTATGGGGCCTAGCGGGCAAAAGGTATCGAAACTTTTGCCTTTAGTCCACTGGCCACCACCGTGGAAATTCTGCCAATCCCGCGCACTCACATCGTTCGCGCAAGTGTAGCCGAGCACATGATCAAGCGCGTCCTTAGCGGCGACGTTTTTACAGGTCTTGCCGATCACCACGGCCAGTTCACATTCGTAATCAACCTGGTCACTGTGCAAGTGCCGAGGGAGCACGATGGGGCTCTCAGGATCGAGCACTGCCGTCGCGCTCTTCATGAAAACAACCGGGTATTCCGGGAGTTCGGAATTCATCTCGGCCGCGTGCTCGCGGTAGTTCAGTCCGATAGCATAAATCGCGGTTGGCTCAACAGGTGCTAACCGCCGGACGGGCTCAAGTAATTCCTCGCTTTGCGAAAACTCGCCGAAGAGATCACCCTCAAGGCGATAGACCTGATTGCCGGCCTCGCATCCGTAGTGGATGGAGCCGTCCCTAGTTTCTACGCGCACAATTTCCATATGTGGGCACCCTCTCCAGCTCACAGGAAAGCGCAAATTTTTTCTTGCTTTGGTCACGCGTACGACCTTTATTCCCGCCCTTTCGTATGGGATACGGGGGCTTAGCTCAGTTGGTTAGAGCGCATCCTTGACATGGATGAGGTCGCAGATTCGAATTCTGTAGCTCCCACCACTTTTAGCCTCTCTAGATACACTTCTGGAGGGGCTTTTTTGCCCCAATACAGGCATAAACTTCATTATGGAATGACCCGCTTAAGCTTGGCATAACTTCTTCCAAAATCTAGATTACCTTTATGCGTAAAATCAAGGCTCTCATCTATGCACTCCTCGGCGGCATGATTGCTTGGGGCTATTGGCAGCGGGGCGACGAGGGGTGGGCTATTTTTATAAGCTTATTCACGATCGTAATTATAGCACTCACGCTCTCCTCGATTGGTCGTCTTAAAATCAGCTGGGATGAGGAAGGGATTACTCTCGCCGCCTTTCCGAAAAAGCCAAGACTACTCCTCTGGCAAGATTTAGAGAAAGTGTCACTCGATCATCTGGGCTATCATGTTCAAGCAAGGGATGGGCAGTTTAAGATCCGTAAAAACGTGATGCCGGCCGACCTCCTGCGCAGGATCAAAGGAAACATTCGTCTCAACACTAAGGCGTAAGTAAAAGCTGGTCTTTAGCGATTCAATCGAACGAGGAACGCTCCAGTTTTCTGGAAAGCCGGGGGATCTTAATCCTCAGCGAAGGCGATTCGCTTGACCACCTCGGCCGCCAGAAAAAACCCGACCGTGCCTGTCAGATAGGTCGCCGAACCAAATCCAGTATCGCAATTCAGCCGGTAATCTTCCCCCGACTCGCGTTCGCAACTAATGGAGCCGTCAGGCATCGGAAAGACGGGCAACTCGTCTGAATAGACGCAGTCCACCTTGAACTTCTGCCGCTTAAATCCAGGGAAGCCATATTTCTGCCGCAGGCGCTTGCGCACTTGTAGGAGCAGCGGGTCGTTGATTGTCCGTGCCAAGTCGCAGATTTTCACCCGACTCGGATCAATACAGCCCCCCGCACCGCCGCTGGTGATAATATTTAGCCCCCGTTTGCGTGCCTCGGCGATCAAGTAGCACTTGAGACGCGTCGCATCGATTGCATCGATAATATAATCGTAACTCGGCTCTAGTAGGCGATTGGCCGTAGCCTCGGTGAAAAAAACCTCCTCAGTGGTCACTACGCATTCCGGCGCAATCTGTCTGACACGCTCGGCCAACACAGCCGCTTTCGAGCGACCGACATTCCCATCGAGTGCGTGTATCTGCCGGTTCACATTACTTAAGCAGACCTCGTCCATGTCGACCAGCGTGAGCGCGCCGATTCCCGAGCGCGCCAGTGCTTCGACCACCCATGAGCCCACCCCACCTAGTCCGATCACACAAACTTGCCCCGCGCGAATCCGCGCCAACCCAGCCGTGCCATATAGGCGCCCGATCGCTCCAAATCGTGTTTCGTAATCAGACATTTTTAGGAATCAGAAGTCAGTAGACAGAAATCCGAACCGTCCACACAGAAAACACTTCACTCCTCAGTCCTCACCACTCACTATTCTAACATGGTTACACTCCAAGAAATCGTCGCTTTTTGCGATCAGCGCACACGCCGGACAGAAATCAAGGACTTCGACGGCGCCCATAACGGACTGCAAATTGAAAATAACGGCAGCGTTAAAAAAATTGGTGCCGCAGTCGATGCGGGTCAACTCCCCTTCGAGGAGGCCATCACTGAGGGCATCGATTTTCTCATCTGCCACCACGGCCTTTTTTGGACGCCACCCACCCCACTCACAGGTGCGAACGCCCTCAAGGTAAGAACTGCCTTCGACGGCAACCTTGCTATTTACGGGGCACACCTCCCGCTCGACTGTCATCCAGAGATCGGCAACAATGCACTCCTCGCGAAAGAACTCGGCCTCAAAACGATCGATACTTTCCTGAGCTACGAGGGCACCAACATGGCTACAGTCGCATTCGGCCCCTCGGGCGGTCGCACCGAGATCTCGGAAAAGCTGCAAGCTCTCTTCCCAGGCACCTATCAAGCGATCGAATATGGGAGCACAAAACCCGAGCGTATTGGTATACTCACTGGCAGCGGCCAGAGCGCTGTGCCTCATCTACTCGCCAACGGTATCGATACGCTCATCACGGGTGAGCTACGCCAACACCATTTTAACATGGCGCAAGAGCTCGGACTTAATCTTTACCCCTGCGGCCACTATGCGACCGAAGTCTTCGGGGTCAAAGCCCTCGCCGCGGAAGTCGCTCTCGAGTTTGATCTCGAGTGGCAATTCATCGAGCAGCCCTGTTCGCTCTGATCCCCATAAAATAATTCATATCCTGCGCTCTAGGTTTGCCATCCATTCACAACAAAGCTATCTGTTTAAAGTAGATGAAAAAAACGGCTAAAATCGAGCCAGACGGCAACTCATTGCTGCTGCGCGCCTCCGCTAAGCGACTTTTCGAGAGCTTGATGGAGCAGACGGCCGACCGCATTTACATTAAGGACAAAAAAAGCCGCTTTATTGCCGCCAGTCAGGCACTTGCGCAGATGCATGGTTTTGAGAACCGCCATGATATCGAGGGTAAGACCGACTTTGATCTCTTTACTGATGAGCATGCCCAACAAGCCTTCGACGATGAGCACGAGATCCTTCGGACGGAGACTACGATGCTCAATAAGGTTGAAAAAGAAACTTGGGCTGACGGCACAGTCACTTGGGTCTCTTCAAATAAAGCGCCACTCTATCTGAGTTCAGGTAAACTTGCTGGTATCATAGGTATTTCAAGAGACATCACCACCGAAAAAATTGCTCAAGAAAAACTAGCTGAAAGCGAACACCGCCTACGCGAACAAAACGCGATCATGCGATCCGACTACGAGAGTGCGGAGAAGGTCCAAAGCGTGATGATCCCCGGTCGCGTGCCACAGATCAAAAACGTCGACATCGCCCACCTCTGGAAACCTATGACGATGGTCGGAGGCGACATCATCAATTTCCCCCGAAACCCTGACAACCGCCTGCTCTTTTTTATGGGCGATGTCTGCGGACACGGCGTCACCGCGGCCTTCTACACTGTCTTGATCAAATACCTAACCGCACACAGCGCCGAGGTGTATAATGACAACCCGCGCGACTTCCTCAATTTCGTTAACGAGGGAATCACCGAAAGTATCAACAGCGGTTTCGTCACAGGGCTAGCTGGGCACTTTAGTGCCCGTCAGAAAAATGGCGATCGTAAGCTCATCCTCTCACACGCAGGACACAGACAAGTGCTTGTTTATCATAAAAAGAAAAATGCCGTCGAACTCATCGAACTGCCTAACGGTACGGTCATGGGTCTACCTGGGACGACCGCTTCCCGCGCTAAGGCAATCGACCTCCAGATCGGCGACCGCTTCTATGCATTTACCGATGGGATCGTCGAAGCCTCTAATCCAAAAGGCGAAGAGTTCGGCACGAAGCGCGTTATGGACGCCGTCAAAAGCCTTTCGAGTAAGCCGGTCCAAAAAACCGTCGATGCGCTTTATACCAAAGTCGCTAAATTCACTCAAGTGCCCGATCAGCAGGACGACATTACCATCCTCGGATTTGAGTTG
Organism: Opitutaceae bacterium; assembly: GCA_009886465.1. Taxonomy (GTDB): domain Bacteria; phylum Verrucomicrobiota; class Verrucomicrobiia; order Opitutales; family Coraliomargaritaceae; genus Thalassobacterium. The sequence continues at coordinate 6,176 of QXZH01000092.1, forward strand.
AGCTAAATAAAAGAACCCACAGCACGCGCTTCAAGTGCTCTACGTCTCCGCCCTCCACGACTAAGGAGCCTCGGTCTTCAGAGCCGGGGAGCCTTTTGAGGCACACTGATCGACCACGCTCAAAATATAAGCGGCCGCCGTTTCTGCCCGGAGTACATTCGCGCCGAGGCGCACCGGCTGAAAACCCGCCGCAGCTAGCGCCCCATATTCGCCTTCCGTAAAATCGCCTTCGGGCCCTACTGCCACTACGACTTCATCGAATTTGACAGCGGTCTCCAAAACTTCGCAGAGCGGACGACTCCCCTCCTCTAAACTAGCGACTATACGCAGTGTTGTTTCCTCAGTTTCGGCGACTGAGGATACCCGTCCTTCCGAATTAAGCCACTCCACTAAGGAAGTCGGCGCAGCCAATTCCGGGAGATAGGCCAAACCACATTGCTTACAAGACTCGATCATAGTGAGTCGCCACTTATCAGTTTTGGAGATCAAGCGCTTGCCTTTCATCTGCACCTCCCCCTGATCTGTGAATATAGGCTGCACGCAAGTCGCACCAATCTCGGTCGCCATGCGCAGGATCAGATCCATCGCCTTACCCTTAGGGATTGATTGTAGCAAAGTCACCCGAGGCTTCGGCGCCTGAGTCTTTTCAACTGAATCCACCTCCACTCGCACAGCTTTAGCATCTACTGTCGCAATACGCCCGAAGTATCGAGTGCCCTTGCCATCCAATACCTCCACCGTCTCCCCGGACTTAGCGCGTAGCACTCGCATCAAGTGATGGCTCTCCCGCGCATCCAAAGTCAGTGATCCCGTCTCAAGGGAAGCTTCAGCAAACAAAAAAGATCGATAACGTGCCATAAGAAGAAAAACTGAAAGTATGAAAGGCTGAGAAACTGAAAACACTCTCGCTTCTTTGCAACACATTCAGTTTCCCAGTTGTCGCTTCCTCACTTATCAGTTTCTTTCCAATCTCTTCATCTCAGCTTTTCCATATTTCATAATTTTAGTCTTTCATACAATGCACCCATTCCTACAAAACGACTTCCACATCAAGTGGGCAACACTCACGCCCGATCACATCGAGACCGACATCGATAAAGCACTCAATGAGGCTCGGAGTGCCGTCGATGCCGTTGCAGCGCAACAACCGCCACTTACTTACGCAAACACCATTGCTGCATTAGACCAGGGGCTTGACACCCTTAACCACGCTTGGGGGCTTGTTAGCCATCTCGACTCTGTCAACAATAGCCCAGAACTACGCGCAGCACACAACGCCATGCTGCCTAAAGTCAGCGAATTCTTCGCTAGTATCCCACTGAACGAAGCACTCTGGGAGACGCTCAAAGCCTACGGGGTCGAGAGTGGCACCGAAGACCTCTCCCCCACTAAACACCGCTACATCAAAGAGACTCTCGCTGATTTCCGTGAAGCTGGAGCCGACCTCCCCCCACAACAAAAAAAACGTTCCAGCGAAATCCAAAGCCAACTCGCCGAGCTCACCCAGAAATATTCCGAAAACTGCCTCGATGGCACGAATGCATGGGAGAAAATCGTCACCGATGAAAAACAGCTGTCTGGCCTGCCAAAATCTGCACTCGACGCCGCTCGCCAAAGCGCGGAGCAAAAGGGCGCAGAAGGCTGGCGTTTCACTCTGCAAGCACCCAGCTACATCCCCGTCATGACCTACGCCGACAGCGATGCGCTCCGTAAGGAGGTGTGGTCCGCCTATTCCGCGATTGGGCGTAGCGGCGAGCACGACAACCGCCAGCTCGTCCGCCAAATCCTCGACCTCCGCCACGAGTTCGCCTGGCTTGTCGGACAGGAAAATTTCGCCAATCATGTCACCGAGCGCCGCATGGCCGCCTCCGGTCAAGCCGCTCTAGATTTCGGCGACGAAATTTTCAAAAAAGTGCGCGACCAATTTGAAAAGGAAGCCGAGCAGCTTCGCCGCTACAAAGCTGCAGAAGAAGGTTTGCCCATCGACCATCCATCGCTCTTAGAGCCATGGGAAGTCGGTTACTGGGCAGAGAAGCAACGTAAGGCCAGTTACGCCTTCGACGAGGAAGCCCTTCGCCCCTACTTCCCCATCGATCGTGTCATCAGCGGCATGTATGAGATCGCTCAACAAATCTTCGGCTTGCGTATCGAGGAACGTGATACGTCGAAGGTCTGGCACGAAGAAGTCAAATTCTATGACCTCTTCGACTCCGAAACCAACGAGCATCTCGGCTCCTTTTACGCGGATTGGCACCCGCGCGAATCGAAGCGCGGTGGCGCTTGGATGAACTACTTCATCACTGGCAATCGCGACCCCTCCGTCGGCGAGCGAAGCCCCCACCTGGGCCTCATCTGCGGCAACCTGACGCCCGCGGTCGGTGACCAGCCCGCGCTGCTCACTCACCGTGAGGTCGAGACTATTTTCCATGAATTCGGGCACCTCCTCCACCACCTCTGCGGCGATGTTGAAGTTAAGTCACTCAATGGTGTCAACGTCCCCTGGGACTTTGTCGAGCTTCCCTCTCAGATCATGGAAAACTGGTGTTGGGAACGCGAAAGTCTCGACCGCATCGCCCGCCACCACGAAACGGGTGACACGATCCCACAAGAGCTCTTCGATAAGCTACTCGCCGCCCGCAACTACATGAAGGCTAGCGCCAACGTCCGCCAACTCGCCTTCGGCAAAATGGACCTAGAGCTGCACATCCATTGGCCGGACTCCGCCGAAGAAGACCTCGACTCCTTTGTTGAAAACGTGCTCCAGGACTACAGCGTCAAATACAAGACCCAAACTAAGAGCAACATCTTCAACTTCAGCCACCTTTTCAGTAGCCCGACAGGCTACGCTGCCGGCTACTATAGCTACAAATGGGCGGAGGTCCTCGACGCCGACGCTTTTACGCGCTTCCAAAAAGAAGGGATACTCAACGCCGAGACTGGCCGCGAGTTCCGTATCAAGATCCTCGCCAAGGGCAACTCCGAAGACCCCGCCAAGCTCTACAAGGACTTCATGCATCGTGACCCCGATCCAGACGCTCTTCTACGCAGAGACGGCTTGATCCCATAGCCGCTCTTTACCTTGCAATTCTCACTAAACGAAATTGGGCTAAAAGGATGCAAAAACTGACAGCTCATCTTATTCGATTTCTTTGTTTACTCGGCATTTGCTTATCCGCCCAGGCCGAGGTCTCTCTGCCTAATATTTTTGGGGACCACATGGTGCTCCAGCGTGAGCAAGCCAACCCCGTTTGGGGGCAAGCTTCGCCTGGCGAAAAAGTAAGCGTCTCGATTGGCGGACAATCCCACACAACAAGCACTGCCATAGATGGCTCCTGGCGGGTTACGCTCGAGCCACTCGAAGTCGGAGGCCCTTATGAGCTAGAAATCCGAGGAAACAACACCCTCACCTTTAGCGATATTCTAGTCGGTGAGGTCTGGGTATGCTCCGGTCAATCGAACATGCAGTGGCCAGTCAGACTCTCAGCAGACGCAGAATTGCAAACCGCATCGGCAAATTACCCCGAAATCCGACTCCTCTC
>QXZH01000093.1:0-2293 GCA_009886465.1 Opitutaceae bacterium
ATCCACCGAGAGCTCTAGCCAATGACTCGCATGTGAACTGAGCGCACCCGATAAAGTAGCATCCATGTAGTTATAGCTTGCGGTAATGTCGACACTCGAGGTGGGAGCGCCATTCAGGTAGATTGCCGAGACGGCACCGCTAGACGGCGTAACACTTGCTGAAAATTCCGTAGAACTTGATGACCCATTCGCTTGAGACCAAGTATAGGTCCCATCGCTTATGCTTACAGATCCATCAACCGGCAAATTCTCCAAAGTCGCATTAAAGACTTGGTTGCTGCCATCGGTGGTAGCAATCAATTCAGAGGTAGATACCACACTCTGCCCACTAGCGCCGAATTCGAAGCTGTAGATACCGTTATCGTCCAACGTAACAGTTCCGATATCCTCTGAGTAGATTTCATTACCGTCTGTGGCGGAATCGAACATTTTCAGACTCATGGTGACATCACCTGTGACCGCGTCACCATTAGCGTCCGTCAGGCGACCTTGATAGTTGATTTCAGAGGGGACAGCCCACGATAAGGGCACTACTGCAAGAGAGGTGATTAGGAGAAGGTAGTTTTTCATGGTGTATTTATTCGGAGAGTTCTACGCGGACTTGGAAAAACATCTTTTCCAGATTGGACCCGAAATTGACTCTAGCAGAGGCAGATTCTGGATCAAAAGTAAAAGTATGTTGGGCATCGTTACCTGCGACAGTGGACCAAGAAACAAAAGTCTCCAAGTCTTCAGAGACTAAGAGCTCATAGTTGCGACCAATAACAGTGTTGAATGGGATCTCAGCGATACCGCCGAGAATCTTGATAGTAATGTCTAGTCGGCTATTAGCGTCATTTGGGAGGGTACCTGCGATGTATTCATCGAGCGCAGACATCCCATCATTGTCGTAATCCGAGTCACTGTCATTAACACTTTTTGAGAGACCATAGAGTTCTTCCCAATCATCAGGGATGCCGTCAGCATCCGCATCTAAGTTTACAGACAAATCAGACGCGACGTAAATCACTTGGACAATCCCAGTGTTGTTACTTCTAGTGCCGACCGAAGTGCTCGTAGTGGCAAGATATCCACCTATACTACTTGTATTAGTGTTTGTGCTTATGGAACTGCTGCCACCGCCTGAGTCGATTGCGGCAAAGCTTACGCTGACAAAAATAAATAAAAATAATAGAAACTTTAGCATTTCTTATAAAAAAACAGTTTACGTTATGAGTCTAGAATAAAAAGGCTAACGGTAATGTTTAAATTATCCTAGAATCCTCAACCGATTTAGTGAATTGGACAGCTGCTTCTCCAGGTGAATATAATGCGGCTACTCAAAACCGCTTTTATAGAGTAAGAGCGGTGGTTACTGGGGATTAATAGAGCATTATTACTTCTCTATTCATCCCATCTATTATGGGGGAGCAATTAGGATATTTTACGGCCTTCCAACAACCACAAGGATTCTGACCTAGGAGTCCCTACAATCCCTTTGCGTTTCTTATTTAAGGGGAGAGTAAAGGGGTATGGTTGGGGTAAGGAGACGAATAAGTGCGATTCTTTGTTGCTTTAGTCCCTAGCAAATAGGCAGCATTACCGCCTACGAAGAGCTGCAAGCCCTAGGGCTAAACCTCCGAGAAGAAGGGCGTAACTGGAGGGTTCTGGGACTAAATTTACTGGATATGGGGCAGTCGCAGGCTGATCGCATAGCGATGGGACGCAGTCTCACCAATCCCTCCCCCTGGCAGACAACAGCAAATCTACTGTCTCTAATCAAATGGATCAACTGATTCGCCTCGGATCATGCGCCACAGGCGATCAAAACTTCGTTGTGAGGGGTCTCGGAAATATTCCATCGATACATGATCCTGTGGAGTCGCTGGATTCATGCGGATACCCCAGAGCGGCTTGATCGAATCGGGAAACATTGCGTAGCGTAAGTCAGCAACCACATTAGCCTCATCTGAATAGCGATAAAGGTAGCCTTGGGAAAAGAAACGAAATCGTTCGATGTCATAAGCCAAGACTGAATCTTCGGGCGCTATTATCTGTGCCGACTCCACGCTGAAGGCATTGACGATGCTTCCTGGGTATTGCTTAGGCTCTGAAAAAGGCGTGGCCCGCACGGCATCGACGTAATATTGATCGCCGGCGCGATAAACGATACGCCAAAGCAAGATGTTAGCCAAGGACGGACGCACTGATAGCTCTTCGGGCTGATGGCCTCGCTCTTCCGCAATCTGGGCTGCGATTTGTGTCGCCTGCCCTCTTTGGTAGATGCCTAAACTTAGATAGATCAGACAGAGCG
>QXZH01000093.1:2393-4211 GCA_009886465.1 Opitutaceae bacterium
TGTGTCGCCTGCCCTCTTTGGTAGATGCCTAAACTTAGATAGATCAGACAGAGCGCTACTGCGAATTGCGCATAGCGCGGACGTCGAAAAATAAAGGCGATTACGGCGAGTAAAACGAGTGGCAAGGTGAAGATCGGATCAATAATCGAGATAATGTCCCAAGACTCGCGGTGATGGCTGATCGGCCAATAAAGTAATGTGCCATAGCTCGTGCAGGCATCGATCAAACCATGGGTGATTGCGCCCATCATGCCAAACAGTGCCAAACGTCGATAGGGGTAATGTTTCCAAAAAAAGAGCCCTTTAAATAGTGCTGCCACGAGCAGGCCAATTAGGGGCGCTATGAGCAGGGCGTGGGTAAAGTGGCGATGGTATTGTAGTGACAGTAGCGGATCAGTCTCAGAGCGGATGAGCACATCCAAATCTGGCGCGGCCCCCGCCAGAGCTCCGAGCAAGAGTGCATGCCTCGTCTCTACTTTACGGCATACGATGGCTGCGGCTGCCGCGCCGATGCTCGCTTGAGTTAATGGATCCACCGCTCGAAACTGCCAGTGAACCAAACTTCTGCAAGCCGAAGCGGCTCTTCTTCTAGGGAAAGCTCTGCCAGTAGGAGAAAGGGCAGCGCCTTTTTATCCTTTCAATCAAGGTATAAGGAGAGTCATATCTACTACACATGATTTGGTTCTACCGCCTGCTTTATTTACCAGGGCTTTTGATCGCGCTCCCCTACTACATTCTTCGGATGTGGCGACGCGGCGGCTATGCGAGGAGCTTCCAGCATCGCTTTGGTCGGTTCCATCGCTTGGAGCCAGTCGCGGCGGGGAAAAAGCGCATTTGGTTGCAAGCGGTCAGTGTGGGTGAGGTACTCGCAGTTGGTCCACTCATCGATGCACTGCAAAAAGATCCGAATGTCGAGGTCGTGCTGACGACGACGACCAGCACTGGCTACTCGGAAGCGCGAAAACGTTACGCGGAAACCGTCAAGAGTATCGGTATCTTCCCTCTCGATTTTTGGCTTTTTAGCCGAGCTACTTGGAAACGTATCCAGCCCAGTGCAGTCATACTTACCGAGAGTGAACTCTGGCCAGAACACTTACACCAAGCTAGGAGGCGGAAAATACCTGCTCACCTGATTAACGCACGGATCTCTGACAGCAGCTTTAGGCGCTACCAACAAGTCCCCACTCTAGCTAGGCGCCTGCTAAAAAAGTTTCGTGGTATCTACGCGGCAAGTGAACTTGACCACGCTCGTCTACTTGAACTTGGCTGCCCGGCCGAGCGCATTCACTCGACTGGCAGCATCAAGTTCGACGTGGCGATCGGCGAGCGCTGCACCGAAGACGCGCGAACTACCCTCAGAGAGAACCTCGGATTTGCGGCTAAAGATAAAAAAGTTTTCATTCTATTAGGTTCATCAACTTGGGCGGGCGAAGAGATTGCACTCTTGGAAGCACAAGGTGCGGCAATTGATGCGGGTATCGATTGCCGATTGCTGCTCGTGCCTCGCCATGTGGAACGTGCGCCCGAAGTCCTCCAACTACTGAAAGCGCAGGACCTTCCGTGGTATCAGCGTTCCACAGGGGGTGAAGTGCCGAGAAATTTAGCTATCCATCTCGTGGATACGACTGGTGAGTTAGCATATCTCTCGCAGACAGCTGATCTCGCATTCATCGGTAAAAGCCTTGCTCCCAATGATGGCGGTCAAACACCGATTGAAGCGGCTGGGCTCGGCGTCCCAGTCTTGATGGGATCGAACATGAATAATTTTAAAGATGTCGCTAAGTCACTCATCCGCGCGGGTGCAGCTATAACTGTCGA
>QXZH01000093.1:4311-9558 GCA_009886465.1 Opitutaceae bacterium
GCGATTTTCTGCACGAGAACGAAATCGTCTGACGAGAACCTGGTCATGAAGCGAATAATCTTCAAAACTTCGACTGCTTCGCGGTCTTTGGCCTCGCTTGCGTAAAGCTGAGCGAGTCGATAGGCCAATGCGAGTGATGGCTGTGATATGAACTTTGAGCGGGCATAAGCAATCGCTGACTCGCTACCCTCCTCCGCAAGCATGCGATTAATTTCACGGATACTAGCGTAGGCGTTGAAGGTCGACCCTTCGGAAGATTTCAATTGCTCAGCTAGACTCATTTTGAAGGGACGATAGAGCGGATCACCAATCGCCACACTTTGCCAGCTAAGCGAAGGCATACTCAGGGCAACAGCCTCGCCAAAGTTGCCCCCTCTCATGAGGTGAGCCAGCAAGACTTGTGGGCGATGCGTGTGTTCGAGATAAGGTTCGTAGACATTACCCACAGTCGCGCAGTAACCTTGGGCAACGAATGCACCTAGCCAAGTCTTGGTGCTGCGCACAGAGGTCCCCGAGAAGCTGTGCAGATGAAAGCCGATAGCGCCAGGCGGCACCGGCCAGCGTGGCGAACGCCACTGCGCCTGTGCATGTGGGCGATACCAACCCATGTAAATCGCAGGCGCGTCGAGTCGATCTCGGTGGTCCATGGCGCGTTTACTCGTCTCGTAGTCTATATCAAAAAATGCCGCTTCGGCAATAGCGCCAGCCGCGCGGATCCACTCGTCTCCCTTTGCATGAGGACCACCTGTATCAATATAGGCTCGTCCCATGAGCCCGATTTCCTCGGCTATAAGTGTGCGGTCGATTAGATTCATCACATTTACCTTGGTCGGCCCATCCAAGCGGGTAACACGGAGAACGCGGTTCGCATCGGTCGACGAAATACTATTTTTTCCAAAGTATGGATTTGGGACTAACGACGTCATTGAGGTCTGAGGGGGTGCGAGAAGGAGCGCAATTTCCCCATCGACCGAGCCGTTGTTGACCCGAAACTGTATGGGCGTATTTGTGCTTTTCTCCTCAATCAACAAGGGATCGTTCGCAATGCGCAGAGGCACGCCTTTAATCAAAACGACGAATGGAATACTATGGATCGAAACGGAAAGGCGCTCACGTCCATAGGCGTCTTTTGAACCAGCTTTAACACCTTTAACCCATTTATTTTCAAGCATAGCTTTGAGTAGTGGGTTGGCCACGGTCTTCGCATACTCTGTGATGGTAACGGTCTCTTTGATAGGCGCACTGAGCTGCACAATGCGTGATTCGGGGATACCGCGCTGACGTGCGTAATACTGACCTATGGACAGCGAGTCAGGATCGTTTCGATTGACGACGATGACCATCTCCTTAGCCAATAATGCGTTGGTCTGCGCTGGTAGACTAATGGTAAAGCTTAGGAGTAAAATCGCATAACCCCCAACGGTCGGGCATACGGACCACCCTTCCTTCAGAAAGGAGCAGAGTTTCATGAAATATCTATTAAAATTGAACATACACTACGGGATCCGTTGTAGGCGTTTATGATATTGAATAATGCCGTCGTAGAGGCTTTGGGCAAGCGATTGTCGAAAGGTAGCGGAACGCACCTTATGTGCCGTCTCAGGATTGGAAACGAATCCGAGCTCTAGTAGGACTCCTGGGCAGTCCAAATGTTTGAGCACTAGAAAACGAGCCCGCTTTAGTCCGCGATCGGTGCCGCCCATAGTCTGCACCAGTGAGCGCTGCACATGGTAACCAAGCAGGGTATTCCACGGATCTTGATCATTGCCATCGTAACGACGGCTATCGCCACGCCCAGGCTCAGAATATTTCGAAGAGGCCTGATACTGCGGCGTAAGCGCAAAAGTTTCATAGCCCTCCGCAGTGGTTCGAGCGGCAGCGTTAAAGTGGATACTGATAAAGAGGTCGCCCTTCGCCCGATTGGCGACCTGCGGCCGGCGTTCAAGTGGTATAAAGACGTCGCTATCGCGAGTCATGATGACCTCATAGCCTTTACGCTCTAACATGAATTTGAGTCGTCGGGATACATCGAGCGTGAGGTCCTTTTCGAGGAGTCGGTAAGCATCGTTCTTTGCGCCGCTATCTTTGCCTCCATGCCCCGCGTCAATAACGATACGTCGAAGTGCAGGCTTTTTAGGAAATGCCTGCGGCGTGAGGATGGGTTGAAGGACGTGTTGGTAGTCTGCCATAGCCATGTAAAGCCGACTGTTCGATTCAAGCGTTGGAAAGCCTAGATAGATGGGTATGCGATTTAAATAAAGGATGCGCTTGCCCTTACCGATATCAATATTTGTCCACTGACTACGGAGACGAAAGGTTTTATGGCCACTCAGCCAATACGCCTTCATTCCGAGTCGTCCTCCTGCGGTCGCTAGATCGACATAGCTGCGCCCGTCGTACTGAATTTCCACAGGCTGAGCGATAGTCATTGATGGAGTGGCTACCAGAAGGCACCCAATGAGCATCAGTCTCTTAAAAGTAAACAAGCACTTTTGACCTCGCAGGTCCGATCGCAGACCAGCGAGAACGCGACCCTCAATTTCATCAGAGCCTGAAAGAAAATGAGAGTTCTTCTGAGACAAGCACGTGCACAGAAATACTAGCGATCTGAACGAGTATAATAATTTGAATCGGATGTGACTTCGCTGAAGTGCCCCGACCCACATAACTCAAGCTCTCAAACCCAGGATAAAACTAGGACTGGGCCTCTTCCTTTTCGTGCTCTTCGACATCCTCGACATCCTCAAAATCCTCTTCTTCGTGATCCTCATGATCTTCAAGTTGATGGTCGGGCTTGTTGAATTTCAAAACGCGCTTCGCCTCAGGAAGGGGGGAAAGTATCTGGGTGACCTGACGGCCCACAAGTCTTGGATCAGAATCAGCTGAAGCAACGCCTTCGAGTTCCTTCGCGGCCAGTTTCACACGCTCAAAACCGAGTTGGCGGTGCTCGTTTTCGCGACCCCGAAATTGAAGCGTAAGCTTTACCTTATTTCCATGGTCGAGAAAACCTTCTGCACGGCGCAGCTTGGTCACAAAGTCGTGTTCACCAATACCAACACGGAATTTGACTTCCTTTAACTTGGTGGTGGCCTGCTTCGTCTCCTTAGCTTTCTTGCTCTCTTCGTAAAGATACTTTCCAAAGTCTAGGATACGGCAGACTGGTGGACGCGCTGAAGGAGACAGTTCAATCAAATCAAGCCCTACCTTTTTCGCTAGTTCGAGCGCCTTGCGAGGCGCCATCACACCGAGGTTAGTTCCCTCGGGGCCTATCACGCGGACTTCTGCCGCGCGAATGCGATCATTTCTTCTAAGGCCTTTAGGGCCACGGTTACGGTTCTGGTATTTGCCGCGAGAGTTCGGGTATTTTGGCATGAATTAGTTATGAGTCATTTCTAAGAAGAGACTACGTTTAGGCCATCGTTACTGTCTTTCAACCCTAAATACTGAAGCTTTCGCCGCAACTGCAGCTCGACTTGGCGTTTGGGTTGCTGAACTTAAAGCCACCACCAACCATTTTGTCGGAATAGTCAAGGTGTGTGCCCCTTAAGTAAAGAGCGCTCTTGGTATCAACCAGGATCTGGGCACCCGACGAGCGCACTAAGATGTCACCCCGCTTCGGATTACCGACAAACTTCATTTTGTAGCTCAGACCATTACACCCGCCGCCAGTAATTTTGACCCGCAGGTAATCTCCCTTTTGCTCACGCTCGACCAGCGAGGACAGCTTCGTGCCGGCCGCAACCGAGACCAAAACCAGATTCTCATTACCTAAGCGCACGCCTTCGGGTGCTTCGAGAGTATTAGCCATTGCAATAAGATCGGTATCCAAAACAGAGATCGCGTCAAGCAGAGGTGTCTTAAATTGTTAACTCACGCGCCACTTTTAGCGCGGCTGCAAAGCTGGCAGAATTAGCTTTGCCCTGCCCCGCTAGATCGAATGCAGTGCCATGATCTGGACTGGTGCGTATATAGGGTAAGCCGAGCGTAAGGTTGACCGCAGAGTCGAACTCAAGGGTCTTAACAGCCGCAAGCGCTTGATCGTGATAGGCGGCCACCACCACATCGAAGTCGCCTTGGCGTTGACGGTAAAATACGGTGTCACCTGGTAAACATGGAGACAAACCTGGAATTTTCTCGCGCAGACGGTCGAGCATAGGATCGAGCACTTCAAGTTCTTCTTTACCCAAAATACCGCCTTCCCCTGCATGCGGATTGATTCCACAGACGCCGATGCGCGGTGCCTCCACTCCTAGTCGCACAGCGAGATGATACGCGCGGTAGACTGCCTTTTCGAGAGTTACTGCATCCAATGCCTCAGCAACCTCGCGTAGTGGAATATGCCAAGTCGCCAGAACGACGCGTAGTTCCTCTCCGACAAAGGCCATCGTAGGATCGCCACCCCATGCCTTGGCAAAAAATTCGGTCTGCCCTGGAAATTTGAAGCCCACTTGTTGTAGCCAATGCTTACTCACAGGCCCCGTCACAACACCTCGGAATCGACCTTCGCGACAACCTGCTGCCGCACACTCCATTGCCTCTAAGGCGAGACTCGCTCCCTCAGTTGAAGGGGCACCTGGCTGAGGTATGTAATCCGGATTGCCGACTGCTTTATAATTCAATCCATAAAGCTTGCTGACTGGAGACGCCCACTGCTCCGGACCTATCAGAAGGCAATCGTCAGCGCACAATGAATCCTCGCGTAGAACTGACTCGATCACCTCAAGACCGACTCCCGCAGGATCGCCACATGTAATGGCCAGGGGCAGACTGGAGTTCGATTTAATCATGCGTCGATTGGATAAAGCCTCGATTGCCAGTCTCGAAAAATTCAAGGAAATGGGCGCCTGGATCCGTCGTGCCAAACTCATGTTCGCGAGCAGCCACTTCGGCTTTGTTTTTTAAATTCCCTCCCCCAAAAAAGACCGCCCGATAGCAGCGCTTGAGGTCTTTAATCTCGCACTGTTCAAACTGACCACGTCGCAAGCCGACCAGATTAAGCCCATGCGCTTCGTTGCGCTCAGTTGTGATTACGTAAGGAGGCACATCAGCTGTGACTGTGGCATTCGCTCCTATCATACAATGAGTACCTACTCGGCAAAACTGGTGAATCCCAGCACCACCACCAACGAAAGTCTTTCCACCAATGCTGACGTGCCCCGCTATCATCGCATTATTGGCAAGAATCACCCCGTCCTTTAATACACAGTCATGGGCGACATGAGAGTTCGCCATCAGGAAGCAATCTTC
>QXZH01000094.1 GCA_009886465.1 Opitutaceae bacterium
CATCAGTAAGCCGTCGCCTACGATATGAACTGTTAAATTTGTGGACGCCACGTCTCCGAACGACTCTACAACTGACCAGGCTTCTATTAATATGGAGGCCTGGCTTTTGTCAGAGCGTATACTCACCGCATCACAAGCTGAATTGGCGCGGCGCGAGGGCGAGCGCCTAGGCCTCAACTTTAGTGAAATTGTCCAGCGCCTCGGCCTTGTCAGTAGTGAAGAGCTCTCGCAGTTTCGCTCGATTCGAGGCCAACTGCGCACCGCGACTGATTTCATTCAGGAGGGTCAAGCGAAGGGGCAGCAACTCAGCCTGCGCCGCCTGAGTCTCGACGACAACTTGCGCGATAAGTTGCCTGCCGATTTGTGCGAAAAATTAATTGCGATTCCATTAGCAGAGCGGGACGGATGCTTGTGGATCGCCTGCGCCAATCCGTTTGATCTACCGACACTGAAACGCTTGGAGACAGCGGCGGGGCAGCCGATTGAAGCCTTGCCTGCCTCGGAAACCGACATCCGTTTAGCAATCAATCGCAATTACACCGCACGCGATGAACTCTACGAAGCAGTCGGCGCCTTTATCCGAATGGATGCCAAGGCACTGGATGAACAAAGCCAGGACGATCCGCCTATGATCCGCCTCGCCGAGCAAATCTTGATGCATGCCGCTACTCGTGAAGCGAGTGATGTTCACTTGCACCCGGAAGAACGTTTCTTTAGAATACGATTGCGCGCGGATGGGGTGCTCGAAGAGGGCCTACTGCTACCCAGTGCCATTCGCAGTGCGCTCACTGCTAGATTTAAAATTTTAGCGGGTATGGACACTGCAGAGGATCGCCTCCCGCAGGATGGGCGGATTCGTTTTGCGATTGGCAGCGAAGAGATCGACGTGCGTGTGTCGAGTCTGCCGTCGAGCAATGGCGAGAGCATCGTTATGCGTCTACTTGATCAGTCACGCCTCAAACTGGACCTCCCTATTTTGGGCTTTTCAGAGGACCAACAAAGGCAATTTTCAGATATTCTAGACCAACCGCACGGTGTTTTCTTGATCACTGGGCCAACCGGCAGCGGTAAAACCACTACTTTGTATGCGCTGCTTTCTATGATCGATGCTGAAGAGCGCAGCGTCTTCACACTTGAGGATCCGATCGAATACCGCCTGCCGCTGATCCGCCAGACGCAGATTAAGGACGAAATCGGTCTCTCTTTTGCCAGCGGTCTGCGCACTTTACTGCGTCAAGATCCGGACGTAATCTTGGTGGGTGAGACTCGCGATCAAGTCACCGCGGAATTAATGATTCGAGCTGCTTTAACGGGTCACCTAGTGTTTTCGACCCTGCATACTAATGATGCCATCAGTGCCGTGCCCCGACTCACTGACCTTGGCATTCCTCCTTACCTTCTTTCCAGCAGCCTGCTCGGTCTTAGCGCGCAGCGGCTCGCGCGCCGCCTCTGCCCAATTTGTAAAACGGAGCACACTTTGACGCCAGAAGAATGGGTCGCCCTTGGCGGCGCGCCAGTCAATTCCAGTGTAACACTTTATCAAGCAGTGGGCTGTCAAGCCTGTGGCCAAAAAGGCTACAGTGGTCGGATTAGTCTGGCTGAAATCATCCGCATCGATGCGGGCTTACAGCGACGCATCGACGACCACCAGCCAACCTCAAAGCTCAAGCGCTATCTTAAAGAGCAAGGAGTCATTTTAATGCGCCAAGATGGACTGATGAAAGCCCAAGCGGGTCTCACCAGTGTCGAAGAAGTCGGGCGGGTCGTGCAACTAGAAGTAGGAGAAGCCCTCGACGATGCCTGAATTCAACTACAAAGCGGTGACTGCAAACGGTCGCTTATTGGAAGGTCGCCGCGATGCAGAAAACGTCAAACGCCTGACGGCCTTACTTGCACAAGATGGACTCGAGTTGGTTGATTCCGAGCTTCGCGATAAAAGTGCCGCTAAGCGCCATTTGCGGCTTAAGATGAAAACTGCCGAGCTCGCCAATTTAATTTTTCAGATTGGCATACAATTGCGCGCAGGCGTGCCGATTGTCGAGGCGCTCAAATCTCGCGAGGGCGAAGACGCCTCGGCAGCACAGACCATTGTTCGTCAGCGCTTGAGTGAAGTAGTCGAGCAGGGCACCCCACTCAGTCAGGGCTTGGAAGAGTTCCCTCGGGTCTTCCCTGGCTATATTCGTAACATTGTGCAGGTGGCTGAGCGCAGCGGGTCCTTAGATGAAAATTTCATCGAACTGCGTGATTACCTCGAGTGGATGGATCAAAACTGGAAAGCGTTTAAGCAGGCGATGTTGTATCCTGCCTTTGTGCTCGGGGCGCTGACTATTTTTATCTTCATTGCCCTACGATTTGTCTTCCCGACGGTCACTGCGCTGCTTTTTGAACTCGATATCCCTTTGCCGCTAATTACCCGTATGATGATAGCCGCCAGTGATTTTGTGGTGGACTACTGGGGCGTAATTTTAGCGGTGCTATTTTTAACGCCACCAGGTTTGCGGCTTTTGTTTAAAGTCTCTAAGCGGGCAGCCTTGCTACGCGACCACTTTTTGCTCAAGCTTCCCTTTCTTGGCGATGTGATCCTGACCCTCGCCGTTGCACGATTCCTGCGCAGTTTAATTCTGACACAAAAAGCGGGAATTGTGATCACCGACTCGCTCGCAATGGGGCGCGAAGTGGTCGGCAATCTTGTGATTGAACGTAGTGTGACACGCATCGAGACGGCGGTATCGAACGGCTCAACCATGAGCAGTACGATGGCCAAAGATTCGACTTTTCCAGCTCTGGTCCGCACGATGGTCGGTGTCGGTGAGCGAAGTGGTTCGCTTGACACCTCCTTGCAAGCGGTGGTTGACTACTATGATGATCTGGTGCCGCGTAAGATTAAAACGTTCTTTGCCGTGCTGGAGCCAGGGCTCATTGTATTAACCGTTTGTCTTGCGGGGCTAGTGGCCGCCGCAGTCTTCCTGCCACTCGTTAACATGCTTAGCCCCGGCGCTTACTAGAAGAACCATGTATTCACAAAATAGACCGTCCAAGATACCCCGCGCTGGCTTCACCCTACTCGAATTGATCGGGGTGATGGCGGTGATCGCGATTTTAGCCGCAGCGGTGCTGCCTGGTGCCATCGATCTCATCCGCACACAGCGCGCAGTCAAAGAGGGTGAAGTATTGCCCAAAATTGCCGAGGCCTTGAAGCGTGGCATGCTGCGTGAACAAGTATTTCCCGTCTACGAAAATGATGCTGACGAATCGACCGAAGGCAACGAAGCCTACTGGTGGAATCTCGCGGCTCGGCATGGCGGCGGTAGTGCCAATGAGCTGCGCTATCCGCTGGGCATCCGTCCTGGCTCGGTTACCACGCGCAAGTTGTATTTTGCAGAAACTAGTTGGGGTAACGATTCCTTTGATGGCGATTTTGGCAATGGTACATCTTTTAACTACATCACAGACGTGGGACCTGCGAAATCTTCAGAAAATGCTACAGATGGCTGGGTCTATCCTAATGATCCAACTGAATTACGCTTATTACTCATTTCCACCACCAACCCCGACTTGCCTCTGCCAGATAGCCTAAACGAAGGGCGTTTCAATAATTTCTGGGAGGACTGGGCGGTTGACAGTGATGGCAATCCCGCAGTACGCGGATGGTCTCGTTATGGCTTAAATAGCACCATATGGGATGGGCGCGCGGCCGAACTTAACGTGCAACGCATCGACTTGCGTGACTGGTTGTGCACCGTGGTAATTGAAAATCGACGGGCGATTGAAGAAGCGAGTGGCGATGAATTTGATGATGATTCTGATCAGAAAACTGGCACCTTACTGGATGACGAATGGGACCTAGACACTGTCTACGCCTATACAACCAATCAGGTAGGTAGCGAAATAATTCTACAATTGAAAGAAGTGTCCGTGTCCGATAACAGTGACCCGACAGCAATCTACTCATACGCAGAAATAAAGAATGTCGTGCTGACAAAGCGTGGTCGCATTGCTGAGGAAGCTTTAGTTCCTGAAAATACCGTTATAACGATCGAAGTTCGCGGCAATAAAACAGTCCAAACAGGAACCCCTCCAGCACCGACCACCAGCCCTGCTACAG
>QXZH01000095.1:0-4855 GCA_009886465.1 Opitutaceae bacterium
AGAGTTAATATCCATCGGCTTGTGTTCATAATAATCAGTCTGGCATTTTACGATGCAAGGTCTTGTTACCCATGGTTCTGATCTCCCAGTCATCTGTACGAAAGGGAGTGACGGGTAAACTATTACGATCATACAAATTGACCACCGGATTATCCGCCCAGCCATAGCGAACGGAAGCCGGCTCTGTAATGGCATCCGACCAAACCTTTACCTGATTCTTACTTATAATTTGTGCCTGAGCCCAAACGAACTGTCTGTCGCGACCTGCAATACTGAAGCCTTTGATTTCTTTAATATCAAAAGCATAAAGACTCGTCGCGACCTTATCAAAATCCAAAATAAACGCATCCCCCTCCACTTCCATTGAAAGGTAACGCGGGCTATCAGCCGCAATTTTGTAGCCGTAGTCCTTTGCCAATGCATGGCGCGCCAAGCGACTCGCAGCGACTTGTTTGTTACGATAGTGAATATCGCGAGCCTCCCCTAGGTCGATAACAACGGCTTCACCCGTATGGGGCACTGACAGCGCCATGGTTTGTGCCTCACGCAACTCCGCCCAGTAACTTTCGGCAGGTTCTGGCTTCTCCTTATTATAGTCTGCGAGCTGAATCCAGTAAAAAGGGAGCTCTTCCTGCTGCCACAAGTCACGCCAAGTATTGATCAAGAGTGGGAAGAGCGATCGATACTCATAGGCACGCCCGATATTACTTTCACCATGGCACCAGATAACACCCTTGATTCCGAAGCCGATGCTTGGGTGTAGGACTCCATTATAAATATTAGAGGGGCGCTTCTGCGCGATACGCACATCACGCGCAGGGAACCTCTTCTGCCCAGGTTTTCCAGCATCAAGCCATTCTTGGTATTCCACTCTCTGGCGCTCAAAATACTCGTCAGAATACTTTGAGAGATAGGTATCCCATTCTGCGAGATACTCGTCTTGTCCTGCATCCTCCAAGACCTTACGAGGCAACCATGCCTCAAGGTCGGAACCACCCCATGCATTATCAATCAAACCTATGGGAACTTTGAGTGTATTGTGTAAACGACGTCCAAATAAATAACCAGGCGCCGTAAAACCCTTAATCGTCTCTGGACTGCAGATCTGCCAATCAGCATCGATATTAAACTGCGGCTCTTGCGTGCCAACAAGTGGAACAGACAGTAAACGTATTTCTGGATAATCCGCGGTGGCGATCTCCATGTCGTAATCATTAATCCCATTGATCGACCAAGCCATATTAGACTGCCCTGAGCACATCCAGACTTCTCCGATCAATACATCCTCGAATGAAAGTTCACTCTCCCCAATGACACTGAGGACACACGGGCCGTCTTCCACCTTTAATGGATTTAGTTCGACGTGCCAAAAACCATCCGCACCGGTAAGCGTTTTGTGCCTTTGCCCCGCGATAGAGACCACTATTTCTTGCCCTGCTACGGCTTTACCCCATACAGGAATATGTTGGCCACGCTGCAGAACCATGTGATCCCCAAAAATATTGGGAAGAATAAGCTCTGCATTGAGCGAACTAAGACCGAAAGCAAGCTGTAGCCACAATACTGTTATCAAGAATAATTTCACATTCATAGCATTCTTACATTTCTTTTTAACAGCAACCTTCTTCCATGAGATTCGATGGTGTTACTGGAGTAATGTATTCGGTCTCGAAAGATCAAATGACCCCATAGTAAGCCCCGGGCATTTGCGCTCTTCTTTCCATACTTCTAAGGTGAAGTTGACCGCACTGGTAGGAATTTAATCTTCGCCGTAGCGAATTCTATAGAATCGCTTATCCGCGACATCGCTTAAATCCTTCAGCTCAATAGTGAGGGCTGGTCTCTCCTGATTCGTATTGCTATAATGCGCTGCCTTTATCGTGAATTGAACATTTTCACCGCCAATGTCGTTAATGCTACCAATCTCGGGGTTCACCCTCAAATGCAGATATTTACCACCACTGTAATCCGGATTAGAATTATAAAATTGCCACAAGTAATCGCTTAATCGGCTCACTGGACTGCTCGTAACCCGCACCGACTCTGTCTCCGAAGCCGTG
The DNA here is from genome assembly GCA_009886465.1 of Opitutaceae bacterium. Classification (GTDB taxonomy): domain Bacteria; phylum Verrucomicrobiota; class Verrucomicrobiia; order Opitutales; family Coraliomargaritaceae; genus Thalassobacterium. Next base: position 2,061 of record QXZH01000095.1, read on the forward strand.
CCCGCAATGAGGTCATTTAAAAATGCATCCTGCAATTTAACTAAGTTGGCGTTGCCCGTAGTGATCTCATGGTAATCGACCAATCCATCTCCATCGGGATCGGTGCCATTAGAATCATAAATTCCTAAAGACCATAAATCTGCATCAAAATCAGTGTCTTTATTTAGTCGTTCTACGGTGACTGCAACAGTCGTGCTGTGAATTTGCTCGTCGCTTCCAATACTCGGCAGTTCGAAGATGAGGACTGCATTACGACCACCACTAGGGCTTGAGGTAGTCGATCCTACTGCCAGCGTAGTCGACGATGCATTTATAATACTTGGGGGCGATCCAGATCGAAGCACATGGTCCGCGCTATTACCGATCACAATTTGAGAGGTCAGCGTCACCCCTACATTGGATCCTGCACTATTAATTGTACTGATAGTCACTGCTTCATTGTCTCCTTCAAAGGATCCCTCCTCATTCCAGCTCAATAGATCAGCACTCGATTCTAATTTAAATGGAGAGCCTTCACCAGCAGCAAGCGTGAGTGAACCGCCACTATCAGTCATATTATTATGTAAGATTTTCAAGAAATCCGTATTGTAGCTTTCCTCAATAAGCAGACCTTCCATCATAGCTCGATTCTGCTGGTCTACCAATGCACCAGACTCATTGATATTGTTTATTTCATAAGGATCCACAGATGTTCTCGTATCAAAAAGTTCATTCCAAGAAGCGTTCTCTTGGTAGCGTACGATCTTAAGTCCATCTTCGTGAATTAAAGAAATGTAAGGACGTATAGCTGCCGTCGGGAATTCGGCGTCATGGTTATACTCAATTAATAGTTGGTCTCGCCAGTCATCGGGCACTTCGCCCCGTATAAATGGCAAAAGGCTGACCCCTTGCATGGAGGCAGGCACTTCAATCCCGGCTAAATCTAAAATAGTCGGCGCGATATCTAAGTTAGATACAATCTGATTAACAATGTGGCCTTCCGTACTCTGCACACTCGGGTGACGAATCATGAATGGTAATCGTATACTCTCCTCGTAAGCAGCCCGTTTATCACCGAAACCATGCTCACCTCTAAAGAATCCGTTATCGCTGATGAATATAATAGCAGTCTCATTATCTATCCCCGCAGCTTTCACCGCAGCTAGAATATTCCCTACGCAGCCATCAATCCCCACAATAGTCTCACAATAATTTTGATTTTTAAGCGGGCCACTATTGCCTCCATTTGCACCCGGAGCGTATGGAGTTCTTGCCTCTAGATTTGGAACATCTACTGATAACTGACCAGAGAAGATTCCATCTGTCCTAGCTGGCGGATACCAATCAGTTACCTCATTTTGGCTACCTTGATGGGGGGTTTTAAATCCCAGGAAAAGCATAAATGGATTTTGGGCAGATGCCTGGTCCTGAATAAATTCGACTGCATAATTAGTGGAAACATCATCAATCCATCCCTCCGTGCTGCTGCTGCTGCCCCAAGTGGATACTCCGCCTGAAGAAATACCTATTCGATATGGATACGCCATATTCGTCGATCGGGCCTCAAAGAGTCCACTTGCTTGAATAGTAGTCGCTACCCCTGGATTACTCAATAGCTGTACTCCGTTATAAAGTAAGGAATCAAACTCTACTTCACCACTTGAAAACCTAAAAAATACACCACGGTTGTAATTAACTGCACTAGTTATTTCAAAAGTATTTTGGCCTATCGTTAATGCACGTGCAGGGTTTTGGTAGTATGGATTTCCATCTGTTGTTCGATAAATACTCTGACTAACCCCGCTGGAGGGAAGATCTGTTATATTAATAACGATCGATTGTGCTGACCGTTGATCAAAAGTGATTGCATCAACTGCGTTCCCATTTTCATCTTTAAATACAGTGCCGAAATATTTGCCCTGGCCATAAAACGTTCGAACGTAATCAAAGCCTGGACGATCGACTTGCGTGCCCATGTGCCATTTACCGAAGTAACCCGTCGTGTAACCTGCGGCTTGTAGCAAGTTCGCATAGGTGACCACATCGCTAGGAAAGTCGGTATTATTATTGGTAATACCGTGCTTGTGGGGATACTGACCAGTCAGCATGGTAGCACGCGCAGGTGAACACAAAGAGTAGACGCCGTAGCCATTGTCAAAATGAACCCCCTTTTCCGAAAGGCTATCTAAATTGGGCGTATTGTTCTGCATCCAAGGAAAACGTGCCGTGCGTCCTAATGATGGCATACGTTCTTGCATGAAACCAGTCGCATCCCAGCGCTGATCATCAGTCACAATGAGTATAATGTTAGTATTAGTGTTCGCACTCGCTTCCAATAAAGCAAATGCGACTACAACCACTAAGCAGGTAAAACGGGATACGGCATGATCTAATAATTGCACACACCCATATTTTAAAAAACACCCATTTTGTCTATATTATTGTGCATATATGTGCAACGGTCAGTCCAAATGCTAGGATTTTTTTGGGGGGGGAGGTGGAATCGCCGCTAGGGTGATACTTAAAGGCGCAAGGGTCGCGCACTCCGAAAAGGGCAGGCCCTTTATTGCTAACGGGTTGGGCTAGCAGCTTCAAAGTTAGCCGCTGATCAAAGATAATTTTTATGTTGCGATTTTATGCACACAAAATACATTATTCATAACCCTAAACTCCAAAATGACTAAGATAACTCTACTCTCTGCGCTCACCACCCTTTTAATACTACCCTCAGTCGCCTCTGCGGCGACGACTGCTGACTTTGCCCCTGGACCAGGTGAAACTGCCACTGCAGGAACTTGGACGAGAGTTCTCACCGT
>QXZH01000095.1:4955-9909 GCA_009886465.1 Opitutaceae bacterium
GGTGGCGCTAGTTACCAGGTTTACAAAACAGACGCAAACAACGGTGATGATTTTGAATCCCCCACAGCATTAGTTATTGGGGAAAACTCTATTTCTGTAGCTGCTGAAACTTTTGATCGTACAGTAAAAGTGCAGTTCAGTAATGATGCTGTTGAATTCAAAGCCTTAACAGTTAACGGGGAAGACATGCTTGCGGAACCGCCCTCGGAAGCTGAAGGCACGCAAGGGACTGGGGAACCAATCTCTCAATATTCAAACATCTTTGCCGTGGGCAACAACGCAGCTTACCCAGCAGTCGCCACCCTCGCTCTTACAAGTGAAGGTGCCGCCACTCTAGAGGCGCAAACCTTAGATATGAATATTACTTATATCCCTGAAGGTGGCGCTAGTTATCGAGTCTATAAGACATTAGGTACCTACCAAGCTAACGGTAGCGGGAATGTTGCTAATGACACCAGCCCTACTAATGGCCAGGCTCTAACTCTTGGGGTAAACACCATTACTGTTCCTGCTGTTACATTCACCGGTGATATCCAAAGCCGTACCGTCAAGGCACAGTTCAGCGGTAATGACATTGAGTTTGATGCCTTAAGCATCAACGGGGCTGACCAGCTTGTGACTACGCCTGGGACTGGCACACAAGGGATTGGCCAGTCAATCTCTGAATCTACAGACATTTTTGTTGCGACAAACTCGGGGGCTCAAGCCTCAGGATGGGTGACCGTCACCACTATGACTACTACAGGTGGTGGTGCAGCTAGTCAAAGCGCGCAAACCTTAGAGATGAATGTAACTTATATCCCCGAGGGTGGCGCTGAGATGAGAACCTATAATTCAAATGAAAGTAGATCTGGTGCTACTTTCTCGACCCCCGCCCAAGCATTAACTCTTGGGCCAAACACCATTACTGTTCCTGCTGATGTTTGGGCAAATCCAGACCAAGGCCGTGCGACAAAGGTACAGTTCAGCAGTGTTGCCATTGAATTTGATGCCTTAACTTTTAATGATGTGGATCAGCTTGCGCCTACGCCTGCTGAAGGCACACAAGGGAGTGGAGATCCACTCTCTCAATATGCAAACATCATTATTCCAGCAAATGCGACGGTTCTAGCCCAAGGATGGATGAGCATCGCTACTATGACTACTCCCGATGATGGTGCCGCTAGTCAAGGCGTGCAAACCGCAGTAATTAATGTAACTTACATCCCAGAGGGTGGCGCTGCTTGGCGCTCAAACAGTACAAATGCTGGCGGTAATTATAATTCGGCCAATGAAGAGCCCTTAAGTCTTGGGTCAAACACCATCACTGTTGATGCTGCTGCTCATGACCGTACGGTAAAGATACAGTTCAGCAGTAATGCCATTGAGTTTACTACCTTAACTTTTAACGGTGTGAACCCGCTTGCGATTGATGATAGCGGCCCTAAGGTCACCATTGCCAACAGTAATCTATTTAATTCTTTATCAGACGAAACTTGGGTTACGGCCTTAACCACTGCGGTTCGCCAAGATGGGGCCTCAAGCCACAGCCAGCAGAGCGTGGAATTGTATATTACTTCACTCCCTACAGGTGGCGCCATGTATCGCGTTTACAGAACAATTAATGCTGATGCAGATCCTGATTTTGAGACGACTGGTGACTTGTACCTCGGGTTAAATACCATTAACGTAAGTGCGCTTGGATCTACTGTTTTTGACCGTGCCGTAAAGATACAATTCAATAGTGAGGCTATTGAATTCAACGCTCTTAGTATCAACGGAGTCGCTCGGGTAATTGGTGCTAACGTAACCGAGGTTCCGAGTTTAAGTATCGATAATACGACATTATCATGGACAGTGACAGATGGCACGACACTACAATTCAGTAAAAATTTAGAGTCATGGACAAGTCTACCAACAGCGACTAGCCCCTATACCCCTACGATGAACAATATTAATTCAGATGGATTCTACAGAATGATCAGCGACGAAGGAGATGATGGCGGAGAAGACGTCGTCAACTAGTTGCCTGCATTAGCGTGTGCGAACCACCCAGTAAACGCTTACTCAGGGTGCACAGCCATTCAGTAAAGATCTAGCAGGCAGAGACACTAGAAGACAATCGATTTTAACGTAAGAAGTTTCATCCATTGGAGCACGTAGCAAAGTATTAGAAAGGTTCTCAGCTCGTCGTATTCATGGCTTGCATAAACCTCCAGCTCAGAGTTTCGACCTAATTGGGAAACTTTTAATCGGCTACCGCACACCTTTGCAGAACCTTCATTAAAGCGGTTTTTGGGCCATTGCCCGTCTAATTACGCCAAACTGGCAGCAATTAATTATTTACGGATCTGATAATCCGTTTTATCCGCAATGAGTTTCTGAATGCTCTCGAAGGCGGCGTTGACCTCTTTGTCTTTCAAGGTCCGGTCCGCGGCACGAAAGGACATCGTGAGCGCGAGGCTTTTTTTACCTTTGGGGAGGCCTTCACCCTCGTAGACATCAAAGATACGGACACTTTCGCAGCTGAAGCCTTGGGTGGCCTTCTTGGCGAATTTGGCGACGTCTTTTTCTACATCGCCTGCGTGGACGGATTGATCGACGATGAGTGCGAGGTCCTTGGCAGAAGCGGGCTGATTGCTCACGCCGCTGTGACGTCCGTGCTTGGCTTTGCGCTCAAAGAATTTTGGAGTCATTAAGATCGAACCGGCGATCACGGGTGTGGTCAGATCCCAGCGGTCTTTCAAGGTGGCAATATTGAGGAGACCGCAGGTAGCCTGGAAGCCCATCTTAGCAAACTCCCCTGCTTCGGCGGATTGTCCACTTTGCCATAGCTTGCAGTCTTCAATCGGTTTGAAGCTGAGCTTGCTGGCAGCGGTGCCCGCGATGTCTAGAATTGCACCAGAGATTGTCTTGGCGGTGTAAAAGTCGGCGACTTCACGCTGGCGCCACTCGCGGGAGATTTGATCGGCGACGATCACGAAGCCGACAGAGACAAGTTCGACCATCTCGCCTTTGACCTCGCGGTAGACGTGTCCGCGTTCAAAAAAGCGAGTGGCACCCGTGCCGCGTGCGGCATTGAGTTTGAGCACGTCGAGGAGCCCAGGAAGGAGCGATGCTCGGAGGTGGCTTTGGTCGCTCTGCAGCGGGTTATCCAATGCGAGGACTTTGTGGCTTTCTTCGCCAAAAAAGAACTGCATCTCTTCGGGGTCGCGGAGAGAATAGAGGAAGGCTTCATCGAAGTTTTGCCCGGTCAAGTAATGAGCCACGGCTTCGTTAACGGTGTAGATACGGTGGTCGCCATCGTTGATGCCGCGGGCAACGACTTCGGACTCGGGTATTTTATCGGTGCCGTAAACGCGGATAATTTCTTCGATGAGATCGACATCGCGCTGCAGGTCTTGGCGATAGGATGGGATGGCAACTTCCCAACGGACGCCGCCATCGGCTTCGTCATGGATGGAAATGCCAAGTCCGAGGGATTCGAGGACGGCTTGCATTTCAGCATCGCTGATATCGAATCCAATGAAGGTACGGACACGTGCTGGGTAGAGCTTGACCTCGGAAATTGTGGGGGGCTCTGCGCCCTCTTCAATTAGCTTGCCGGCGAGAGTGCCACCAGCGACTTCGAGAATGAGATCGACGGCGCGAAGCGATGCGTAGGTGACGCCCTTGGGGTCGACGCCACGTTCGAAGCGATAGGAGCTGTCGGAAGATAGATTGAGCTTTCGTGCGGTGGCTCGGATTGAGGTCGGTGAAAAATAAGCAGCCTCTAACACAATATCAGTGGTCGTTTCTTCAACTTCGGCATCAAGAGAGCCCATGACACCGGCAATGACTAAGGGGCGCTCCGCATCTGCGATGACTGCCATGCTACTCGTGAGCTTACGTTCGACCTCGTCGAGCGTAGTGATCTGCTCCCCTTCACTCGCCATGCGGACGACTAGCTTGTCGCCCTTGATTTTGGCTGCGTCAAATGCGTGCAGAGGCTGGCAGGTTTCGTGAAGGACGTAGTTGGTGACGTCGACGACGTTGTTGATCGAACGCTGGCCAGTGCCTTCAATCGCATCCTTGAGCCACTTGGGACTGGGGCCGACTTTGACTCCCTTGATGCAAATTGCAGTGTAATGTGGGCAGACCTTGGGGGCGCTGACTTCGACGCCGGAAATGAGTGCTTCGCCTGCGGAAGCGTCTTCCCTGCTAACTTTGACCTCGGGGTATTTGACGGCTAGACCAAACTTTGCGGCGAGCTCACGAGCTACACCGATGTGGCTGAGCACGTCGACGCGATTGGGCGTGATCTCGAGGTTGAGGACTGTGTCCCCGTCGGTGTAGAGCTCGTTGACGGGTGTGCCGAGGGCGGCGTCTTGATCAATGATCATGATGCCTTCGTGATCTTGGCCGATTTGTAGCTCCTTTGCGGAACACATCATGCCCGCTGATGGCTGGCCTCGAAGCTTAGATGCCTTGATCTTAAAATCTCCTGGAAGGACGGCACCTGGTAGCGCGACCAAGACCTTGTCACCTTTGTTGAAGTTTTTGGCACCACAAACGATGTCATGGACTTCACCTTCGTTGCCAGTGCTGACTTTGCAGCATCTCAGGCGGTCGGCGTCGGGATGTTGGCCGTATTCAATAACTTGACCGACCACGACCTTGTCGAGCTGTGGCGGTCCGAGCTTTTCAATTTCTTCGATGTCGAAGCCAAGGAGTGGCAGGACCTCTTGCAGGCATTCAGGAGAATGCTCAACAGGATCGAGATCGATATAGTTTTTAAGCCAGTTGTAGGAAATTTTCATGGGAAATAGTTTTAGACGCTAAAATAGACAGAATCTTGGGTCTTTTCTGCCTTCTTACGGCAATTCATTCTTAGGCAAACTGTTTTAGGAAGCGGACGTCGTTTTGATAATAATAGCGAATGTCGTCGACGCCTTGGAGGATCATTGCGATGCGCTCGATACCCATGCCGAAGGCG
>QXZH01000096.1 GCA_009886465.1 Opitutaceae bacterium
CTCATCCCGGCGGCCATGCCATGGGGCGCCCACCAAGCACGTGGACATGTAGGTGGGGCACAGCTTCACCGCCGTCTTTTCCATTATTTATGACGATGCGAAATCCGCTTTCGAGGTTCAGCTTCGCAGCAACGGAAGTAGCTGTGAGGAGTAGATGCCCTAGTAAGGCTTCCTGAGTTGGGTCCGCCTCCGAAATCCTAGGGATGACTTGCTTAGGAATTGTCAGTAAATGCGTTGGGGCCTGAGGATCGATATCGTGGATAACGATACAAAGATTGTCCTCGTATTCGATCTTTGCGGGAATTTCGCGAGCAATGATGCGCTCAAACAAGGTCTTCATTGAACTTATGGGTTCTCTTGTCGAAAAATCGCAACAAATGCAGCCATCAGCTCGCGGAGCTCTGCTTTAATTGTATCGATCTCGCTCGCATTCGCACGCGCCGTGCGGCTCAGCTCGAAAGTGGTGGCGACAGTTTTTTCCTTGTTACGGTCTATAGTCACATAATCACGCACACGTAGCACTAGATCAAATTGGCCAGTCGACACGCGATTAGAGCTGTCAATCGAGAGCTCTATCAGAGGCACATTGAGGTCGGGCTTATTAGCGATAAAACTGCGCAGCTCAATGTCGCCACGGCGGAGCTGGAGCTCCATGATGTCGCTTAGGTCGAGACGCTCCATCGCGGTGACCTCTGTGGCGAACGAGCTATCGATATTCATGTAGAAGAAATTGATGCCACGTAAGTGGCTGGCATTTTCTGCGGCAGAGAGCGAGGACTGGAGACAAACGAGTAATGGGAGAAGACAAAGTAAGTGGCGCATGAAGAGGTTTGTATGAAAATTGGTCATGAATGTAAAGGTGCCTTTGCCGTAGTTGAGGCCTTAGGTTAGGCTACCCTAAAGCACAACCACTTGCAGGCGCGAACCGCAGGTCGCCCAGGCACAAACTAGTTCGTCGATCCAATTACGAACTCGCTGATACTGGGTCTCGCGGTGCTTGGTCCAATATTTTCCCTCTGGGCAGACCGCTGCACGCAGGCCAGTAACCAACAAAAGCCCCTCACGGCGCCCAGCGAGCTTTTTCATTTCGACAACAATGGCTTGGCGTATCCAAAGTGGGCTAAAGTCTTCTAGTCGAGGGACATGCCAGTGCGCAAAGGCAAAATCCATGCTCTCGTCCGACTCTCCAAAATGCAGGTGGGCGAGCTTATCGACGTAATCGCCAAGTGCTAGGTGCTCCAAGTCGCGGGGGTGTTCAGTGTAGGCGAACTCTAGTGCGCGTCTTGCGTGCTCCGCCTTTTGGGGGTCAGAGACACGACCGAGTAGCTCGTTGAGGAGACGGAGTTGATCGACTGGGGCCGCTTTGCGTTTAGGCATTTTCGGTCGAGGCTTTCAACTCGTTGATTTCCCTAGCCAACTCGGCTAGATCGCGGAAGTCTTTATACACAGAGGCGTAGCGTACGTAGGCAATCTGGTCGAGGTGCTTGAGGCGTAGCATAATCTGCTCTCCTATAGCGTGCGCGGGAATTTCGTGATCAAATTCTTTTTCTAGCGAGGCGAGCACATCAGCGATCATCATCTCGATCTGCATCACATCGATTGGCCGCTTTTCCACTGCCTTCTTGAGTCCACCTAGCATTTTAGCACGGTCGAAGTCTTCACGACGACCATCGCGCTTGACCACTTGCAGATCTGCGCGGAGTACCTCTTCGATCGTGGTGAAGCGATATTCGCAATCAAGGCACTCACGACGTCGACGGATCGAAGTTTCGTTTTTACCAGTTCGGGTATCGAGAACTTTTGTCTCAATGGAGGTGCATTTAGGGCAACGCATTTTTGTAAGGGAATCAAATTAGAATTTAGTCGCTAGAGACTAAACGATCTAAAACCAATAAAGCACTAGATGTAGTGGCGCAACAAGGCAAGCACCATATATAGTGTGTCTATTTGAATATTTACAGCTTTAGGAAATTTTCCAGCATCTTCATCCCTTGCTCAGTGGCGAGGGATTCTGGGTGAAACTGGACGCCCCAGATAGGGAGTTCCTTATGGGCGAGCCCCATAATTTCGCCCTCGGCTGTCTCAGCGGTCACTTCCAAGCATTCGGGCAGCGACTCGCGCTCAACGATGAGCGAATGGTAGCGGGTGGCCTCCATTGGATTGGGTAGGCCTGCAAAAATATCGGTATCACGGTGGGACACAGGACTAGTCTTCCCATGCATAAGTCGCTCGGCGCGGACGACTCTTCCCCCAAAGTGCTGGCCAATGCTTTGATGGCCGAGGCAAACTCCAAGTAATGGCTTCTTACCAGCAAAGGCTTCGATCATGGCTAGGCTGACGCCTGCTTCGTTCGGCGAGCAAGGCCCTGGTGAAATCATAATGCGGTCAGGGTTGAGCGCGAGTGCCTCCTCCACAGTAATAGCGTTGTTACGAAAGACCTGCTGCTCGATACCAAGCTGGCCAAAATATTGCACCAAATTGTAAGTGAAGGAGTCGAAATTATCGATAACGAGTAGCATAATTAACTTTAAAGATCGAACGCCGGAATAAATTGTAAAATTTTAAGATTCCTGATCTTCAACGTTTCCTAAAACGCGAGCCGCTTCTTGCACATCTTTATCGCCACGACCGCTGAGATTGCCGATGATAATTTGATCGGGCGACATTTCTTTGGCTCGCTGCATGGTGTAGGCAATGCCGTGAGCGGATTCGAGTGCGGGGACGATACCCTCGATCGCGCAAAGATCTTGGAAGGCTTGCAGCGCTTCGGCATCAGTCGCGTAGCCGAAATCAATACGCCCTTTTTCCTTATAATAGGCATGTTCAGGACCTACTGCAGCGTAGTCGAGACCAGCGGAGACGGAATGCGTAAGGTCGATTTGCCCTTCTGGACTTTGCAGGATCCAAGTCTTAGCTCCCTGGAGGACCCCGAGCTGTCCGCCTTCGAAACGAGCGGCATGGTTCCCGCGATTGATATCGCGCCCGCCGGCTTCAATACCGCTTAGCTTGACTTCGAGGTCTTTAAGAAAGGCGAAAAAGATGCCGATCGCATTTGAACCACCACCAACACAGGCGGCGACTTCGTCGGGTAGCCGGCCTTCTTTTTCCAGTATCTGGCGGCGACACTCTTCGCCGATCACTCGGTGGAAGTCGCGAACCATCATGGGAAAAGGATGCGAACCGAGGGCAGAGCCAATGATGTAGTGAGTGTTACTTACGTTAGTGACCCAGTCGCGCATGGCTTCGTTGACCGCTTCTTTGAGTGTTCTCTGTCCAGCGGTCACACTGCGCACTTCGGCACCACAAAGACGCATGCGGTAGACGTTGAGCGACTGACGGCGCATATCTTCCTCGCCCATGTAGATGACGCATTCAAAACCCATTTTCGCGCACATCGCAGCGGTGGCGATGCCGTGCTGGCCAGCGCCAGTCTCAGCAATAATACGTTTTTTACCCATCCGCTTGGCGAGGAGTGCCTGGCCAAGTGCGTTGTTTATTTTGTGTGCACCCGTATGGAGTAAGTCCTCACGCTTGAGGTAAATTTTAGCGCCGCCACAATGTTCGGTCAGGCGATCCGCGAAATAAAGATTGGTCGGGCGACCTGCAAACTCGCGGAGTTGGTGATCGAGCTCTTTTTGAAATGCGGGGTCTTTGCGCGCCTCGTGGTAGGCCTCAGTCAGCTCGAAAAGCGGTGTCATTAAAGTCTCGGGCACATACATCCCCCCGTAGGCACCGAAATGTCCGCGGGCATCGGGCAAGCTGAGTGGATCGAGTTCAAGTTCTGGAGAAGCGGTTTGCATGTTAATAATACGGTTGCCGAGGAGCGGATTTGTCAAGTGGGCAAGCACCATTCAAATAGCTTAGGTTAAACAAGCTTCAAACTCAGCAATGTCCTCTAACGTATCGATCCCGATTGTCGCTTGATCGGTGATGCCGACGTGAATGCGATAGCCGTGCTCCATCGCGCGGAGCTGTTCGAGCTTTTCGACCTGCTCGAGGAGACCAGGCTCTAAGCTGGAAAAAGCACTCAGGAAATCAGCCTTATAGGCGTAGAGTCCGAGATGGCGGTAGCAGCGGTTCTGCGCCAGCCATGCGGCATCAACTTCCCCACTTGTATCCCGAGCAAAGGGCATGGATGAGCGAGAGAAATAAAGCGCGTAGCCTTCGCGATCGCGCACAACTTTGACTTGATTTGGATTGGCAAAGTCCTGCGGACGGACGAAAGGCACGGCAAGCGTGGCGATAGCGGCCTCTCCTTCAATGCCTACAGCAAGGGCACGGATCTGCTCGCCCGTGACAAGGGGCTCGTCGCCCTGCACATTAATCACTGCGGGCGCACCAATAGCCGCATTTGCCTCTGCGAGCCGATCCGTGCCGCTAGGGTGCTCAGCGCATGTACGTATGGCAGTAAACCCCGCCTCACTCAAGCAACGCTCAAGCGCGTCGTCGTCTACGGCGAAATAGAGCGGAAACTCAGGTGCCACGGTGCGGATACGCTCTGCTGTCCAGAGGATAATAGGCTTACCGCGCACCTCGTGCAGTAATTTGCTTGGGAATCGCGTCGAGGCAAGACGGGCGGGAACAATAATGGAAGGCATCTTTGACATCTACTCCCCCATCATCATAAAAATCTGACAATGAACAAGGAAATCAGTGCATCCGAAGCGGATATTTTACGGAATAATAACAAAGACGCAGTCTTTCTTGATGTGCGAGAGCACTCCGAATTGGCTATTTGCCGCATCGAAGGCGCACTCCACATCCCAATGGGCGAGGTCCCTGAGCGCCAAGAAACCTTACCACAGGACATACCATTGATTGTCTTTTGCCACCATGGGATGCGTAGCCTCAATGTCGTGAAATACTTGGAAACTAAGGGCTTCGAGAATGCGATCAATCTCGCAGGTGGCATCCACGCCTGGGCAGTGGATGTGAATCCAAAGATAACACAGTATTAATCTTCAGATTTTAACCAATAGGCTCTTCGGAGGAGGCAGGCGTTTATGCCGTTTGAGGGCGCCCCATTTTTCTATTTTCGTATAAAATATTTACTAAATCCGTATATTAGCGAGTGTGCTTCAATTCTAAAAATGCCCTTTACAACAATATGGTTTATCGGATATAGAATTCCTAGAATTAATAAATAGCTTCGTTCTGGTAGCATGCACAACATAAAGCTCTTCTTTGTTTTTTCCTAACCACAGGGAGTATTCTCAGTGCTGGAGAACCTACTTTTCGCACCTTTTCTGATAGTCAAGGCAGAGAGATGAGTGCGAAGCTCACTCAAGTCAGTGGCGACGATATCTATATTGAGCGGCTTGATGGACTCAGCACTAAGGTGAACATTTCGATTTTCAGTAAAGAGGACCAGGAATTCATCCGTGACTGGGACCGTAAAGAGACGCTAAAAAACGATGCGATCAAAGTGCGCTTCACCACCGATATAGAAGACAAATCAGGATGGGAGGATAACTTACGAGGTGTCTTAGTGAAGACTTGGAAGGAAAGCTACGGAATCGTGCTGAGTAACGAATCTCAGCTAGATCTAAAAAATATCCGAATCGAATACCTCATTTTTAAATTCGAAGATGCCGTCGCTGCCCAAAAACGAAGCGAGGGCGAAGTACGCTATCTCACTGGCGAAACAAAAGCTCCTGCACTTAAGGCAAGGAGCAAAGCCCGCGTCAGCACAAAGAAATTCCCGATGCGGGAAACCAAGCTTGCACCAGGCTTCGTATGGCCAGGTGGCGGCAAAAAAACTAGCGAAGATGATATGCGCGGCATTTGGATCAAGGTCTTTGTCGGCGAAGTTCTCGCGGTAGAAGTATCCAAACCTGAAAATCTGATGCGCAAGGAGAGTTGGCCTACTTTGAAGTCAAGATAAAGGCGCCTTCGGCTGCCACTCTCCGCGCACCAGATAGCGCCAACGTAGTGTCTCTTCTTCTACACCATCGAGCACCCATAAAAAGGTCAAAACCCCAAATACAGGCAGTCACAGTAACCAAGTTGAGATACACCGTCAACTGATTCAAGATTTTCACTTTTAATTTAAAATAAATCTGCCTGGTCGGCCGAAGGAGGCTTCAATTCACCGCGAAACGGAGTGACTGACTCTGGTTCTTTTGCGTATTCGATGACAATCGGCCGACGGGCAGTATTTAATCTACCTGTGACAGCCCTTTCAGAATTACTGCGAATATTCCGCTCGATCACTAGTAAGTAAGCTAGGTATTGGGTAAAATCATCCGCAGCATCCGAGTGCTTATTAGACAAATCCTGGTATCGCTGCATCTGTCCTTGGGAACGCTCTGTGTTTTTTCCGACTTCGATCGAGGGTCTCAAGCGGTAGCCTGCACCCGCTAAACGATACCCCATGTGCACCGTGTATTGCTGACCCTGGAGATCTGTAAAACGGACCCGCCCTTCAGTGCAAGTAATTGTGAAGTCGTAGATCTGACTGCTTGGATCGAATGAGATCCGCATTTGCCAAAGGGCAAGCTTAGTACTGAGTCGCCCGAGTGGCGTCTCCACCAAGAATTGAGACGACTTCATTTTCCTCATTTTCCTAGTGTCGACAATGAGATCACCTCCACGAAAGTTTAAAATAGTCTGACTCTGCTCTACCGACTCGGCATTCCATTCAGCCAGCTCAGTCATCACCTGTTCGAAGCGCTCGACTGCAAAACTGCCGCTCCCCTCGAAGTAAATTACACTCCGATTCGATGCCGTAAAAAATGCTGACGATCCGTCGCTCGCTTCACATTCAATCAATCCCATAGTCGTAACAGGCACATCTCCTGTGTTTAAACGGGTAACATCCTTACCGAGTTCCTTGAGACCCACTTGACCGTTCACCTCGTGTAAAATCAGCCCACCGCGAACCAGTTCACCCGCAGTCAGTGAACTTATACAGAATAGCCATGTGGCAAAAGCTAAAATTAAGTGAATCACTTTAAAGAATGAGTAGTTTTTGTTGCAAACGGGTAGCCACGATATTTTTGGGATTTATGTCGAGTGCCGCGCGAACGGAAATCAAAGCCTGCTCACGACGCTCCTTATCAAAACTCAGAAAGGCCGCATAATAATAATGAGCGTTACTATTGTTAGGTGCTAATTCCAAGGCTTTGAGTAATGCCTCCTCAGCCAGGTCGGCTTCTCCATAAAATGAGCGCGCGACGCCTAATTGTGCCCATGTTTTCCAATAGAGAGGGCTGATCTCCACGGCGAGCTCCGCTGAGGCTACGGCTTTCTTGGCTAAATGTTCAAACTCTCCGGGACTTCTAAAATACAGCTGGCAGAGCGAGGCGCTACGCCCCAGCCAAGCATCTACATTTTGGGAATCAGCAATCACTGCGTCTTCGTAGAGGATCAAAACTTCGTCGAGAAGTTTATCATTACCTGCAACATGCACTCGCATATCTACGACATACCCTAACTGCTCGCTGGCTCGTAATTCAAGCGCATTAGCCTCCAGCTTAGTCGAGCTGAGCACGTAGAAAGACCAGCCTACGCAAGTCGCCAACAAGAAGTATTCAAGCCGCAAAATCCGATGCAAAGGTAAAATTATTTGGCGGTTGAAACTAGCTTTTACCAGAATCGCAAAGGCTAAAACTCCATAAAGAGTCAATGAGGGTACATATAAAATAAAGCTAGCCGCCATGCAAAGGGCAAAAGAAATTACTCCAGCCAAGCCGAGCGATAAAAAGAAGCGCTGTGGCGCCATAATCGTGCCGCGCCGGTTCTTCAGTTTGACCGAAAAAGGCTCTTTGCGCCACCGTCTAAAGGCACGAACAAAAACGTATAAAATGGGAATCCCGAACAAAGCAACACCTAGCAGACCCAGTTGGCTCAAAACTAAAAGGTAGTCATTGTGCGGTGTCTCTGGGCTATCAGCTAGAGACACGCGAGGACTTTGCTCAAATGCGACCCTGTATGCACCTGCGCCCACACCCGTAATCGGATTTTCAGCAACCAAATGCAATGCCTCGCGCCAAAGCACAAGGCGCACAACCTCCCCCTCATCGGATTGCGCCTGCTCAAACCCCTTCTTAAAGAATGGATGAAAGATGACCATTGCTGAAAGAGTGAGTGCCATCGCCGACGCCCCTAAGCATGAGTAAAGCAAACGAGCTTTAAGCCCACGGAAGCAGAGCCAAGGTACGATCGCCACGAGTATTACGACCGCAGCAAACGCCCAATAAGATTGGGTTAAAGCGATCCCCACAAAAAACATCAGAACTATATATACAGCCAATCCGCGCAAAATCTTTGGCAAGCGAGTGACGCCCGCCATGATCAACAATGAGGGCAAAAGTATCAACAAGAAGGCCGCAAAAGAATTGGGGTCAGCAAAAGCACCCGTCGCACGCTGAAGGAAGTCAGGGTTTAACTCCAAGCCGTAATCAGTCATTGCGCCAAATATGTGCGGGCGCTCTTGAGAAACCTGATAGAAGCCATTGGCGATGGCAAATGCCGCGGGCGAGAGACTCATGATGATCAGTGCCCACAGATGCGCCCGCGTGCGCACATTATTCGAAAGCACCCAAAGTACAATAAACGCCTGCAGTGCATAGATCATCTCATACCATCCGCGCCAAGGCACCGGCGAAAACCAATACACACTGCACAGCATCCATAGGAGCGCTGGGACGAACAAAAAGGGAATGTGGCTCAATCGCTTTGGAGACGCATTATCAACTGCGAGCCAAATACCGTGCAAAGTAAGCAAAATTGCAAAGAGAGGTAATAATGCCAATTGCGTATCTGGGCGCACCCCACCCAGCGATACAGTGGTCAGAAAGATAATGAGTCCGAGGCAAATTGTGACCAACCAATCAACAAAATTGCCCCAGCCAAGCCGGCCATAAATGGCAATGATATTATCCTTATTAATAATTGAGGCCATGCGTAGAGTAAATTAAGTGGGTAAAGATTAAAAGGGGCAGGCAACACGGTGAAGCTCCCAAGGTAAACTCATTATTTCGTCTAGAGCTTGAACCAATACGTGAACTAAGCTTGTCTACTTAACTCAGACCACTATTCCAATGAAAAAACTACTCCTCATCTTCGCCACCGCAGCGCTCCTAGGCGGTCTTAGCCTGCGCGTCTATTTCGCCTTTGTTCCACCGCCCGAGCCGACGCTTGAAGGTCAGCTCTCATACATTGTGCCCGAGGAGCTGAATGGCTGGAAAATCATAGATCAAGACATGGCTGAATCGCCCGAATCAAGCGAACGGATTAGCGACTTTTTAAATTTTGACGACGCCCTCTTCCGCATTTTCAAAAAAGGTGATACCTTCGTCGGTCTTTACATCGCATACTGGTTACCAGGCAAGGCCTCCTATCGCTGGGCGGGTGCGCACACGCCAGACACCTGCTGGGTACAAAACGGCTGGACGCGCCTTGATCGTAAATACTGCATCCCTTTTCAAAACGAAGAAACCCCCTTTCAGCCTGCCGAATTTGGTATCTACGAAAAAGATGGCTCTGCTCAAAACGTTTACTTTTGGCACTTGGTCGGCGGCGAAGCTTTTGGCTATGAGCAAGAGGGTGGGCACGATATCTTTGCCGCACTGCTCGACATCAAGAAGCACGGCCTTAACCTGCGCGACGAACAATTTTTCATCCGTCTATCGAGTAATAAGAAAATAGAGGAGCTAAAGAAACTCGAAGGATTCAAACAGATACTCGATAGCCTCGACGAAATCGGTCTAGCCAAAGCTAGCCATTAGAATTAACCTTCCGAGTCAAATATTCGCGCTGGGTTTCCAAATACTTTAGCATTTTTTGGAACGTGATTAATCACGACCGAACCTGCACCAACCATTGCACGAGCGCCGACTTTTTTCAGCGGAAGTATACGCGCACCGCTGCCTAGAAAAGCCATTTCGCCGAGTTCGGTTTGGCCAGTCACATCGCAGTGCCCACTCAGCGTCACCCAATCGGCGATCCGCACGTCATGTCCGATGCTAGAGTGGCAATTGATTGCGACGAAATCGCCAATAGTCACATCGCAGGTCACAATGGCGTGTGGGCAGATGATAGTGCCCACACCGATCTCAACATTAAAGCCAATCACAACTGTTGGGTGCACGAGAGAGATAAACTCTGCGCCAGACCCGAGCAATTTTCCACAGACCATACGTTTAATGGCAGGTGATCCAATTGCACAAAGGAAAAGTTCGTTTGATTGCGGTGAGTAGTCCACCACCGCAGAAAGAATGCTAACGGGATAATCGAATCTATCAAGCGCGGCAGGGTTATCATCAAGAAAGCCGGCGATCTCCCAAAGACGTCCACAATCGGGATGCGCCTCTGCCCACGCGTAAACCTCGCGACCAAAGCCCCCTGCACCTACTATGATTAATCGCTTCATATGGATTGCTTTGACTCGAGCAAAGCGTGCAATTCGGAAAGTGTCTGCATTTGTTTCAATTCTCTCGCCTTAAGCCGCAGATCGTATTCAGCGTCGACCATCGCGATCACAGTTAGCACAGCGAGCGAATCCCAGTGCTCGAGGGAACGATAAACCGAGTCGCCTGACAGCGACCCGACTTCAACATCCTCGACCGCTTCTTCAAAGTTTTTGATGAATGTTTCCAATTCCATAATACGCTACTAGCTCAGTAAGATTAGGCCGTGTAGTCAATTAATTCACACACTGTTAGATCACCGACTTCGACCAGCGCACTCGCCCACGAGAGACCTACACCGAAGCCAGAAAGCAAGAGCCGAGTCGATGACCGATCCGCGAGTGCAGTCGCCAGCTCCCCGCAGATAGCCGTTGGGATTGAGGCTGAGCTTTGGTTGCCATAGAGCTCGACCGTCTGCATAGGCACTTTAGCGAGATCAAGTTTCAGGCGTTTCGCAATATTACTCAAGATGTAGCGATTAGCCTGATGGAAGACGAAGTGGTCGACGGCGGCGGCATCTACTTCGGCATATTCAAGTAACTCTTTGACCGATTTTGGCTCCTCGGTAATAGAAAAATTAAAGATTTCTGCCCCATCCATGAATAGGTTTTCAGGAGAACGAAAGTTTCCTGATTCGTCTTCGAGCACCTCTGCCGTCTGCGTAGAATGGGGATGACGGGACCCACCCGCGGGCACAATCAGTTTATCGTAACCCCCACCATCCGTCTGCAGGCTGAAATAGGCCGAAGGCGCTCCCAAAGATCGCTCGATCAAAGTCGCACTGCCGCCGTCGCCGAAAAGCGGTGCGACGGAGCGGTCTTTGGCGTTGACCAAGCGACTGATCGTATCGCCCGCTAATAATAGAATCCGCTCACAGCCTCCACTAGCGACCAGTGAATGCGCTAACCAATGCCCATAAACGTAGCCAGAACAACCGAGATTCACATCGAGTGCCGCACAATTTTTAGAGAGCCCAAGCCGACCATGAATTACGGCGGCATTACAGGGCTGCAGATAGTCCGCGGTCTGGGTCACACAGATCATCGCATCAATTTGCTGAAGATCCACTCCGCCTTCCTTCATTAAGTGTCGCGCGGCCTTTTCGCACAAGTCCGCTGCCGTGGTCTGCGCGTCGACGACTCGCCTCTTTGACAAGCCGATCGTCTTCTTGAGGCGTTCGAGTTGCTTTACATTACCACCAAACAGTTCTAGCTCGTCATCGATGCATTTCTCAAGCGGAGGCACACAGGTCACAATTCCTGAAATTTCAACATCACTAAAGTGGCACTTTGGCATAATTCTAGAAGATGATAGTAGAAAGCCCCAAGTGAAAGCCCAATTTTCCTAGATTAACAAAGACGTTGCACATCATGAAAAGCTAGCCTTTATTGAATACACTTTGAATGGTTTGTCTTCGGAAATCGGCTGACACTTCCACTCACAAAACAAACCACAGCAGTAAGAAAGGACATACCTTGGACATCAAACTCATCAAACAAGTCGTCGACCTAATGAAACGCTCGGATATCTCCGAATTCGAATTCGAGGAGGACGGCTTCAAGCTTCGCCTCAGTAGTAAGGGTGCCGACGCACCTCAGATTATCCATGCCGCGCCAGCCGCGCAAACGGCTGCTCCTTTTCCCGTAGCTACGCCCGCCACTGGCGAAGCTGTTCCAGCCCCAGTTGAGGAAAAAGGCATCTCCATTATCAAGTCTCCCATGGTGGGCACTTTTTACGGCGCTTCCTCTCCCGAGAGCCCCGCATTCGTAAAGGTAGGCGACAAAGTCAGCAAAGACAGCGTCGTCTGTATCATAGAAGCGATGAAGGTGATGAACGAGATTCAAGCCGAAATGAGTGGCGTAATCACTGAGCTACTCGTCGAGAACGGCGAAGCGGTCGAATACGGCCAGCCTCTCTTCAAAATTAAAACTGCCTAATCCTGCTGGATTCCATTGCATGTTAAAAAAGGTACTCATCGCAAACCGCGGCGAAATTGCACTCCGCATCGTCCGTGCCTGTAACGAGCTCGGTATCAAGACATTCGCTGTCTACTCCGAGGCAGACGAACAGTCGCTCCACGTTCAACTGGCGGACGAGGCGATCTGCATTGGTCCCGCGGCAGGCAACCTCAGTTATTTGAAGGCTGACCGGATCATCGCTGCAGCCGAGATTGCAGATGTCGATGCGATTCACCCTGGCTACGGTTTCCTCGCCGAAAATGCCGACTTCGCCGAACAATGCGCACAGTGTAACATCAAATTTATTGGTCCCGGCAAAGAAGCTATCGTCAACTTTGGCGATAAAGCCAGAGCCCGCGACATGGCAATCCATGCCAAAGTTCCCGTCATTCCAGGAAGCGATGGTACCGTTGACAACGAAAAGGACGCACTCAAGGTAGCCAAAAAGATAGGCTACCCTGTGATCATTAAAGCCGTCGCTGGTGGGGGTGGTAAGGGCATGCGGACTGCAAACAACGCCGTGGCTTTTGTCAAAGAATACAATAATGCACGGAACGAAGCCGAGAAAGCCTTTGGTAACGGCGCCGTTTATTTAGAGCGATTCCTCGAAGCACCACGCCACATCGAGATCCAACTCCTTGGCGACCAATACGGCAACGTCATCCACCTAGGCGAACGCGATTGCTCCATACAACGCCGCCACCAAAAGGTAATCGAAGAAGCCCCCTCCCCCTTTATCTCCGACGACACTCGCAAGAAAATGGGGCGCGATGCCGTCAAACTCGCCAAGTCCGTCAACTACGAAGGCGCAGGCACCGTCGAGTTCCTTGTCGATAGCAAGGGCGACTATTTTTTTATCGAGATGAATACCCGTATTCAAGTCGAGCATGGCGTGACAGAGGAAGTCACCGGTGTAGATTTGGTCAAAGAGCAACTCCTCATCGCCAGTGGCCAAAAACTCAGCTACCAACAAAAAGACATCAAGATCACGAAGCACTGCATCGAATGCCGCGTCTGCGCTGAAGATCCCTCGCGAAATTTCGCACCCTGCCCTGGCGAAATAACCCTCTACTACTCTCCGGGTGGTCACGGCGTGCGCATTGATTCGCACTGCTACAGCGGCTACACCATACCGCCTTACTACGATAGCATGATCGCTAAAGTTATGACATATGGCAGCACTCGCGAACTCGCGCTCGACCGGATGGATCGAGCCTTAGGTGAGTATTTGATCCGTGGCATCAAAACCAACATTCCATTCTCCCGCGCTATCATCCGTGATCCACACTTTAGAGGAGGTAAATACACGACCAAGTTCATCGAAGAATTCTTAGAGCGTGTACCTAAGGATATTTACACTTAAAAATTCAACCATACAACCAGACACATTATGAGCAAGGAAACCGACAACCAAAACGAATCAGTCATACCAAATGTCTCGGAGGCCTCCAACACCCTCGGGGACATCCGCATCAACCACAGCGTAGTCGCCAGTATTGTTCGCCTAGCTGCCCTCGAAGTCAGCGGCGTGGCAGCGGTCGGCGGTGGCTTTGTCGACGGAATCGCCGAGATTTTCTCAAAAAAAGGTGACGAGCGTGGCGTCCGCGTCGAAGAAGATGAGGTCGGCGACTATCGTATCGAGATCCGCGTCATCTTACGCTTCGGCTGTGAACTCGCCACCGTCGCTACAGAGATTCAAGAACGCATCGCTGAGCAAGTCGAGAAGATGACTAGCAAGAGCGTCTCTCGTGTGAACGTCATCATCGACGGTGTACGCACTGACGATGAAAAGGGCGACGAAGATGAATGGGGCGACGAGCCACACATCGACTAATCGCTTCTAACTAATTTTATCACAAATACTGACATGGACTTTAGTGAACTGACCAACGACCTGCAGCAGCTCACCCAAGTGGAGCTTCTCTACGTGGGTGGAGCGATCTTGGCACTCACCTTTCTCCTGGTCATACTCGTGCGCCGGCAACCTAAGAACGTCGTCGCCTACACAACTGAGAATGGCCGCGTGATGGTCAGCCGTCATGCAATCATTGACTTGGTGCAAACCTCTTGTGAGCAATTAGAAAATGTTTCTAAAACTCTAGTTAAAATCAAGAGCAAGGGTCAGACCACCCACCTCGAAGTGCGCATCGTCTTACTCAGCGGAGGTCGACTACGTGAAATTGAGCAGACCTTGCAGAGCCACCTGCGCGAAGCTTTAACTGAGAACCTCGGGATTGAATCTCTTGGTTACATCAACATCGTAGCGACTGGCTTCAAGAGTGGGCGCATAGATTCAAACGACCGGTCAAAGTCAAATCCATTGTTTGCTGGAATGAATGAGGCCCACGATGACGTCGAAGGACTCGATTCAGATTCTGAGACGGACGATCAGCCTAAAAGTAGTTGGTAGCGCTTGATTTTGTTTTAATGACCTTCGGGCAGCTACTAGCTACAGATAATATAGCCTCAAAATGCTTCGTATATTCGTAAGTTGCGTCCTGCTTGTATTAAGCGCCTGCAGCACGCAAGAATCAGCCGAGCTTGAAGCCCTCGCCCAAGCTTTTACTGAAGCCAACCAAGCGACCGAGGTCGAACCAATGCTCGCTATTTACGCACTAGAGGGCACGACCGAAAACACAAAGAACTTGCTCAAAAATGCACTCCTCTACGAACTAGGCCTACCGATCCAGAGCATTGAGTTCGAGCCACTGACTGGCTCACCCGAGGAGTCCATTGCATATAGCCATCAAGGCTTGGACTACATAGCCACATTAAAACCCAGCTTGCGTATGCGAGTGCGCTACAAAACAGAAGACCGCTTCGAAAGCCTCTTTAGCATCGGCCAAAACAGCGCAGGCCAATGGCGAATAATCAGTAGCCGACCCATGTAAATTGGCCTGTTTACTTACGAATCTCCGAGAATAAATAGAGAGTCCAATAAGCGGGCGTATCACCTATTTATAAGGCAGCCAAGGCCGCGTTCAAAGTAGCACTCGGGCGCATCGCATCCTGTGCTTTTTTAAGCTCGGGACGGTAGTATCCGCCAATATCCATGGGCACTCCTTGCACAGTGTTGAGTTCGTCGACAATCTTGGATTCGTTGGCAGTGAGTGCCGCAGCCAGTGGCGCGAAGCGCGTCTTAAGCTCAGCGTCCTGGTCCTGAGTCGCCAGTGCTTCAGCCCAATAAAGCGCTAGGTAGAAATGGCTGCCGCGGTTATCGAGCTCGTTCACCTTGCGAGAAGGCGACTTGTTTTCAGTCAGAAACTTCGCGTTTGCGATACCCAGTGTGTCTGCGAGGACTTGCGCTTTGGCATTCACGAAGACCGTCGCTAGGTGCTCCAGTGAAACACCTAGCGCGAGGAACTCGCCAAGCGAGTCCCAACGCAAATGGTTTTCTTTTTCAAACTGCTGCACGTGCTTAGGTGCGGAACCGCCAGCACCTGTCTCAAAGAGACCGCCCCCATTCATCAGTGGTACGATCGAGAGCATCTTAGCACTCGTGCCGAGCTCGAGAATCGGGAAGAGATCAGTCAAATAGTCACGAAGCACGTTACCTGTGACAGAAATTGTGTCTTCACCAGCCTTCGCGCGTTCGAGGGTGATCTTAGTCGCTTCAACAGGCGGTAGGATACGAATATCGAGATCTTCGGTAGCGTGATCTTTAAGGTAAGTGTTCACCTTATCGACTAGCTGAGCATCGTGTGCACGCGCCGCATCTAGCCAGAAGATTGCGGGCGAACCTGTAGCGCGCGCCCGATTGACCGCGAGTTTGACCCAGTCACGGATCGCTGCGTCCTTTACTTGGCAGGCGCGCCAGATGTCCCCCTCCTCTACCTTGTGCTCAAGTAGCACGCTACCATCCGCATCGACGATACGAATCTTACCAGCAGTGGGAATTTCAAAAGTCTTATCGTGCGAGCCGTATTCTTCGGCTTTCTGCGCCATGAGGCCTACATTGGGCACAGTTCCCATAGTCGTGGGATCAAACGCACCGTTCTTTTTGCAGAAATCGACGGTCTCAGCATACACACCCGCATAGCAACGGTCAGGGATGACGAAGTTCGTGTCTTGTTGCTCGCCGGCTTTGTTCCACATTTGACCTGAACTGCGAATCGCGGCAGGCATTGATGCATCGATGATCACATCGCTGGGAACGTGCAGATTAGTGATGCCCTTGTCAGAATCAACCATCGCGATATCGGGACTACTGTCATAAACTGCATCGAGATCGGCTTCGATCGCAGCTTTTTGATCGGCCGGTAGACTTTCAATTTTAGCATACAGATCACCAAGGCCATTTTTCACATCCACCCCAAGGGCAGCAATCGTAGATGCGTATTTTTCAAAAACATCTCGATAGAACACTTCCACTGCGTGACCAAAAATGACCGGATCGGAGACCTTCATCATGGTCGCTTTCATGTGAAGCGAAAAGAGGACGCCTTCTTTTTTTGCAAGTTCGATCTGCTCGGCAAGGAAAGTGCGCAGCGCCTGAACACTCATGAAAGTGCCGTCAAGCACCTCACCAGCTTCAAGTAAAAGGCCCTCTTTGAGTGTCGTCACAACTCCGTCTGCAGCAACGAGCTCGATTTTCGCATTCGTTGCAGCAGGAATCGTAACTGACTTTTCGTTAGCAAAGAAATCCGAGTCACCCATACTCGAAACCGTAGATTTGGAATCCGCGTTCCATGCGCCCATACGGTGAGGGTTATTTTTAGCGTATTGTTTGACAGCGAGAGCGGCGCGGCGGTCGGAGTTGCCCTCACGAAGTATGGGGTTAACGGCGCTGCCTTTAACCCGATCATAAGCCGCTTTGATCGCTTCCTCCTCGTCGGTATTTGGACTATCGGGGTAGTCTGGCAGGGCGAAGCCATTGGCCTGAAGCTCTTTGATGCAGGCGATCAACTGGGGTATCGAAGCCGAGATATTCGGTAACTTGATGATATTAGCCTCTGGAGTCTTAGCAAGGTCACCAAGTTCGGCGAGATGATCAGCCGTCTTTTGATCCGCTGGTAAAAATTCTGAGATATTAGCAAGGACACGACCTGCGAGTGAGATGTCGCGCGTCTCGACGGCGACGCCCGCAGCAGCGGTGTAGGCCTCGATGATTGGTAAGAGCGAATGCGTCGCCAGTGCCGGCGCTTCGTCAGTGATCGTATAAATGATTTTTGCTTTGTCGCTCATAGCGAAAATAATGGCTGATGACTTATAAATTTTTGTTAAATGCGGGTGCTTAAAGATTCGCGCAGAATTTGCTTAGGCGCCCAAGGCCTTTTTCAATAACCTCGTCGGACGTGGCATAGCTGAGGCGGATGTAGCCGGGAGCACCAAAGCCCTCGCCGGGAACGACGGCGACTTTTTCTTCTTCAAGAATACGCGCGGCGAAATCAGACGCGCTGAGTCCGAGCTTTTCGATATTCGGGAAGAGATAGAAGGCACCTTGGGCACGCGCGCACTCGACCCCATCGATACCTTGTAGACCCTCAAGGAGGGTGTTGCGGCGGCGATCGAAGACCTCCAGCATGCCATTCACAGCAGCCATCGACTGATCCCAGTTTTGCATGGCAGCGAGGGCGCCATATTGTGCAAAAGTGGTCGCGTTTGAACTGGTCTGACTTTGCAGATTTGCGACGGCTTTAGCGACAGCAAGCGGTGCCATCAAAGTGCCAAGGCGCCAGCCAGTCATGGAAAAAGTTTTACTAAAGCCAGCCACAGTAATGACAGCATCGGCGGCCTCCTTGGAAAAGGATGCGGGGCTTACATGCTTAACGCCATCATAGAGCAAATACTCGTAGATCTCGTCTGACATGATATAAATATTCGCTTCGAGAGCAACCTCTGTAAGAGCCTGTAGCTCCTCAGCGGAGTAAATAGCACCGGTTGGATTTGAAGGGCTATTAATGATGACCAAACGCGTCTTCGGCGTAATTGCTTCACGTAGTTGCTCGGGAGTGATCTTGAACCCATCTTCAAGCCCAGCAAAGATAGTTTTCGGTATGCCGCCAGCTAATTTGACCATTTCAGGGTAGCTAACCCAGTATGGAGCCGGAATCACTACCTCATCGCCAGGGCTGATGACGGCCAGAATAGCCAAATAGCAAGAATACTTACCACCTGGGCTCACCACGCACTGTGCGGCTGTCGTATCATCGACGCCTTGATTGCGATATTTCTCGGCAAGAGCCTCACGAAGCGCAGGGATACCAGGCGCAGGTGCATATTTGGTCTTCCCTTCCTGAATCGCTTGGATGCAAGCTGCTTTGATAAATTCAGGTGTGTCGAAATCAGGCTCACCAGCGCCGAAGCCGCAGACGTCCTCTCCGGCTGCTTTTAGCTCCTTAGCTTTGGCATCGACGGCGAGCGTGGGAGAAGGAGCGATGTTATTTGCCCAAGTGGAGAGTTTTGTTGGCTGTGTCATAAATAGATATAAAAAAAACGCTCCTACAACATCTGTCGTGGACAGTGCTGCAGGAGCGCAGAATCAAAACTTGTGCTTGGGCAAAAGCAAGCCTTGCCTAAGATAAGTCGAAAAAGTGGGTCTACTTCTTCGCTTTGCGCTTAGCTACTTTTTTCTTAGCGGCCTT
>QXZH01000097.1 GCA_009886465.1 Opitutaceae bacterium
AAACTGATAGTATAAGGCTAAATAACGAAATAAACACTTATGAAATAAGTATTCCTAAATTTTACTCAGAATCGGGTATTGGGTCTATTTCATTGTATGTCTTAAATAAAAACACTTCATTAACGATTGAAAAAACAGTTCTAGAATACGAAAAGGAAGGAGAAAAAGTCTCTGAAGAGTTGATTTTTTCAGATGTTTTTGGCGAGGCGTCACTGCATGAACCATTCAATGCCAAGGATTTAAAATGGGTTTATAAATTTAAGTTTAATGAAGATTTCTCAAAGATTGATAATGGTAAATTAGTTATTCATTCCATGGAATATGAACCTTGGACGTATGGAAAATATGATTCAAATTGGTTTTACGTTAAATTTGATAATGTTCCTACTGAGTTAGCAGATATCGATGGGGATGGTTTCTCTGGTAATACTGATACCATCAACGATAAAACTAATTATTCTACAGCTAGCGGTAGTGAATTAGAATCACATGATTATTTAATTACTAAGCAAAGCCAAGATTCATTAAAAGATAAAGAGAGTTTTGATAACCTTCCTAGATTGAAGGATTCTATAGAAATAAACAAAAAAAGTTTTTATGTTGTTCTTGAAAGACTCCCTTGGAGTGATGCTCGATATCTAGCAGAGGAACTTGGTGGGCAACTCGCTACTTTTGATGATTTGAGTGAACTGCTTGATATTTGGAATGTCATTAAAATTAAGTTTCCTAAGAAAACATTTTGGATAGGTTTAAGTGATGAAAACATTGAAGGAGCGTGGGAGTGGGTAGATGGAGAGACTCTAGACAATAAATTTCTGACAAGCACAAGTTCATATATGTCTCGATTGGAAGTACATGGAGATTTAAATAAAAGGAATTATGCACATCTAATGCAAAGATTTGGGATTTTATCACGACCAGACGATGGTTCTATCCCCCCTTTTTATAGAGGGAGAGAAACTGTTGATGGTTTTATTGTTGAAATTACTAATCAAGGATTAAGCAGGAATTAACACCTTTAGTAGTTCTAAGGCATAAACAAAGGGCAAAATGGTGGAGATGGCGGGAATCGCACCCTTACTCTCATTTATGCCTCGATGATGCCTTCGGCGAAGTTGTGGTAGGCCTTTTCAAAGTCCTTTGCCATGCGGTCAGGAAAGAGGTGGAAATCACCTTCTTTAAGTGCCTCGATAATGCCTTCGCTCACGACATCGGGTGGGTCGGTATCTTCGAGGCCAGACGCGGCAGCCATGTCAGTTGCAATGGGTCCAGGGTGGACGCTGAGCACGGCTGTACCTTGTTCCTCGAAGACGTGACGAATTGCTTGGGTGAATGAATAAGAAGCCGCTTTACTGGCAGGATAAGTGGCAAAACCAGGAAAGCTACGTAGCGAGGCAATGGAGTTGATTTGAACGAAAGCACCGCCGCCGTTGCGCTTAAGCACGGGGGCAAAAGCCTGTGCCATGCGAATTAGGCCGTAGACGTTGATGTTGAGCTCGGTTTGAAATTGTTCGATGACATCTTCGTCCATTACGTCCGCACCGATGAGGACGCCTGCGTTCGAAACGACGACTTGGACGTCGCCCGCAGTTTCTGCGGCGCCCTTGATGGAGGCAGGATTATCATAGTCGATCTCAATGGGGACGACTTTTTCACCAAATTCCACTACGAGTGCTTCACCTTTATCTAGCGAGCGCACGCCTGCGTAGACTTTGGATGCACCGTGTTGGAGGAAGCTTTCGACGATGGCTTTACCAATGCCACGATTGGCACCGGTCACGAGGGTAAATTTGTTAGTAATGTCGTAAGTCATATTTTAGCTATAAACCCCTCTGGGCAGAGCTTCAACCACAGAGACGTTTAATCGGAGAGGGCGTCATTGGAGCCATCGCGCCGCGCGATACGTCGACGTATGCGCTCGCTGAGGAAATCGAGCACGGTGACGACTATTAAGATACAACAAAGCACGGTAGCGAAGCGATCCCATTGGTGGAATTCTTGGTAGGCGTGGAGTTGTAGACCGAGGCCACCTGCACCGACATATCCTATTATACTAGCTGAGCGTATGTTGTATTCCAACATCCAGATACAGTGACTCCAAATGAGCGGCTTGGCGTGAGGCCAGATACCGTATTGGAAAGACTGAAGCGGATCTGCCCCGATCCCGCGTAGTGATCGTGCCACTTTCATGTCGACTGACTCGAAGGCCTCGCTGAAAAATTTACCTAGGTATCCGGTGCTGTAGAGCGTTAAGGCGGCAACTCCAGCCATGGCATTGGCACCCATTGCAGCCACTGCTATAACCGCCCAGATTAGGCTTGGGATGGTCCGAATGATGTTGAGCAGCATGCGCATACTAAAGACTAGCCATGTCGGTCCAATTGTCTGGGCGGCACCCAGGGCGATGATCAGAGAAATGATAATCGCGAAGAATGTAGCTAAAATCGCGATCTCCACAGTTTCAATCAGAGCAGAACCAGTCGACTTTAGCACCGACAGGTCGGGCGGGAAGAAGTCGGAGAGGAAGCGTCCCAAATTCTTTAGGATGTCGAGATCGCGTTCGTTACCCTCGATTTGGCTACCGCTGAAAATGACAGCCAATACAAATATGAGTAGTGTGGTATTGAGAAGGTTGAGCCGCCGATACCAAGGTAATTCAGCGAGTGGGGGAACCTTCTCGTGCTCAGGGGTAGGTGTTGGACTCATACTTGAGCCTCCACATTTAACGGCCTGACACGGCGCATCTTGTGTGCCTTCGGGTCGTTTTGGTTTAAGCTAAGTGCAATGTCTGCGAAGCGCTGAATGTGCTCAGCGTTATGAAGTACGCAAAGCACAGGTTTTGCTTTTTCGTCGGCTTCTTGTCTGAGTAAGCCGAGCACGCGGCCTGCATAATAAGCATCGAGACTGGATACGGGCTCGTCGGCAAAATAGATCTTAGGCTTCTGGAAGAGCACACGTGCTGCGGCGACACGTTGTTTCTCTCCGCCTGACATATGCTTGGCCCATTTGTGTGGATTTTCAGCAACTCCCAATTCGTAGAGTAAGCGGTAAGCCTCTTGCCGCAATTTTTTCGGGAAACCGAGTAGGGTATTTAAGGAGTTAAAACGGCCTAATCGCCCGCAGAGTACATTAGTGAGCAGGTCCGCATTAGGAATTAACTGGAGATCTTGGTAGACGATACCGAAATGACGTCTTAATTCCACTGGTTTACTATCACTCGTGCCGCTGAGTTTGAAGCTTACGCTGCCCTCGCTTGGCTCGAGCATGCCACAAAGACAGGATAGAAGTGTCGTCTTCCCAACCCCAGAGGGCCCTACGATGGCGAGGAATTCGCCTGCATACAGGTCAAGGTCAAGGTCTCGGAAGAGCCAACGACCACCTCTTTGTAGGCCGATTCCTCGGGCGCTTAATACGGGCTCTTGTTTTTTATCCTGCATCAAAATTTTAGCTTAAGCCCTACTGGATGAAATCTAAATACAAGTAGGTAAGCACACATGTCATTGTCATTCTTAGCGAACATTGGATGCTTCTTCCACATCCTAGCAAGTCAAGGTTACTGAAAACGATTAAAACTTCATCGTGCGGCTGATTTCGAGTGCTTCAAGCGTGGTTTGCAGGTGGGTCTCGGCTTTGGCGGGAGCCAATTCTGCGCCGAAGATACGGTCCCGCAAATCACTGGCTTCCGTATTCATTACAAGAAGCGCTGCTTTTAAGGCAGTTTGATCTAGGCCACTTAGCCCCTTACGTACGACGACTACGTGGCTGGGCACGGGACCTTGACTATCGAGCATACGTAGTCGCTCGCGTTGTGTTTTGCTCAGGTGCTTATCCTTATCGATTACGTAGTAACTGACAGCAGCTGCAAGCGCTTCGCCCCGGAGGACGCGTTCTGCCGCTGAAACATAACCGACTCCATAGAAAACATTACCCTCGCCGAAGAAGCCTTCAGGGCCGTTCTCTAGGTCGATTAGACCTTGGGTATAGAGATCCCAGACGGGTATAAGAAAACCCGAGGTGCTCGTGCGACTCGAGAAAGCAATGGGCTGGCCCTTGAGCTCAGCGATATTTTGGTAAGGGGCATCTTTGAGTGTGATCCAGTAACTTTGGTAGTAGGGCTTTCCGTCGATGAGTTCGGCTAAAAGAATATCAATGATGTCTTGCTCAATCAACTTAGCTGCGGCTGTCGCGCTGAGGTAGGCTAGGTCGATTGTGCCGTTACGAAGGCCCTCATAGATGACGGCAGAACTCATTGGTACGATTGCTTCTACTGGCTTGCCCGTAGTCTTGGAAAGATAGCTCTCTAGGGCAGCGCGATCTTCAAGCATGGCGTCCGGGTCTTTATCCGGTTCTAGTGCGATGATAATTTTTTTGACAGTGCCGGCAACAGCTTCGTCGCTCTGCTCCGTACAACCAAGGAGTAGGCTGACTGTGATTAAAAGGGAAAGTCTAAGATAGGTGACTAGTGTATTCATAAAGCGTGGATAGTGGATGGAAGAGTGGTCTAAATGCAAGAAGGGATCGGCCAATAAATGGCCGACCCCCGAATTTGCTTCTATTTATGAAGTAATGACTTCTAGAAAGTACCTTTGATTGATACGGCCGCGTTTATAGGAGCACCCACAGTAAATTGGTGGCTACTATAAGAGTGTGGGTAGTATTCCTCGTCTAGGAGGTTCTCAATATTAAGCTGTAAGCGGAGGTTTTCGCTTAGCTGGTAGTAAGCTGCCGCATCGACACGAGTGAAGCTAGGTACGGTTCCTTTTGAAGCACCACCTTTGGGAGTGCTCTCACCCTGGTAGATGGCACCTAGACCAAGGCCTAGTTTCTCGCTGAGCTGGTAGCTGTTCCAGATAGAGAACGAGGACTTGGGTAGCTCAGCAGGTCTTGCTCCGCTTGTGGTCTCACCCGTTAGGTAGGTATAGCCTGCGCTTACTGTCCACTGGTCGGAAATTCGACCGAGGTATTGAGCTTCGAAACCTTCGATTTCAGCCTCGTTAATTAGAGAACCACCTGCGCCATCATCTGTGACTAGATCTTGTTCGATTTTGAAAATAGCCAAGGTGACGCTTTTATCATCTGCTAGATCCCATTTGATACCAGCCTCAAGGTTGGTGAATTCATCTGGGTCAAGGCCTGCGTCACCTAAGTTGGCGAACTGATCACCGCTTTGTGGGACAAAGGTTTGGCTGTAGCTAGCGTAAAGAGAAATATTTTCTTCATGCTTGTAGACAATACCAGCACGAGGCGTGATTTCCTTGTCCTTCTGACTACCACTGTCGCCCGCACCTGCTTCATTGTCAGTAACTTCAATATCGAAACTGTCGAAGCGAGCGCCGAGAACGGCAGTAAGCTGATCGGATAGCTCGATCTCGTCTTGGACGTATAAAGATAAAACCGAGAGGTCAGTAGCAGTATCGTCATTGAGGTCGGTGAAAGGACCTGCATTAAGCCCACCTGCATTAAATCCAACGCCAGGGGTGTTGCGACCGCTAATTGTGAAAACTGCTGTGTCTTCAGTTGCAGCACTTGGATCGAAATCTGGATTAAAACGATCGTTTTTGGAGGAGCTATCCATAAACTCAGCACCAAAAAGCAGTGTATGCTTGATGTTTCCATTATCTAGTTCTGCGACAAGATTGCCAGAAAGAACGAAATTTTGGCGTTCAGTTGTGTCAACATAACCGTCAAGTGTCACTGAATCCGCATCTACTGTCTCATCATAGCTAGAGGCATAGAAGTTCTGATAGAGCTTATCGTAGTCAGTATACGACGCGGTGAAGATGCCCTTGAGGGAATCAGAGAATGAATGCTGCAGCAGCGCACGGAAAGAGATAGATTCAAACTCAGACTTATTTAAATCTGGATCACCGAACACGATATCACTGAGTTCAGTGGCAGGTTTACCATCAGCACCTTTTGGGATACCGCGATCGATGGAACGATCATAATCAATCGCCTCTAAGGAAACATCGAGAGTCGTTTGATCACTCAATACAAACTTGAAGCTTGGGTTTACCCCGTAGCCAGAACCATCGGAGAAGTCGCGGTGATTCTCGAATGTGTCAAAGTAGGCGTTGAGGCGGAAAGCGCTTGTCTCATTGATGGCAACATTTTTGTCGAACTGAACCTCACTCGCTCCAAAGGTGTCAAGCGACAATGAGTATGCATTGAAATCTTGACCGATTTCTGCCTTCTTAGTCACACGATTGATAACACCACCAGCACCACCACGTCCGAAGAGTAGGGCGTTGGGACCGCGTAGTATTTCGATCTGCTCAACATTGTAGAGTGGGCGGTAGTATTGCACATCGTCGCGCACACCATCAACAAAGAAGTCGGAGGTTGAGAGGCTGCCGCGGAAGACGACTGCATCGCGGTGGCCTTCACCCTGGTTCATATTTACTCCAGGAGTGTAATCGACAATGTCACCGACACTATCAAAGCCGCGTAGTGAGATGTCGGCTGCACTTGTGATTGAGAGGCTCTGCGGCACGTCAATGACAGGTGTTGGAGTTTTAAGAGCATTGACCTGGTCAGAGAAGAGAAACTGATCTGTGACTACGAATTCATCTAATTCGTAGACCTCGTTTTGAGCAGCAGCTTCCATATCTTGTGCCAGTGATGACACAGGATTGATTGTCAGGCAAAGAAGGCCACATCCCATTAGTTTGATGGGCAGCATCTTTAGTTGTTTTGTGTATTTTGTGTTTGTTTTCATTTGTTTTGGTTGTTGGTGAAAATTTATAACAGGAATGAGTCTCAATAGCTTTTCGGGTAAGTCAAGTATTTATTGATATTGAGTATCATTAGCACGACTAATCTCGTGCATTAAATTTAGATCAGATGGTAGTTCCCTAGGAAATAGCTCCCTAATAACGATTAATTATGGCACAGTTCCGCTTGGTTAAGCTCACGAACTAGTGAGATGGCTGCTTAATGGCTGATGCTCCCAACTAGCTACCCATAAAAAACGCTGACAGATGTCAGCGTTTTACAGAAATAGACTATTATAAGCTTTTACCTAGGTTCCCATGGGTTGAGCACCTCGTCGGCAATTCGACGTGCTAAGTCGCGGGTGAGGCGTGGCATGGCTTGGTATTCCGATTGTAGGAAATCTTGCGACTGGGTAGTTGCGGTTGTGTCGTAGGGGGCATTCAAATACGCATTTGATGATTTCCACACCATGCGCTCCTGGAAGTAGTAATCTCCCTTGTTTTGATTAAAGAGTGAGACTTCTGCGGAGAGAGTGAGGCTGAAATTAGCGGCCATTGTTGTGTCGAGACTCTGGCGCGCGGCAGCGCGGCGATTATATTCGGTCAGATTTACAATGAGAACCGCATCAGCGGCTTCACTACTGGTAACGAGCTTTGTGCGTCCATCATGGATGAATATGTCACGAATTTGCGAGCTGAGCAAAGCTTGTGCTTGGGGAGCGAAGCTATCATTGGTGACTGGTTTGATATAAATTGACTCGAAGGGTAGTTCGACTGGGTTGCCAAATTGGTAAGAATTGCAGCCGCTGGTGAAGGCCACTGTAAACAACGTGAGTAATACTAGTATGCGTTCTTGGAGCACGTTTTTGGGCATCTTCACTTTAAGAAAGTTAGTTTCGTTGTTTAGAGAAGAAATTAGTCTGCAAGGAGGAACTTGCGAAGAATGCCGGCTCCAGTGATGGGTTGAACCCCTGCTTCAATGTCGGCGATACGAGCACGGGCTTCCTCGGCTGCCTCCGATTCTGGCGCGATAGTAATGGTTTCGTTATAGAAGACTAGCGCCGCGGTATTGTTTGAGCGATAATCATAGAAAAAGTCACCGAGATTGAGGCGGCTCCGCGCAAGCAGGTCTTGCATTGTTGCGAGGTTACTTTCGACTTCGCCTAGGTAGCTGCTCTGGGGAAAGAGGATGAGGAAGTCTTCGTAGTAACTAATGGCTTGTCGTGTCGAGCCTTGATCGTATTCCACTCCATTGATCAGGTTGGAATAGATCTGCGCTGTATTATAATAGGCGTCCGACGCGAGCATGCTCTGAGGGTAATAGTTGATCAATCGATCAAGCGCATCGATGGCGTCTTCGGGTCTTTGTTCCCGTTCAGATACGATTGCGATATTCATGAGTGCGAGAGGTGCGTAGTCGCTGTATGGTGCGTTGCGAACGATCTGTTCAAACTGACGAGCTGCTTTGCCGTATTGTTTGAAGCCAGGAATGATCCAGAGGATACGGCCTCGAGCACCTTCCATAAGAGCGGTGGCACAATCAAATTGAGCGCTAATTACCCGATTGAAATTTTGGTAGTTTGGGTGCTTGAAAATAATCTCCTGTAAGTTAACGAAGGCTTTGGCCCATTGACCCTTGCCCATGAGGATTTGGCTATGGAGGAAGCGAGCATCCCCACTGGCCACTGTCTTTGGGTATTTCTTAATAATTTTCTTTAAGATGCGCTCAGCCGTGCCAGTGTTACCTATGGCTAGTTTTGCCTTTGCAGTTTCGAGTAGGGCGGTCGCTTCAGACTCTTGCACGGCGCTTGCTATATTGAGTTCGACGAGGTCTTCGTCTTCGCCGACGAACCATTCAAGCGGGTTGAACTGGGCATGCAGCGATGTGGCTAGTAGTAGCCAGATAGCGAAGATAGTAGCGGTCGTATGTTGCATAGTGATTTTTAAAAGATTACTGCCATTTGATCAATGAGGCACCCCAGGTCAAGCCCGCCCCAAAAGCGACGAGAAGGATCAGATCGCCAGACTGGATCCGGCCCTTCTGATAGGCCTCGTCAAGGGCGAGTCCGACGGAGGCGCCAGAAGTGTTACCGAATCGATCGAGATTGTTGTGGAATTTTTCCATTGGCAGCTTCATCCGCTTCGCGAGGCTCTCAATGATGCGCATGTTAGCTTGATGCGGGATAAGTAAATCGATTTGGTCCGCCGTGAAGCTATATTGCTCTAGAATGTCGCTGCTGACTTGTCCCATGACGCGGACGGCCTGCTTAAAGATTTCCTTGCCGTTCATTTTGATGAAATGTTGACGCGCGTCGATCGATTCGTGAGAGGACGGAATCGTTGAACCGCCGGCAGGTTGATAAAGTAGGCTGGGATCGGAGCCATCAGAGCCAGTGATACTGCCTAAGACCCCGACGCCGGCGGTTTCGGAGGCTTCAATGATGATCGCGCTTGCCGCATCGCCGAAGAGCACGCAAGTCGTACGGTCTTCGAAGTCTAAGATCGAACTCATCTTCTCTGCGCCGATGATGAGTGCTTTCTTGTAGGCACCCGAACGCAGCATATTAGAGCCAGTGTTGAGCGCGTAGATGAAGCCTGAGCAGGCAGCCTGAATGTCAAATGCGGTGATGTTACCCAAGCCGAGCTTACTCTGGAGAATGCATGCGGTGGAGGGGAAGGGCATATCGGGTGTCATCGTAGCTACGATAATTAGATCAATGTCCCTACGGTCGATGTCTGCTGCTGAGATAGCCTTTTCGGCGGCGGCTACAGCCATGTCGCTGGTTGTCTCGCCTTGAGCAGCGAAACAGCGTTCGCTAATGCCAGAACGTGTACGAATCCATTCGTCTGAAGTGTCTACAATTTTGGACATGTCATCATTTGTTAGCACTTTGGCAGGCGTGTAGGAACCAGTGCCGGTTATGATGACGGATTGAATGGGCTGAGACATTGCGGGAAGTTGATTCTAGGTGGATTTGATCTATCACTGCGCCCTAATCTACGGGCAGTTTAGACTAGATCATTAGCTTGATTGATATCAGAGCTGATTGAGTCAATCATATCATGCCTCACAATTTGGCGAGCAATGCGTAAAGCATTGGCAATGGCTATATAATTTGAAGAACCGTGCGATTTCAAAACATTCCCTTTGAGGCCGAGCAGCGGGGCGCCTGCGTGCTGGTCGGGGCTGAGTCGCACTTTCATGTCGTCGAAGGCTGATTTGGAGAGTGCTGCACCGATGATCCGCTTGGGATTACGCACGAGTTCTTCTTTCATGGTATTTCCGACAAAGCCGAAGACCGCTTCGCTTGATTTCAGAACAACGTTACCGACGAAACCATCACAAACGATCACATCGACGTCTCCATCGAAAATCTGGAAGCCCTCAATTGGACCCACATAATTGATCACCTTTTTGTCGATCGCTTGGAGATAAACTCCCGATGCGTTAATTAGGCTATTTCCTTTGCCTTCTTCGGTGCCGATGGTGAGCAGAGAAACACGAGGGTTTTCAATACCAAGGGCTGCTTTAGCGTAGTTAGACCCAAGCACCGCATTATGCATTAGGTTGAGCGAACTAGATTCTGGATTCGCTCCAACATCGATTAGGACAAAGGGCTTTTTTTTGCTGGGTACAATGATGCCAAGAGCAGGGCGATCGACCCCGTCTAGTGGTCGCATGCGCAGTGTGCCACCAGCCATCAGGGCACCCGTATTGCCGCAGCTGACGACTGCATCTGCTTTGCCATCTCTGAGTAGCTCGATGGCCTGAGCCATTGATGAGTCTTTTTTCTTGCGCAGCGCTTGGATCGGCTTGTCCGTCATGCTAACCACCTCGCTTGCGTGGTGGACGTGGATCTTGTCCGGATCTATGCTGAACTTGCGAACCTTCAATAAGCGCTTCAATAAGCGCCCATTTCCCACGAGGGTAAAGTCGCAGTCTAGACCAAGCTCATCAGTCGCATACAATAGTCCACGTATAAATTCCGTAGGCCCAAGGTCACTTCCCATTGCGTCGACCGCGATGGTGCATTTACCGTCGGGTGCGACCATTGTAGTAAGTCAAATTAAATTAGCAGAAGGCGGGGTCAGATGGCTTAACTAGAGTCTTTTAGACTTCAACGTCGAGCACTTGGCGTCCACGATACATGCCGTTTGCAGGATTTACGCGGTGAGGGCGGAAAAGAGTGCCGTCCTGTGCGTCTTTCGAGAGCTGTGGCAGTGCGAAAGTGGTCGCGCCACGGCGTTTGCGGCTGCGTTGCTTAGATTGTTTGCGTTTTGGCTGTCCCATGGGATGTGTTTTATTGAATTAAAGTGTCGAAAGCGTGACTACTTTTGAATTTGCGGATTAAAGGCTACCGTTTGGCTCCGTCAAGCTCGCAATCATCATAAATTTCACCTTACAGGCGCTAGGCAACTCACCTCTGCGCCAGCTTTTTCCAAGGCGAGTAGTGTTAATAAAGACTCCTGTATCTCGGCGCCATCGTGGACGCCGCAACCAGACAAAATAACAGCAACTTTTGTTTTCATGATTCAGAGTGATAAATACTCCTTGCTGTCCTGCAATTTTAATAGAACGAAATATTTCTGAGGGGTTGCATCCACTTCGATATTTTGTCCGTTTCTAACAACACATGCCACTTCCTCCGAAACCCGCACCTAGCTTTGACCGCAGCTTCCTCATTGAGTTGGGCGGGGGTGTCGCCTTTCGACAGGCTGAAAAGCTCTTTGAATCCCACTTTGTTGAGTCAGCCGAGTGGGAGAGTCCGGTTTTGACGGGGCTCGTCGACGGGGGTGACGGTATTTACACGCCAAAACTAAATCTTCGCTCCACTGTATTCGCTGAAAATACCTGCACCTGTGCTGACGGCCGTAAGCGTAAAGTGTGCGTACATGCCCTCGCCGCCGCGCTCCATTATGAAGCCCTTAAAAACGAAGCGGCACATATGCCTACAGCAGGAGAGGTTTTACCCCACGAATCAGAAGCTGCCTCTAAGACCGAAAAGCCGAAAATTCCCCGTCTACGCTCCATAAAAATCGGTGAAGATGGTCTCCCGCTACGCTTACTTATTTTCCTCCCGCCTAACTTGCCAGAAGCCGCTGATCGTGGAGGGATTGTCCTCAAACTTGATGCCGCCGCAGGCCGCGAGATCTTACCGCTGAACAAGCTCAACCCTCGCCAGAAATACAAAGTCGCTTCCAAGCAAGTCGCTGTGTTCAAACTCATCGAGTCGTGGTGTGGCGGTAAACTCGCCAGCCTTATCCAGCTTACAAGCGCACAAGTTCGCACGCTCCTTGATGCCGTCGTAGGTGAGCCTATTGTGTATTGGGTCAAAAATCCCAACGCTCCCATTGTTTGGCAAGATGGCCAACTGACAGGCGTCTACGAATATCTTAGCGAACTGGGAGCCGAACACGCAACTCTCGAGCCCGAACCAGTCGCCCTTGATTCAAGCTCGCCGAAGCGTCTTGATACTCATCCGAGTAAGCTTCACATCCGTACTGACATCAACTTAAGCGAAAAAGCGAAGCCAAATCTACGCGCGATCGCTGAGGCCAAGCGCCCCAAGCTCTGGGAAACAAAGAAAGAGGATTACCCTATCGCGAGCGAGGCTGCCGCCTCTATGGAGGGTTACTCGACTAGTCGCGTCGTCGTCGACGGCTCCACTCACTATATTGCCATACGTTTGCCGTCGGGTGAGAATGGCACTTTCCAAGCCTTACGTACTATTCTCAAGTCTGAGGGCTTTCTGCTCGAGCCTAGTAATCGCAAGTGGTGGTTGCGCGATCGCCACAAGACGCTCAATTTCCTCGCAGCTCACTGGAAGGCACTCAAGGACGAATGGGAGGCCGAGTTCACGGATAACTTCAAAGCTAAACTCAAGGAAGTCGAAATCTCTGCCCTCCAAATCGAAGCCAAAGAAGACGCGGGTAAATTCGCCCTCGCTATCACCCTGAGTGAGCAAACTGACGAGACGGATCTACGTCGCGCCCTAGCCAGTAGTAAAAACTACGTAGAGACCAGCAGAGGTGGGATTACCTTGCTCGACCGTAACTCAATCGATCAATTGCACGAGATCGAGCGCGCCGTTAGCGGCCAAGCCGACCGTCCCTTTACTCCCACTTTTACAAAACGTCTCGATACGCGTGAGCTCTCTGATGTCGAAGACCTACTCGACGAACTCTGCGAAGGTTGGCAACCTCCTCAAGCTTGGCAGTCCCGCAGTCGAGCACTCAAAGAAGTCGGCGCCCTTGAACCCGCCCCGGTGCGCCCAGGCTTTGACTCCATCTTGCGGACTTATCAACGTATCGGCACCGCATGGCTCTGGCACCTCTATCGCCATAAGCTCGGTGGCATCCTCGCTGACGAAATGGGGCTCGGCAAAACTCTTCAAGCGCTCGCTTTGATCGAGTGTATTCGAAACCAGGATGGTCATTTGACAGTGATAGAGCAGGAGCGGTGTCCCGCACTCGTTGTCTGTCCAGCCAGCCTTGTGGAGAACTGGCAACGTGAGTCTGACCGTTTTACCCCTAACTTAAAAACTCTTAAGCACCACGGAAGCAAGCGCGCTAAGGAACTCAGCGTGCTTGAAGAGTATGACATCGTGATCACCTCCTACGGCACACTCCGCCAAGATGCTGAAATGCTTGGCTTGATGGACTGGTGTGTCGTGATCGGGGATGAAGCGCAGCACATCAAAAACCGTCGCAGCCAAAATGCCAAAACATTGATGAGTCTCCACGCTGGGGGTCGATTTCTTCTTACTGGTACGCCCATCGAAAACTCCCTCGACGACCTTTTCTCACTCTTCAGTTTCCTTATGCCAGGCTATATAGATAAGCCTACCGGGAAGCTCAGCCTAGACGATAAAACATGGCACAATAAACGCCAGACTGAGCGCGCTGCTGCCTACATCCTTCGCCGCACAAAGGCCGAAGTGGCGCCCGAATTACCTGATAAGATTGAAAAGACTTTTTTCTGTGAACTTGGCAGTCAGCAGCAACGCTTCTACCAAGAAACTCTTGAGAAAACCCGTCGTGATATTTTCAATTTGGAAATGTCTGGTGCGAACCGAGGTCGTCTTCAATTCGCCGCTTTTACCGAACTACTTCGCTTACGCCAAGTCTGCGTCGATCCACGCATTCTAGACGAAGACTTTCCTGTAAAGGAAAGCGCTAAACTCGCCGCCTTCGACGAAGTCCTCGACGAGTGTCTCGATGCTGGAAGCCGTATTCTCGTCTTCTCTAGTTTCGTTACTGCGCTCAAGCTACTCGCCCAACACTTAGAGAATAAAGACCACAAGTTTTGCTACCTCGACGGAAGTACTAAAAACCGTTTGGCGATCTGTGATCAGTTTAATGAAGACGAAAGCATCCCCGTTTTTTTGATTTCACTCAAAGCTGGCGGCACTGGTCTCAACCTAACCGGAGCCGACACCGTGATCCACTACGATCCATGGTGGAATCCCGCTGCTGAAGCCCAAGCGACGGATCGTGCTCACCGTATCGGGCAAACAAAAGTTGTGACTAGCATCAAGCTAATCGCAGCCAATACCGTCGAAGAAAAAGTCTTAGAGCTTCAAGCCCGTAAAGCCGAAATCTTGAAAGAGCTTTTCGAAGAGTCCGAAGCCGCGAATGCCAAAGTCAGTCTCGACGATATCAAGCAATTGATTAACTGAAGATAAGGATTCATATAACCTAGCCGCAATAGATCGTGATTCGACCTTTTACGTTCTCTAGCTCATTCTCTGTCATGAGTAGACAAGCTGTTGACCAGGCGTCTGCGCAAGCGGCTTCTTCGTGAATCACCCTTACCCGTGCGTGGGCGTAATGTGTGAATTTTGTCCGTCGCGGGGAGACGATGTGGCTACCTTGTATTTCGGTTCCAGACACACTTAATGCTTGGTTCTTAAGTTCTACAATAGGCATATCGCTTGAGCCCGTGAGTTCGATCTTCCATGCACTTTCTCCGAAGGCGAGCTGTGTGCTGGCTCCAGCGGAGACGAGGCCACCTTTGATCCCTAAGTCACGAAGGAGTGGTGCGATACGGTCGAGCGCATAACCCTTTCCAATACCACCGAGGTCAATTTCACGACCAGCTTCGACACAGTGGATGGCAGGTCGGTCTGGATCAACCATTAGTTGCCCTCCGAGGTCAGGCGCGATGCCTTTTAATTTGTTTTTTTCATGCTCAATTTGCCGCCCTAGTGTGATGTCGAAAAGACCATCGGTATCGATGTAAATTTTTAGGGCGATACGCATACATTCGTAGCAAGTCTCGCTTATAAAAAGGGACTGTCCGCTCTGCATGGAGTTAATTTGAGAGACGTCGCTTCCGGATATGTAGCGACTGAGGGCGTTTTCAATCTCATCGATTAATGCAAAGGCTTGATTTGCGGCATCGCGCGCGTGATCGGCCTGCGCATGAATAAGTCGCAGGGTAAAGGTCGTCTTCATTGCCTCGTGTGTGTAAGTATGTGCGTCGATCATGGCCGAGTTTCGATCCATTTTTTCCAGAGATCCTTACGTAGATAGAGGGTCATGGAGACATTAGCCCGTAGTCCTCGTGGAAAGGCGACATGGCTATCGCTAAGGAGGGCATTGGTAGTTTGAACGGAATCATCTACGACAAAGACAAATGGAGCGTCTATCATATTTACTTCGGGTTGATTCCAATATCCGATGCTATTAAACATTCGTAGATACCACGGCAGTGGCCAGTAACCGTTGCCGACTACTGCGACAGTTTGGTCTTTGATTTCGGGAGTCATCTCACCAAGTTGCATAAGCCAAGCCTCCAAGGATACGAGATCGCGGCTTGTCGATACGTATGCGTAGGGTAATCGAGCATCATTCTCAAAACCTTGATTAGCGGCGATGCTCTGCTGAGTTTGAAAAACAAGTGTCATCAATATGAAACATCCGAGGCAGATTTGGGTGATACGATGGTAGGACCCAATCATACTGAGGCAGAAGCCTGAGAGCAGACAGACATGCACCCACGGTAAGAGCATCAACCAAGGAGTTTTATAATCGATGCTGCTATAGATCCCGAGTTGTATGATGGAGGCTAAGGCAATTAGCACGATGGCGCTGCGTAGTTTGGGCCAGCGCACAGCGTAGATGCACGCCACGACCGATAAAACGAAGACTAAGCCTTCTGTCCACCATTGGCCTAGCAGGTGCTTAGGCCATAAGAGTAAGCTTAAATAGTAAGTGAGTGGTTTATCGTGTCCGAGTGTTGTTTCGTAGACTAGGTAGGTACGAAAAGCGTCGGTGATGCCCTCTGGGTAACGAAAGCCGTTGCTATAGAAAAAAGCAGACACCAGCAAGGCGCTCAAGCTGGCGAGGCCGACGGGGATGAGATAGTTCGTGAATTTTGATTTTCCTGAATCTCGACTGAGGTGAATGAGGGAAATGCAAGTGACTAGGCCGATGATCCATGCGAATAGCGTGATGACGGATGTCTCTTTGGTGGCGAACATGCAGCCTACGGAAATGCCAGTGAATAGGGCATTTTTTATGTTTGGATTTTTGTATAGGCGGTAGGTAAAGGTCAGCCCGAGTAGTCCGAAAAGAGCTAGCCAGCTTTCGTGTATGTACATGCGGCTGTAGTAGACAAGTAAGGGTGAGGTGGCGAGTAGGGCAGCACTCAACGCGGCTCCATAATCACCCATTACCCGCCGCCAGAGTAGAGGAGTGAGGCATAGTAGTATGCCTGCTATTACTGGGCTAAGGCGTATCGTTTCGATTGAGAGACTCTGCCAAGTGTTTTCATCATGCAGTCGCGCGAGTGGCTCGGTCAGCAAGCTGAGTAATGGGCCATGAAAGTGTTTTGGATTGAACTGATAGTCGCCTGCCAGTCGTTGCGATAGGATACGCGCGCCGGTCGCCTCATCTGCATGGAGGGGGCGTGTCTCTAAGTTACTCAAGCGGAGCGCGCCCGCAAAGGTGATGATGATGACCCAAGTAAGGCATACGGGAATTCGGTGGTGCATTGGTGATGATTGAGACGGACTTGCTCGCACTCTGCAAACCTGCTTTGCTGTTGAGCTATTCCGTGTCCTTGTTCTTTGTAATACGATATGCCTGCGTCGCTGCCAAAGTTTTTACTCGTGACTCCCGTCTGGAATGATTCCGTTCGCCTAGAGCGCTTTGGGGTAAGATTGGCAAAAGCCTTGGCTGTTTCAGGATTGAATTTAACTTGGGTTATCGCGGATGATGGTTCTGATACTGAAGAAGTTGAGCAATTACAGCGGCTCAAGGAAAAATTCAGTCAAATTTATTCAGACGTGGTTTTACACCTCCACCCAGAGCGTAGCTTTAAGGGGGGCGCCGTTTATCAAAGTTGGCAACAGTTCCCCGATGCCGATTTTTACGCCTTCGTCGATGCCGACGGATCAGTCAGCGCGGATGAGCTTATACGTATGTTAAATTGCGCAGGTGATAGCGAAAATCCAGATATGAGCTTTGTCGCGGTGCGTCAGTTTTTCGGGCCACTGGCTGTGGAGCGCTCATTGCTTCGTAAAGCGACTTTTTACCTCTTTCGAACACTAGTGCGTAGCATTGTCGGCTCAAAATGGATGGATACACAGTGTGGTGCTAAAGTGATCTCTGGTAGCCCTTACCGTGCAGTTAGCGAGCGTCTCGTGGAGGACGGTTTTGTCTTCGATGTGGAATTACTGACGACTTTGCAACAAGATGCCTGGCCTATCACCGAGTTACCGATTATGTGGCAAGAGATATCTGGCAGTAAGCTGAACCTTTGGAGGGATCTTTGGACTATGACAAGGGGCTTGATACGTATCCGAAGACGCTTGAATGCTACTGCTCACTAATTTATCTATATAAACAGATGCTTATAATAAAAATATCCAACGATTCAGGCGAAAGATC
The DNA here is from genome assembly GCA_009886465.1 of Opitutaceae bacterium. GTDB lineage: Bacteria > Verrucomicrobiota > Verrucomicrobiia > Opitutales > Coraliomargaritaceae > Thalassobacterium. The sequence continues at coordinate 17,610 of QXZH01000097.1, forward strand.
CAATGTCTGCATGTGTAACTTGATGTAATGTGCATTGTAGGCGCTTAACTTCTATACCAATATGAAATTGGTTTAATCATCATTATTCTAAATATGAATTATTACATAAGTTTTCTTTTCAGTCTTTTGCTTACTGTTCAGTTCGCTTTTTCTGACGTAAGCATCTGCGACTGGAAACCGTCCTTTAATGATGAGCCTGTTCCTCAAGAAAGACTCGAAGCCATTGAGGCTGCCTTACCGGACGTTGCCCTGTCCGTTCCTGATTCGCCTCGCAAGATTTTGATCTTTAGTGCCACTGCGGGGTTTAGGCATGCTTCCATCGCCACTGGCAAGGTAGCTCTGGATCGGATGGGAATTAAGACGGGTGCCTATCAAACATTAATTAGCGACGACCCTGAAAACTTCGAGATCGATGTATTGAAAACGTTTGATGCGATTGTATTGCTTAGTCCCACGCTAGATTTTTTCATGCCGTCGGATAAGTTGCGGGAGGACTTCAGTGATCTGCAATGGGATTGGCTCCATGCGAGGCATAAGCGTTTGATCGCTAATCTGGTCCAGTTTGTCCATGCTGGTGGTGGCTTAGTCGGTATCCACGCCGCGACGGATTCATGCTACGAAGACGAAGACTACGGGGATATGATCGGTGGTTATTTTTGGGGGCATCCCTGGAGCTGGCGTCATAATGTGACCATCTTGATTGAAGACTCAGAACACGCGCTCATAAAGCCTGTCTTCGTGGATATGTCTGATTTTCGGATTCAGGATGAAATCTATCAGTTCAAGGAAGAGCCTTATTCGCGTGAAAAGTTGCGCGTGCTATTGAGCCTGGATGTTGAGCGTAGCGATGAGCCGATGGCAAAGTCGCCATTACGCAGAACCTGCGGCGATTATGCAATTAGTTGGGTGCAGAGCGTCGGTGAAGGACGTGTTTTCTATACTAATCTTGGGCACAATCATCATATTTATACCGATCCATTGATGCTCAAGCACTACCTTGCTGGCATCCAATTTGCCACGGGCGACATCGAGGCAGACACCAGCCCAAGCGCATCTCTCGGAAAATAAAAACAAGGTTAATATGCAAAACATGAAAACGACCATCAACCGTCGCACTTTTCTCAAAACGACTGCAGTGACGACTGCGGGGGCTTTTATTTTACCTCGATTCTCGATTGGGCAGGCGGGTCCATCGGCCAATAGTAAGATCAATATTGCGATGATTGGTGCTGCTGGAATTGCAGGAATGGCCTACAACGGGTGCAAGGGGGAAAATATTGTCGCACTCTGCGATATTGATCGCCGCCGTTTTCCAGGCTGGGCGGCAGGGATGGGTACGCCCACCTACTCTGATTTTCGCGTTATGCTCGATAAAATGGGAAGCGAGATTGATGCTGTCTGTATTAATACACCCGACCACACGCATTTTGCAGCTACCTTGGACTCGATGCAGAGAGGCAAGCACGTTTGCACGCAAAAACCTCTCACTCATAATATTTGGGAAGCACGCACATTGCGTAAGGCGAAGGATAAATATGACGTTGTCACGAATATGGCTAATCAAGGTCATACTAGCGATGGCATACGCACAATGCGTGAGTGGTATGAAGCCGACGTCTTCGGTCAGATCACTGAAGTGCATTTAGGCTTCAATGGGCCAAATTGGAAGAATAAGTATTTTAAGAAACCAGAGCAAATGCCTCTTGAGAGTCAGCCCATTCCTGAAGAAATCGACTGGGATCTTTGGTTAGGTCCAGCCCGAGAGACGGCTTACAATGAAATCTACCATCCTCTTACATGGCGCGGTTTTAATGATTTCGGCACGGGACAATTTGGAGATTGGTTTTGCCACACCGGTGACGGTCCAGTCTGGATATTAGATCTTTACGACCCGATCGTGGTCGAATGTTTAGAGCGAGGACCCGCGCTCGAAG
>QXZH01000098.1 GCA_009886465.1 Opitutaceae bacterium
GCTAATGCTGAGGAAGAAATCGCACGAGCAGACAATCCCAATATACGCCTCTACAAGGTAGAGCGAAATGCCTCGAAGGCGCCACTGGAGACTGTGTCGGGTCGTTGGTTACCCGCAACCCGCTACAGCGTCAAAGACTTCTCAGCAGTTGCTTGGTATTTTGGCGCGGCACTTCAAGCTGAAGTTGCAGTGCCCATCGGCCTGATTCTCTCTGAAGTTGGAGGTACCTTGGCCAATAACTGGACCAGCGAAACGACCTTAGACAAACATCCAAATATTCAAAAATATCGCGACCGCTACGCTCAACTTGAAGCAGATTATCCTGCCGAAATAGCTAAATGGGAGGCCAATCGAAAAATAAACCCACAAGCGAAAAAACCACATGAGCCGGGCCGCCGCTTACCCTCTGGTTACTTCAATGGCATGATCGCTCCCCTCCAAGCCATGGCTTTAAAGGGAGTCATTTGGTATCAAGGAGAAACAGACTCTTGGAGTTGGCCCGATTATGACAGATTCTTTAGGGACCTGATATTCGATTGGCGCAGCGGCTTTAAGGCACCAGATTTACCTTTCCTCTACGTCATGCTTGCAGGCTTTAATGGTAAACCTGGAGTGCACGAGAATTACCCGCACATTCGCGAAGTACAACTAAAAGCCCTAGACATTCCTCATACCGCGATGGCGCTCGCTCTCGATGTTGGTGAAGTTGATGACATACACCCAAGAAATAAGAAAACTGTAGGTGAGCGTCTCGCCCTTGCGGCACGCGCAAGCGTCTATGGAGAACAACTGTGCTATTCGGGGCCAATCATGCGAGAGGTCGACATCCAAGGCTCCACTGCCATTGTTCATTTTGATCACATTGGGGACGGGCTTGTCGCCAAGGATGGTGCACTACGCGCCTTCCAAGTAGCGGGCCAAGACGCTGAATTCAAACCAGCTAAAGCAAGCATCTTAGGTCATAGCGTGCAGGTCGAAAGTCTCGACGGCAGCCCCATCAAAGAGGTTCGTTATGCATGGGGCGGCTACCCTGACTCAAATCTATACAACAGCGCGGCACTCCCGGCAGCTCCATTCCGAACAGATAAGATCAACTGATTATCTCGACTATTTTATGTTTAAAAAATGTTTTTCCACCCTGGGTTGCCCAGATTATTCATTAGATAAAGTACTCCATACGGCGCAAGCGCATGGTATGGACTGCGTTGAAATACGAGCGCTCGAAAACGAAATCGATCTGCCCAGTTACTTTATTAAAAACGACATCAGCCCAGAGGAGCTCATGCGGCGTTGCCATAAAAGTGGAGTCGCGATCGCTGCTTTCGGCAGCTCTCTGAAGGTCACCTCGGACCCATCAGAATGGTTAGATACTCTGAATGCATTAGCGCCTTGGATCATTGCGGCAGAAGTCCCTTCGGTTCGTCTATTTGATGGTGCAATGGAGGCTAGCTTTGATGACTGGATTGACCTTGCCAAGTCCCGCGCCCAATTCTGGCGAGAGCTTAAGGCCAAACACGGATGGGAATTTGATCTAGCCATCGAGACGCACGACACCCTGATTGATGCCTCTTTGATTCTTGAATTCGTCGCCGCGACAGAGAGCACTTTCCCTATACTCTGGGACGCGCACCACACCTGGCGTAAGGGCGGCGAAGCTTGGTCAGTGACCTGGCAAGCTTGTAACAAGCATATTCAGCATATTCATACTAAGGATAGTATTGGAGTGCCCTCTGCGAGGCACCCCTACACCTATACCCATATGGGTCAAGGCGAAATGAATGCCGAAGGCTTAACGCAGTTACTAGTAGACTCTAACTACTCGGGTATTTTAAGCCTCGAATGGGAACGGATGTGGCACCCTTATCTCGACCCAATCGAACTAGCACTGGAAAATTTGAACAAAAGTTTTGCAGCGATTCACACTTAGAGCGGACAAGACTGCTAAGAAGAATAAGCAAGTATTTTGCAGATATACTTAGAACTTAATCGATGCCTTAAAGCGGATACGCCGTCCGTCTGTGTAGCGCGGGTTTTTTCCCGAGGCGTAGAGGTCACGGCAATCGAATAAATTATCCACAGAAAGCTGAAAGCTGTATCGGGGGGCTTGGCTAGCCTGGTCGAAGAGTCGACCACTCCAGCCTATAAAAACATTAGTGGTTAATGTATCATCTAACCAAATATCATAGAACTGCGTAGAATTACTATCATACATGTCACCGTTGCTATCAACGTTCGGGAAAAGATCGGGGCGACCATCGTAAAATCCTGGACCTACGCCACCTTCATAATCTCTCTCGTTGCCATTATTTTGCCTCGAGTCACTACCCACGTCGGCATAAAGTCGATTATAGTAAGACTTTGAGCGGTATTTTAGGTTTGTCCCAAGATACGTGCCCTTGAGCTTGCCGTCCGTAAAATTATATCGCGCGGTAAAATTCGCACTGTGCTTGGCAGTACCGGGTACTCGCTGCCCTTTTTGGAGCAATGCTTGCCCCGAAACCGGATCATTGGGGCCAGACTGAAACAAAGCATCCGAATACGCATAGCCAAGAAATAAAGAGAGCTCCCTAGATGGATTGTAGTATAGGTCAAGTTCCACGCCTCTGCTTTGGGTGTTTATACCGGCAACCTTGCGCCCACTTGGTGAGAAGCCCGTACCGTCAGGATCATATAATAGAGGATAATCAGCGAATGGGTATAAGCGCTGCAACTGTGGCGTCCCTAAGGTAGTGAGCATGTCATTTTCTTTGGTGATATCAAAAAGGCTGAGTTGCCCACTTAGCCTGCCTTCCAAAAATTCGAATTTCACGCCGCCCTCAAAACCAATACCCGTTTCAGTCGGAACAGATTCACCAATGGGATTAATATCCCAACCAGTTGGCGACTCGATAGATTGGGCGTAGCTACCGAAAAGGGCCATGTTCTTGTTGACCCAGTATAAGGCTCCTACGGACGGACTCGCCTCCTTGTAGGTCTCATCGACAGGTACAGCGGGCATTCCCGCTTGAACTTCTTGGCTAAGCGCCTCCATCTCAATAAGGTCAAAACGCAATCCCACTAAGGTATTGAGACGGCCGTTCATATAACTGCCTTGGTTGGCAAGCCAGAGCGCTTTTGTTTCGATCTGCGCTTCGCGCATGCGACGCAGCGCATAGAAGTTAGCACCTCCCAGTTCCGCGCCCGGCGTACGTGAACTGCCAAAGACTGCGTTGGGGTTAAAATTGGGGCTCAGTTCATTGGTGAAATTAAAGGCCTGGAAATCATCGTAGCCATCAATGTGGTAATCACTGAGTAATATATAATCTTTAGCGCGGTAAGCACTACTACTCCATGATCCGTCTGCAGCGATTTGGGTCCCACTGAGAACCTGCTGATACTGGATGTCCGTGCTTTCGCGTCGGTCATAGTCAAGTCCGAGTAAGAACTGCTGCTTGCTGCCCTTAATATTCTTTGACCATGAAAGCGTGGAACGAATTGAATCAGTATCATCGGTCAGGCGGCTCTTTTCCCAAGTCGGTATTATGTATGGCGAAGGCGTTGCGGAAGGATCGGTGCCATCATCAGGGTAGAAACCCAAGTTGGGTTCATCCCCCTGATCACGCAAACTACCGCGACTCGTCGCCGATAGGAAAATATCGCCCGTACTCGCCAATTGCTGAGTGTTCCCCTTGCGCTCCTGATGCGCAAAAGCCGTTTTCATGACTAGATCATCGGTCCACTGGTGCGTAATGTCACCCAGAATAAAACAGCCGTAGCGATCCCGCGTCAGATCTGGACTACCGTATCCAAAATTATTTTCATTGATGCCCGCATTCTCATAGAAGCGGCGCAGATCTTCTGCGCTATTGATGTCGAGTTGCGGATACTCTGGGGTTGATGTGGTATACCCACCTCGACTCAAGCTGCCATCATTGTAATCAATCATATACTGCAGGGCATCCGCTGGGAGAAAGTCGACCACGTCTGGAGTTGCGGGCAAGTCTTCCAAAATTCCAGTTAAGCCGTATTCCCCAGTACGGTCTAAATATGCGGACCGCGGATTGAGGCGAGTTTCCCAAAAGCGCTCGAAGTGTAAATTGATTTGGGTCTTATCGCTGGGACGTATCGCTACCGCAAGTGTCTGACCATCTAGTGTCTTCGATTTGAAATTTTGATCATACTCGCGCTCATCATAGACTGACATAAAGCGAATCGCCAGGGCGTCATTAATCTGCTGGTTGTGGTCGATCGAGGCACGATATAAATTGTTCTCACCAACTTCAGCCCGAATCTCTGTTTCGTCATCACCAAACATCGCCTTCTTAGCCAGATAGTTTGCCTTTCCGCCAGGCGCGGCTTGGCCATATACAAGAGAATTCGCGCCGCGGATAACTTCAGTACGTTCCACGTTGTAACTATCCTGGCCAAGTTGACGCTGCATAAATTCGAACAACTGGTTGCGGGTCAACAACCCACGAAAACGTATCACGCTGTTACTATATGATTCCCCTTCATCCTGTATGCTAGCGACGACATTTTCGAGGCTAGAAATCTCTGTTAGGTTGAGGTCTTCTATGAGATCCTTATTCACCACAGAAATAGTCATTGGAGTGTCTTTGATCATCTGATTGGTCCGGGTTCCCGCCAGCGTGTCACCAGAGTAATAACCACGGTCGCGTTCACCCGACACAGTGAATTGCGGCAAGATATACAATTCTTCCTCATCGTAGTTATCATTCGCCACCACTATGGCTGAATTAGAGGGCTCCGAATCCTTTGCCTCGGGCAGGATAACTGCCTCATTGGCAATCAATAAGCTAGCAGTGAGTAGATAGGCAAAGCCGACAGCATCGGCGCGGGGCAATAAGGTAAACATAAGATTAAAGTTAAGAGGGGATTAGTTAGGGTTCGCGTAAATATATAATAAATATTAACTGCTACCGTGAGTTCTAAAAAATCAAATTCAAGCCCAAAAGCATCCAAGCTTTACCATCTGCACTTAGCTACCCGCCGAAGCGGTACAACATTTTAGTCTAGACGAGACATTGGAATTCCGCCCGACAGGCATAAATCTGATCACTCCGGCGTAAATCATGGAATTACTCCTCCGCCCGAATCAAAACGCTTGCATCGCCTTTCGCATCCAGCATTTTGCAGGTTAGAAAGGGACACACTTTAGTCACTTTTGACCCGAATTTAGTGAAAAAAAAGAAGACATCACAACAGAAGATTGCTCAGGATTTAGGCGTCTCGCAAACCCTTGTTTCGATGGTTCTTAATGGTCGCAAAGAGGGCATCTCTAGCGCCTCGATCAAGCGTATTTGGGACTACGCGGTCAAGGAGGGCTACACCCCTAACGGCATGCAGATAGATCTAAATGGCGATCGTGTAGCAGAGAATATTCAAGCGATCGGCTACATCTTGCGCTCACCATTGAAGTTAGCGACAAAGAGTAATTTTTTCAGTCACGTCCACCAAGGCATGCACGAAGCGCTCAGCCAGGAAGGCATCAAAACCCTATTTCTCG
>QXZH01000099.1 GCA_009886465.1 Opitutaceae bacterium
TTGAGGATGGTAAGCAAGGTCACGCAATGGCACCCGCTTTTTGCGTGGATAAGCTCGATATCCTTTTGCCGAATGACCTTTTAGTGCGCTCCCGTACGGAGGTAGAGGTCATCGAAACGATGATCAAGAAGCAGCCTGCTGATTTGATTTGTGAAATGATATCTGCCAGCGAAAACCATGCCATGATGGCCTCCGAGATTGAGCGTCTGCTCGCTCGCGTCATTGGGCCGATCAAATACAAGAAGTGGTGGACAGCTACCAAAAAGGTATTGGTTAAAGATCCCCGCATCGGTGTGCCGCTCAAGAAGACTGAGCCCTATATTTACCGTGATGAGCCAGTGAAGCCCGAGGACGAAATCCTCGAGCAGTTCCGCGGTACCAAAAACTCGATGCAAAAGATCGAGCTTGGCGAAAAGCTCTATGCTCTCTCCGAGAATATTTCCGTCGTGCGTGAAGAGATGCCGCAAATTCTCACCGAGTTGACTGACGCGATTGCAAACGCTAAGAGCCTCAGTCAAGCCAATCGTTTGCACGGTGTCTGGGTGCGTAACAACTTGGCGCGAGATCTCCACGAAGATGTAGAAACTCTCGAGCCATCGTCCGCTTCAATTCTCGACGCGACCAGCGATTACTCTGAGCTCGCAGCTGAACTGCCCGCTCAATATTTTAAACGCTATCTCGATCTAATTAGCCGAACTTATCCAGATAAGTGGCAGGGCATGGTCGAAGATCTCCTACGTAATTCAAGCGGTAAGTTTACTAGCGAGTGTATTAACTTCATGATTGAGCACGAGATGCAAGATCGCATCAGCTACTGCCTAGACCGCTGGCTCAAGGAGCAGACGATCAAAGGTCCCCTTCTTTTTTGGGTCGTTAAAAACCGTGCCTCTAAGAAATACGGCGCCATCATCGATCCACTCGTCAACCCACGCCTCTTAGCTGCTATGTTTTACGCGATCGACTACGAAGCTCTCCAAAATGCGAGCACTCGCCGGATACCACTGGCTGACCTGCTTAGCGATGACACCACATTGATCCCCGATCTCTTATCCCAGGCTAGTGTCGAGACTGCTAATGACCTCGCGCAAACTCTTTTGCTTAACCAAGGTTTCGGGGATTTGACCAAGAAGTCACTCCTTGCTCGCTTCATCAAGCAATTCCCTTCTGTGCAAGCACTCCTTGCTGGTCAAGCCGCCGAGACCTCTGAGGACGATACTCTTATCGTATCTCAAGAAAGCTTCAACGAAGCTAAGGCTGAATACGAAGAGCTCATTGCGACGAAAATTCCTGAAAATAAATTAGCCATTCAAGTCGCTCGCGATCATGGTGACCTGAAGGAAAATTCTGAATATAAGATGGCCCGACAAGACCAAGACTTGTTGCTCTCTCGTAAGAACGAGTTGGAAGTCGATCTCTCTCGCGCTCGTGTGACAGACTTTACCGAAGCCACTACCGAAAACGTTGGTATCGGTAGCATCGTCGAGTTGAAGGATGGCTCTTCTCGGAAAAAACAGAAATACGCCTTCCTTGGTGCATGGGACAGTGATCCTGAAAACGACGTACTCTCTTACAAGACGCCCCTCGCACAAGCCCTCATCGGAAAAGAAAAGGGCGCCACCGTTACCACCAAGATCGGCGGTAATGAAGAGAAGTGGACGATCCTCAGTATCGCCCGCTGGGTAGACAAGAAGTAGTCAAGCTGTAACCAATCTAAACAAAGGGCGCTTACGATTTCCGTGAGCGCCTTTTTGTGCTTTGGTTGGAGACCCGCTTTTAGGTGGCAGCGTGACAAAACGCTAAAAGTCGAAGCCCTGACATCTAATTTCCGTCGTCGCTAATGCCCAGTTTCTGACGAATCTCAGGAAACTCGCTGAGCTCGGCCAAAAACTCATCCACGTCAAAGTCGGCCACCATGAAATCTTCGTATTCAAAAGTCGGGGTTTTGGTCTGACCGCTCAATGCAAGCATCGCGTCCATATCCTTGGGATTCGCATTAACATCGCGCACTTGAACTTGGACTCCTTGGCCATTGAAAAAGGAGAGGGCCTCACGGCACCAAGGACAGCCAGATTTAATGTAAAGGATGGGGAGTTTATTTTTATTCATAACTTAATAATAACTATGCATCTCTCCGAGTGCCTCTGACAACGTAAATTCACTGTTTTGGAAGTTTATACCTAGCCGACTTGCACCTCGCCTCGAAGTTCTGTATAAGCATATATCTTAATAAATGAGTTCTACCAACGCACCTGCCAAGCCTTCACAGATGGCCGATTCGATCTCAGTCAAAGGTGCACGCGAGCATAATCTCAAGAACATCAGCGTCAACATCCCGCGCAATCAGCTCGTGGTGATCACAGGAGTCAGCGGTTCGGGTAAGTCATCTTTGGCTTTCGATACGATTTACGCGGAGGGCTATCGTAAATACATCGACAGCCTCTCAACTAAAGCTCGCATGGTGCTCGAACAAATTCCGCGCCCAGACGTGGACTACATCCAAGGCCTTTCCCCTGTCATCGCACTGGAGCAACGCAGCGCTGGGGGAGGTAACCCACGTAGCACCGTTGCGACTGTCACGGAGATCGCCGATTTTTCCCGTGTGCTTTGGGCGGTCTGTGGCACCCCCTATTGTCCGAAAGATGGTGGCATTATCGAGCGTCGTTCGATGGACGACTGCCTGACTCGAATTTACGCCGAGCCTAGGGACAGTCGCTTAATGATACTTGCTCCGTGGATGACGGCCAAGCCTGCGATTCTTCGCGAAGAGTTGCCTCGTCTACAGCAACGTGGCTTTCAGCGGGTCCGCCTCAACGGCGAAATTCGCCGTCTCGATGAGCCCAATCTCATCGATTCCAAAGCCTTAGCGATCAGCGTCGAAATCGTCGTGGATCGGGTCGTGCTCAAGCCAAATCAGCGCAGCCGACTCGCCGATTCGCTCGATCTCGCTTTTAGCGAGGGGGAAGACCGTGCGATTATTTTAATCGAAGAGGATAAAAGTTGGCGCGAGTTAGCGCTCAGTAATCGATTAGCCTGCATCAATTGCGGCGACGTTTACGAACCCATCTCACCTCGACACTTTTCATGGAATCATGCCGAAGGCGCCTGCCCTGAGTGCGGCGGCCTAGGCGAGACCCTTCAGTTCCAGCCAGAGCTGGTTGTGCCCGACCCGAGTATCAGCGTGAAGAAGGGTGCGATCAAACCTTGGCGCCTTGGCTCCAAGCAGATGATCATTCGGCACAACGCCATTTTGAAACAACTGGCGGAGCAATTACCCTTCGATCCGACTCTCTCATGGGAAGAACTCGACGTCGATACCCGTGAGCAAATCATCCACGGTGCTGGCAGTCGGCAATTCAGCTTCAAGCTCAAAGGTGGCAATACGAAGCCCGAGTCGATGACCTTTGAAGGAGTTTTGGCTGACCTTGAAAATATTCGTCGCAACACTACGAGTGACGGCCTCCGTGCCCGGCTCATGGCTTACCAAACCAGTAGCCGCTGTGAATCCTGCGAGGGTCGGCGCCTACGCCAAGCTAGTCTATGCGTTTTGATCGAGGGCCGTTCCATCACCGAATTGCTAGCCATGTCGCTGCGAGAGGCGCAAAATTTTGTCGATGGGCTTTCAACAAATCCTGATTACCAAACCGTGAGCGATGCCGTGCGCGGTCTCGGTTCACGTCTTTCTTTTCTCAATGAAGTCGGTCTTAGCTATCTCACGCTTAACCGCTCCTACGCTAGCCTTAGCGGCGGTGAAGCCCAGCGCGTCCGTCTCGCTACTCAGCTCGGCATGTCGCTCGTCGGTGTGGTCTATTTGTTAGACGAGCCCAGCATAGGGCTCCACCCGCTCGATAATCGCCGACTCATTCAGACGCTTATTGGTCTGCGTGAGCGGGGAAACTCAGTCGTGGTGGTCGAGCACGACGGCGAGACGATGCTAGCGGCGGATCATCTGATCGAATTAGGTCCTGGAGCAGGCATCGAAGGCGGTGATCTTGTCTACCAAGGCAGTCCAAAAAAATCTTTCAAAGATAAACATAGCCGATCTGGTATGTTCCTTAGTGGTGCGGCTCGCGTTGAGAAGGATGCCAAGACCCTGCGTCCAAAAATTGATTGGCTCAAGATTCAAGGTGCGACTGAGAACAATCTCAAGAGAATCGATGCTAAATTCCCAGTTGGCCTGCTTACTGTTGTCTGCGGCATGTCTGGCTCTGGCAAGAGCACGCTAGTCAATGACATCCTCGCCAAAGCGGCTGCTTTTAAACTCAACCGTGCGAAGACTATCCCGGGCAAACATAAGAAGATTTCCGGCCTCGATAACTTCCTCTCCGTTATACAAGTCGATCAATCTCCCATCGGTCGAAGTCCGCGTTCCAACCCAGCTACCTTTACCAAGCTCTTTGACCAACTACGTGACCTCTTTGCTAAATGCTCGATCGCTAAAATTCGTGGCTACAAGCGTAATCGTTTTTCCTTCAACGTCAGCGGTGGCCGCTGCGAACGTTGTAAGGGCGATGGTGTGATCAAGCTCGACATGCAGTTTATGGCCGACGTTTACAGTGAGTGTCCCAGCTGTAATGGTCGCCGCTATAACCGTGAAACGCTCGACGCACGCTTCAAGGGCTACAGTATTGCCGACGTTTTAGCGATGAGCGTAGATGAAGCACTTAAAGTCTTTAGTAAGCAGCCCAGAATTGCAGAAAAACTCCATACACTCGCCGACGTAGGCCTCGGTTATATTAAGCTCGGTCAGCCTGCTCCAACGCTTTCGGGTGGCGAAGCCCAACGCATCAAATTGTCCTTAGAGTTAAGCAAACGCCAGCAAGGGCAAACGCTCTACATTTTGGACGAACCGACCACAGGATTACACTGGCTTGATGTGCAACGCCTCATGGACCTTCTGTTCAAATTACGAGATGCTGGTAATACCATCCTAATTATTGAGCACGACCTTGACGTCATCCGTATGGCTGACTGGATCTTAGAACTGGGCCCCGAAGGTGGCCAAGCTGGCGGCGAGATACTATTTCAGGGGGAGGGTATCGAGTTTTTCCAGGGCAGTGGTAGCCCGACGCAGAGTGTGTTATCCTAAAAATTTATATCTTCAGCCTAGTATCCTTTTGATCGAATTTTTTGAAACTCGTTCGTAAGCGCGATAGGCGTGTTTGGCAGATTTTAGCACTTGGTCGAAGCGTTTGTTGCCCTCTGCGTTTTCAAACTCAAACCCCAGTAGCGCTCGCCCGACGCGCTCGCCCGAGTAGACATAGTTGAAATAGCAGAGATTTGAATGGGGGCTGACTGTTTTGAGGAACTCCGCCAGCGCTCCGGGGCGTTCGTGAAATTCAAGGGTGATGAATATCGGACAGCTCAAAAGCTTTGAATGATAGTGAATTAGGCGAAAGCTCACGTCGGTTTCTGAAGTCACCTCTTCAAAGTTGTAAGCGCCATCGACGAGTGCTTGCGTGAGTACTTTGAACTCCATCGGCGAGACATCAAAGCCGATAACGGGTGCAGCCATCGCGGGATCGGTTTTGCCGTATTGGAAGTCGGTAATGCTGACTGTGTCTGGCATCGATTTGAGTAGCCCGTACATAGCACCCGCTTTTTCGGGAATCTGGATTTTCAGGAAACGTCGACGAGCTGCCCCCACGGCCGACCGTAGGGCGATGGTGGCTAACTGTTCAAAGTCCATATTTGCACCGCAAAGTATGCTGAGCACGCGCTTGCCTTCGAGCGCTTTGCCTTGCTTCAGAATTGCGGCCACACCCATTGCGCCTGAAGGCTCTGGGATACAGCGCAGTTGTTCCCAGAGGAATTGAATCGCGGCGGAGACTTCGTCATTCGTTACGGTCATCCATTCGTCGACTAGGTCGGCGCAGATTTGATGGGTGAGTGTGCCGACCTTACGCACCGCTGTGCCATCACAAAAGACATCGACGTGATCTAGAGCGACGGGGGCACCTGATTTGACTGCAGCAGCCATCGAGGCTTGATCGACGCCTTCGACGCCGATGATACGGATGTCTGGAAAATTTGTTTTTAACCAAGTTGCCGCCGCGGCAGCCATGCCTCCGCCGCCGACCTGTAAATAGGCGACATCGAAGGGGCCTTTGCCGGACATTACGATCTCGTCAGCGAGGGTGCCTTGTCCTGCCATTACCGCCAGGTCGTCGTAGGCGTGGATGTAGATGAGGTTTTCTTTGGCTGCGCATTCGTGTGCGGCGGCGCTCGAGCTGTCGTAGCTGTCGCCGTGAAGGCGGATTTCTACGGATTCGCCGCCATGGCGTTTGACGGCGACTTGTTTCATACGGGGAGTGGAGAGCGGCATGTAAATGATCGCACGCGTATCGAGTTTTCGAGCAGCCAGCGCCACACCTTGCGCATGATTGCCCGCCGAAGCGGTCACAACGCCAGCAGCCAATTCTTCCGTGCTGAGTTGCGCCATAATGTTATAGGCACCGCGCCATTTATAGGCGTGGATGGGCGACAGGTCTTCACGCTTTACAAAGATTTCTATATTCGAGCCATCCAAAAGAATTGAATCCAGAGGCGTTGCCTCACCCACATCGTAGATGCGGCGACGTGCAAATAAGATCTCCTTACGAAGATCACGCTGGAGTGATTCGCTGTCCATTGGGTGATTACACAGTATTTTTGTAGCAGGCTCAAGTTTGATCGTAGCATACTAGTTCGCACTCGCTAGTAGAAGATTGCTTGCGCGTAAAGTATTGACCACGGCGCGAACAAGCTCGCACGCTACCTGTCTACATGGCCACGTCTCTAAGAACTCTTCCCATCTACGAGGTTGCAGCCGAACTAATCGCTGGTATCGCCTCGACGGGGCGGATCGTCCTCGCCGCGCCTACTGGTTCGGGTAAGTCGACACAGGTGCCTCAGATACTACTCGATCAGGCAGGTATCGAGGGAGAGATCGTCGTGTTGCAACCTCGGCGTCTGGCGGCCCGACTTCTAGCCAAACGAGTCGCCCTTGAACGTGGCGTTCAGCTAGGTGACGATGTAGGTTATCAAATTCGTTTTGAAAATGTAGTCAGTGCTAAGACACGTATTCGCTTCGTTACTGAGGCGATCCTATTGCGGCAAATTTTAGAAGATCCCTCACTCAAAGGGGTTGGTGCGGTCGTATTTGACGAGTTTCACGAGCGACATTTAACCAGTGATCTAAGTCTCGCTTTGGCTCTACTGACGGTGCAGTCGAAGCGGTCAGACTTAAAGTTGATCGTGATGTCGGCTACTTTGGATATCGATGCGCTTGAGGGCTTTTTAGCGCCTTGTTCACGAGTGGAAACATCGGGTCGGATGTATCCTGTTGAAGTGAGCCATGCGGGTTCTGCGCTTGGGCGTGATACAGCTCCCGTTTGGGAGCGAGCCGCTGCATCCTTTAAGAAGCTAGTGGGTGCAAAGCATTCGGGCGACGTGCTCGTCTTTATGCCAGGTGCGTTCGAGATTCGAAAGACGATTGATGCAATCCAGGCATTGTCCGAAGCACGTAGCTACGAGGTTTTGCCCTTGCATGGAGAATTGCCACCCGATGCCCAGGATAGGGCGGTCACGAGTGGTGAAGTGCCCAAAGTGATCGTATCGACCAACGTGGCCGAGACTTCGATTACGATCGAAGGCGTGCGCGCTGTAATCGATGGGGGCCTTGCGCGAGTCGCACGTTACGATGCACGAAGAGGCATTAATTCAATTTTGGTTGAGCCGATTAGTCGCGCATCGTCGGAGCAACGTGCAGGTCGAGCCGGACGAACGGGCCCTGGTCTCTGTGTTCGACTTTGGAGTGAAGCGGAGCACGAGGCACGCGCGGCACGCGACGTGGCTGAAGTGAAGCGCGTCGATTTGTCGGAGACTGTATTGATGCTAGCGGCTGCGGGTATAAGCAAACTCGATCAGTTCGAATGGTATGAAGCGCCCAGCAAACAATCTTTGGAACGTGCCTATGGCTTACTTAAAGATTTAGGAACTCTGGATTCGAGTAGTGAGATCACTGCGCTCGGTCGTCAGATGTCACGCTTCCCCTTGCACCCTCGCTATGCGCGATTGTTGATCGAGGCTGATCGTTTAGGTGTGATGCAAGATGCCGCATTGATTGCGGCACTGAGTCAGGGGCGACCCTTTTATCGAGTTTCACGCGATAGCCGTGTGCGACGTGAGCAAATTCGTCAGATCGAGGATCATGCCGATGTTCGTTCCGATTACTTTGTACATCTACAAGCATGGGAGATTGCTCGTGGGGCTAAGTTTAACGCCAACGCATGTAGCGCGCTAGGCATCCATGGCGCTGCGGCTCGACAAGCAGGCGCGGTAGCCCAGCAAATTCTACACCTCGCTGAACGGGCGGGCTTAGATATGCGCAGCGGTGCGCTGCCCGATGCAGAGGAACGTATTTGTCGCTGTCTACTGGTTGCGTTCTCGGATCACTTAGCACTTCGCAATGATCGCGGTACGCGCCGCTGTAAGATGGTGCACGACCGTTCGGGCGAGTTACGACGTGAGAGCCTCGTTGAGAGTGAACTCTTTGTGGCAGCTGAAATCGAAGAGCGTGAGCTGCGGGGTGATGTCTCTGTCTTGCTTGGACTGGCAACAAAGGTGGAAATTGAATGGCTAGAAGAAACCTTCCCCGATGATTTCAATGAGGGGACAAGGACGAGTTATGATTCTACCGCAAGGCGTGTCGTTTGTCGCACTGAGCGTCATTTTCGTGATCTCGTCTTACATTCCAAAGATCAGGGGGACCCGGACTACGATCAGGCAGCCAGCTTATTAGCAACTGAAGTGGTGGCGGGCCGTTTAAATCTTAAGAAGTGGGATGCCTCGGTCGATAACTGGATCGCCCGTGTCAATTTCGTGGCCAAGCACTGCCCCGAAACCGGAATCGCACCGATTGATGAAGAGGCACGCCAACTTTTGATCGAGCAAATCTGCCACGGTGCGCTTAGTTACAAAGAGATTAAAGACCGCCCCGTTTTAAATGCGGTCAAAGAATGGATCAGCCCCGAACAAGTTTACTATATTGCCACCTACGCACCCGCCGAGATGGAGCTAGCGGGAAGAAATCGCCCCGCCAAGATTCGTTACGAAGCCAATGGCCGAGCGATCATTAGCTCGAAGCTTCAGAACTTTTATGATGTGCCTGGAGCTACGCTTAGGGTCGCGAATGGTCAAGTGGCGCTACTTGTAGAACTTCTCGCGCCGAATCAAAGACCAGCGCATCTGACTGACGACCTTGACGGCTTCTGGGACGGGGCTTATGTGCACGTTCGCAAGGAACTGGCTGGTCGTTATCCGAAACACGAGTGGCGCTAGTTTAGCCAATCTTGGCATGTGAGCTTGTGACATATCGAAGACGGCTCGTGTTTTTATCGACCTGCCGAATCGGGGCTGAATGAATTCGCACGCTATTGCTTCTGTTGGCGTGTGAGCGGTGGTAAATTTTCAAAAGGCAGACTCGGCTGATTAATACCTAAAGATTTCCTACACGCGGCCTGCAAATCTAGCCAACGATCCCAATCGTAATTGGGCGCGTGGGCGATGTGCATACGTAGGCTACGCCATTCGACGCGGGCGCGTTCGATGTCGCCTTGGCTCAACTCGTCATCGAGATAGGCTTCAGCACGACTGCTTTTATGTTCGATATTGTAGAGGATCTCGCTGGCGCCTTCGCCGTAGTCTTCAGGAAGGCCGCGCCTTAAATAACCTGGGATAGTACGGAGGCCGTAGGCTTCTTGGCAGAAGGCAGTGATCGGCCGACCCGCTAGGGCTAGCGCGTTAAAGCGGTGACCTGCTCGTAAGTTGGCTAGATCGTATACGAGTTCTTCGATCGGGTAGTGCTTGGCTTCGAGTGCAGCGGCCACAGCAAGTCCTTCGCCGTGGTTGAAGAAGGAAAAGAGGATGCCACGCCGAGTGGGGTGGGCTTGCGCGTCGATCAGACCGAGTGTATGCCACTGTTCTGCGACGCTATGCATTCGAGAGCTTCTGTCCCCCGTCCTCAGATCTATGTCCTCTGGATGGCTCCCTTGGATCTCGCGTTTACGTTCGATGGGATTGAGTAAGCCTTTGCCGTTGAGGTCTTTGAGTGCATAGATCTCGCCCTCGGCGTAGTCGAGTTGGGCGTAGAGGGTGCCACCGCGCTCTCTGAGATTAACGGCTCGACCGCCTCGTGTGAGTTGAGGGAGCTTTGGTAGAATGTGCCGCTCGATGGTTTGTAGTGCCCAGAGCTTAGTAAGGTTGGGTTTTCTGCCTTCGTTGCGCTCTTTCTCGCGGAGGGCTTTGAATAGCCACTTTGTGAGGGTAAGGCGGTTGTCTTCGCTAGTTTCTGGAAAAGTCGCTAGAGGCACTTCAAGCCCGTAGAGGCGGTCTTTGTTTGTACCAAATTTACAAATGGTGCCAATACGGAGACTAGCCACGATCTTTGGACTGCTGAGACCAGGGCGCCAGGTATCGCCATCTAAATACCATGTGTCTTTGATTCTAAAAATAATCGGTGATCGTTTGCGCTCCCAGATGCCCTCTTTGTTGCAAAATTCAGTGATAACACCGCCAGAAATGGCTTGTTCCTTTGTGTTGGGAGTGACGGGTTTTGTAGTGCTTTTTCGCTGCTTCAGGAAATCGTCTAGCCCGAGGTGAATCGGTTCGCGTACAAATAGGCGTGCGGTCAATTCACGCGTCGCTTCGAGGGGTTCTTTGCCTGTGTCGAGTGCGGTTTGAATGACGGTGAGCAGGGATGGCCAGTCGACATTACTCTCGCGTTGTAAACGTAGGGGTCTGGCTTCAATCAAACGAGGAGTTTTACCTGTGAAAAGAACGGTGCCGCGCGCGTCGAGGCCTCGGCGACCAGCGCGGCCGAACATTTGCAATAGCTCGTCGGGACGGAGGTCGCGGTGGCTTTCGGCCACACGGTATTCGCGGTCGAGCACGATGACAGAGCGCATGGCGAAGTTGATTCCAGCGGCCAGTCCGGTCGTGGCGACGATGACTTTAAGTTGGTTGGCCTTGGCAAGTGGTTCGACTAGGGCGGCGCGTTGCGCATAGCTCATTCCGCTGTGGTGGAAGGCGACGCGTTGTTTGAGTGTTCGAGCGAGTTCGCTACCAGCGATAGCTTTTTGCTCGGCAGTGAGGACGATCGTGTCGGGTTCTGGTAGGGCGGCGGCAAGGGCGCGAGCGAGATTTTCGGCGGCTTTACGCCGGGGGGCGAAAATGAGGATGGGACCGAGACCGGCGTCGAGCGCACGCGCGATGTAGCGAGGCCAGCGGCCATGGATACTCTCAGGCACATGGTTAGGTAGGGCGTCGAGGTGCACCTCGTCGAGCGTGACGGGACGCTCGCTGTGGCGAACGGTGGCGACCTGCCGTCCACAGCGGGTAAGCCAGGCCTCAATTTCGTGCGGATTGGCTACACTGCCACTGAGTAGGAGCAGTTGGGTGTCGGGTGGAGCCATCGCCAGAGCAAGCTCATAATTCATGCCACGAGCTGGGTCGCCGACCATTTGGTATTCGTCGACCACGAGCAGGCGTGGACCTTTACTGGTCATGAGGGCGCGCTTTTGAGTTTCGAGCGTTGCGACTATGATGGGCGCATCAAGATTGTAGGCGAGGTCGCCTGTCGCAATGCCCACGCGCCAGCCCATGTCTTGCCATTCGCGTAGCTTGTCGTTAGCAAGGGCACGTGTTGGTACGGTAAAGACTGCTTTGCCAGGAAAGTCACGTTCGACGAGATGCTCGAAGATGAAAGTTTTACCGGCACCCGTGGGTGCATCGACGATAAGGTCGTATTCGGCCCGCAGAAGGTTGACCGCCTTCTGTTGCCAGAGATCGGGCACGGTCAAATCTGTTTTGAGAGCATCCACGGTTACAGGTTCAACTGAAAATTCGTGGGTGTAAAGAATGGGCGAAGGATTGTTTCATAGGATCTGATCAAATGCTCTTTAGATGTGGATTTTGGTTCTGCATTTAAATGCGGTCATTCAAGTCATAAAAAAGGTGCCCCGATTGCTCGGGACACCTTTTTTAAAAATATTAATGTCTAGTCTATTAGAGCTTTTTACCTTTGGCGTTGGTGCCGCATAGGGCGACTTCCATTCCCATCTTTTTGGCTAACTCAGCTTTTGCATACATGCAGTTGTCGGCCTCCTTTTCGCTTTTGGCATAGGCGACGTTGATGTGGTTGGCTTGGTGGCGTGCCATCATCTGGTCCCGGCTCACGCCATAGGTCACGGCGTGCATGATTGGCCACTGTGGAGTGGTCTCGTCGAGGCGGCGCTGAGTCTCTTTCTTCGGTAGTGTGATTACTTTGGCGCGGCCAAGGTCCATCTTGAGTTTACCGTCTTCGATGAAAATGCGACTCCAGACGATTTCACCAGGCTTAGCTATGCCATGCAGTGTGCTACCGCCCTTTGGGAAATACATAGCAGGCTGTCGGTAGCCGTGGCTTCCTTTCCATCCGCCTATGTGGTGCTCGATGGGTGCCGATCCTGAAATAAGAAAGACCCATACATACTCGTCCGTCGTGCCCGATTTGTCCCAGTCGCCCCAACGTAAATCATGGAGGGTTGTCTCGGTGGGCTGCTTGAGCGCTGTGTGCACACGCTTCGTCATTAGGGCATCGAGGCCGCAGCACTCGTCGACTTCGTTGAAGTGTGGGTAAGTTTCGCCCTTAAGAATGACTTCACCTTTGGCGTTTTTGACCGGAGGGCGGTCGGTACTGTTGAGCATACCTTCTACGAGGTCGGAAGCTGGACAAAGATCCTTGAGGCCTTGCTGGTATTGGATGCCAAGTGCGTCGCAGCCGTAGGTGTTACCAATGCGACAAGCAGCTATATACATTTTACATTGTTCGATCACTTGTGCCTTTGTGAGGCTAGTCTTAGCATTGCGTCCGAAGTGGAAATTAAAGCCTTTTTTTACGATAAAGTTATAGACTTCGTCGGCTTCAGTCTTGGTAACGGTCTGCATTTCAGCATAGAGTGCGCTCTGGCTGAGTTGTTCCTTATAGACGCCAGTCTGGAAGAGTAATTCATCAGGGATGGTGGCATTATACATGCCCATGCAGAACTCGTCGAAGACACCCATGATGGCTTTATTACGGTCAAGATCGGTGGCGATTTTTTCGGCAACTTTCCTAAGCCGAGGAGGCGTGCCCATGCTTTTGTATTTCTTTACGTGTGCGGTTGGGTGGCTCACGCTACCTGTTTCTAGCCATTTCTTGAGCTTCTTCTGAAAGCGTTTATCAGCACTGAAGTCTTCGCTCCAGAGTGTAGAATATTTGACGCCTGCCTTTGTTAAAGAGCCGTTTAGATTAAGCATGCCGACGAGGCCGGGCCATGTACCGCTCCAGTTGGCTACCGTGAGGATGGGCCCCTCGTGTGAGATGAGACCGTGGAGAAGGTGGTGCGAGTATTGCCAGACCGCCTCGGCAATAATAAGGGGCGCCTGCCGGTCGATCTTTGCAAACACATCCATGCCTTGGCGCTGGCTGGAGATGAAGCCGTGCTTAAGTTCGGGGTCATATTTGTGAGCTCGCTTGAGTTTGCCACCGAGGCCCTGAATTACACTAGCGAGTTCCTGTTCCATCTCATCCTGCTTAGACCAACATTTTTGATTGGCAGTGATGCGAAGATCGCCATTGGCTACGAGGAGAACGGTATTGTTTTTTGACATGATGTTTTGTGGGGTATTTTTTTAATTTTAGGAGCACTAAGTCTGCTCCTAAGCTTAGATGTTAGCTAGGCTTTTTTTGAAGATTAGGTTTCCGTATTTTGACATTTCGCTAGTTATGGCGGCGGCATAGTTGGTTTTCACGCACCACTAAAGACTAGCCGATAAACTGCTTAATTCGTGCGACCACGCGTTCGCGACCCATGACTGCAAGCATGGGCAATAGATCGGGGCCGCCCCCTTGCCCACTGGTAGCATAACGCAGGGCAGGGAAATAGGCGAAGACCTTTTGATCTTTAGATTCTGCGTGAGTTTCAAGTGCGCTCTTCAAGCTGTCGGCATCAAAGCTTTTGATGCTTTCTAGGATTGGAAGCACCTCGCCTAGTAGTTCTTTGGGGTCGGACTTCTTGGCGATTTTCGAGCCTGCCTTTTCGTCCATCGCGTAGTTGTCTGTAAAGAAATACCCACAGAGTTCCGAGAGGGTTTCGAGTGAGCGGGCCTTGGGCTGGCAAAGAGTAAGCACAGCTTGGAGGTAGTCCTCGTCGGCATCCTCGCTGACGACGCCCGCCTTATTAAGTATTGGCCGGGCGAGGAAAGTGAAGCTCTCGATGTTCAGTTCTCGTAAATAATCAGCGTTGAGGGCGGAAAGCTTCTTCTCGTCGAAGCGCGCGTTGCCTTTATTGATTCCAGGGAAGTCGAAGAGCTCGATGATCTCATCGATATCTATTTTCTCGCGTTCATTTTTCGGATTCCAGCCAAGAAGAGAAATGTAGTTGCGAACAGCGGAAGCTAGGAATCCGCGTGATCCGTATTCTTCGATTAGTGCACCTTTATCTCGCTTGCTCATTTTGCCCGACCCTTCCTCTTTTAGTATCAGCGGAATGTGGGCAAACTTTGGTGGCTCTTCGCCGAAGGCATTAAACAGTTCGACGTGTTTACTGGTATTTGAAAGATGATCTTCGCCTCGAATTACGTGCGTGATACCCATCGTGATGTCATCGATCACATTGACGAGATGGAAGCCTGGACTGCCGTCTTTGCGTACGAGGACGAAGTCCATTTCTTCAGTGCGCTCGACTCGACCACGCACCTCATCATTGATGACAATGGGGGCAGTTTTAACTTTCTCGACCTCTGCTTTTAAATAATCGTCGTAAGTGTTATAACGTTCGCCTTCGAGTTTGAACCAGATTGCGCCATCTTTTTCGTAGGTGCGCCCCGCGTCTGTAAGTTTTTTAAGATACTCGTCGTAGATTGGCTGGCGCTGGCTTTGAAAGTAAGGGCCGTAATCGCCGCCCACTTCGGGTCCCTCATCCCAGTCCATTCCCATCCACTTCATGCCTTCGAGTAAGACTCGGAGAGCTTCTGGGGTATTGCGCTTCTTATCAGTGTCTTCTATGCGTAGCACGAAAGTCCCTCCAGTATGCCGCGCATAGAGCCAATTAAATAGTGCGGTGCGGGCACTCCCAATGTGGAAGAAACCCGTTGGGCTTGGAGCGAAACGAACACGGACCTTGGACATGATGGGATAGAAGGAAGTTAATACTTAACTAAAATACTTAGTCTGTTGATTACTAAGCTTATCTAATAGGCAGAAATTGCCAGTCATTAAGACGACTATTTCTTTAGCGCATCATCCTTTCATGGGATATATGCTTTTAAACATACGGGAAATTAATTCGACTAGATATCTAATACTTTGACGCGGGCGATGAATTGCTTTTTAGGAGCAACTCGGAAGTGGACTACCGAGGGTTCCTTAGGCTGTTAATAAACAGCTAGTTGAACGGTCCCACTCACCCTGCTTTAAGCACGGCTGGGGTGCCTAGCTAAGTACCTCTTATCTCGAATTAAGAAAGAGAGTTTCGAATTTGGGTGTAAGAAGAAGTTCCTCTATTTACCGTAAACTTCTACCTCTATGTAGTGATTCATGTCGTTGGCGGTGTTTCCGTTACTGTAGAGGCGTACGAATTGGGCGTTACTGCCTTTGGCATCGATTAATTTACCATAGCGGGAATCAACGTAAGGCTTTGAGGTGCCTTTGCCTTGATCGGCTGAGTCATCGTAGTCGTTGTTGAAAAGGGTCGTGACTCCAGACTCAAAGGTGGGGTCATTGGAGACTCGTACGACTACGTCGTGATAAGCGCGTGCTTGTGAGTGATAGTGCCAAACCCAGATGGCGAAGAGATCTGCGGGTTCTTCGAGGTCGATTTGCACCCATTGAAGGCCGTCCATGAGTTCCACGAAGTAACCTTCGCCCGCCTCCTTGTCGCCATCAGTGATGTAGGAGAGTTCGCCGATAATGGGAAAGTCGTCGCTACCGGTCACGGATTTGTTCGCGGACAGCAATTGAGTGCCCTCGGGAACCATCAGGACTGGGGCGCTAGAAAGAGCTAGTTCAAGGTTGGGTACTTTGATCGGTTGCGGCGTGCCTTCGATGAGCTCCGGTGGGATCTCTGTGGTCAGTGGCATACTGCCTGCAGTAGCTGCCGTGGAATCTGGTGAAGCTGCCGTCCCGTCACTGTTTGAGGCTTTGTCGCCACATCCTGCAAAAATTAGTAGGCTAGAGCTAAGGGCAAAGAGTGTAATTTGTTTCATTGTATTGATTGTGTTTATTCAGAATTTTAGCTTTTTCTATGTGTGTAGATGCTCTTCGGTAAAATTGATTATTTCATGACTGTTTGCGGCGGGATTGACCCAATAGATTGGAGCTTCCGATTCAAGTGCGTGGCGGGCATCGCAGGTCAATTTAGTATCGCCACGGATGGCTCCATAGAAATTTTCTACATGCGGTGTGTGGGGCTGTTTGCTCAGTCCGCCGGGGAGGGCGTATTTGTCGGGCGGAGCGGATTCGTAAGAGGCGATGGCATCGGTTCCGCCTGCAGCGACACCAGCTGATTCTTTCTTTAGTAATCCACGCCTGACAAGTTCGTCCCATTTCGTGGAGTCTGCACCCGATTCTTTGTAAATATTGGTATACGCTTCGCGTTCAGACATTTCGATCGTGCCATCGGTGCCCATGAATGTCTCGTAGTAACCTCCACCTGAACTTGTTGTGGTGAGGACTTGGTAAAAGGCGCGTGCGCTACCCAAAGCTGTCTCATACTCGAAGATGCACATGACGTTGTCAAAGTGCTCCCGATCCTTGAAGTAACTACGCCCTCCAGAAGCCATGACGGACTTTGGTTGAGTGCCAAGGAACCAATTAAATATATCAATCTGGTGGGCTCCTAGGTCGGAGATCGGTCCCCCAGACAGGCCTGTGTAAAAGCGCCAGTTGAGGAAACGGTGTCGCAACTCCTCGAGATTAAGTGTATGGTCGGCACCGGCATCGAAGCCATACTCGCGGAGAATTTCAGCTTCGGGAAGAATTGAGGGTTTCGAGACAATATCTTGGGAGGAGCTTAGTGCTCGATTCCATTGGCCGTTCAGGTTAATAATCTGACCGCAGATATTTTCTTTTTGAATGAGTTCATTCAGTACGAATTGATAGCGTGGGTTGCTGCGGCGTTGGTGCCCGATCTGGCAGAGCTTGCCAGTGCGATCCATCGCTGCGACCATGCTACGTGCCCCTTCGATTGTGTTGGACATCATCTTTTCGCAATACACATGACAGCCTGCTTCCAGAGCCATCACGGTGTGTGGCGCATGCCAGAAATCAGGAGTGGACACGAAGACGGCATCTAGATCTTCTTTCTCAAGCATCTCCTCTGCGCTGAGGTAGCGGTTGATCTTGTAATCAAATCGCGATTTGATAGCAGAAAAAGTGCGCCCGACTCGGGCCTTCATAATATCGCAGGCAGCCACATATCGGATGCCTGGTATGTTCACCATAGCGTTGAAGAGCACTTCATGCTGTTTGCCACAACCAATAAAACCCACGCGGATGTCATCACCAGTAGCACCCGGTGCCTTAGCCTTGAGAATGGAGGGCGTGCCGAGCACTAGGCCGGCCCCAATCGATGATTTTGAAAGGAATTCTCGGCGGGAGAGTCTGGGGAGTTCGAAGTCCATGAGTTAAATAGCGTATGTTACCACTTTTTTAGGATAGCGAATCTATTGTGTTTCGCAAGTGCGAGCGCTATAACAATCATGATGATGTGGACACCTAGCCAAGCAATACCTGCATCTTGTTTGATCAGAATAAGACCGAATGTGAGGCTGGTGTAAACAAGACCCATTAAAAAGAGTGAGAAGCGAGTGGCGATCCCTAGAAGAAGTGTTAGCCCAAGGATAATGAGGGCTGGCCCAAGGACGACATTGTAGATGTTTAAAGCGAACTCTGGGATGAGGGGTTCATTAATAAACTTGTCGTAAAGCGGGGTGGGGACGCCGTTATAATTACTGATTGCATATACTTTGGCAGATGTCGACTCGGTCAATCCGTAGGTGTTGGGCGCTCCGTCCATTAGGACAGCCGAATCAATCGGCTTTCCGCTACC